>NZ_CP059599.1:636247-954371 GCF_022369455.1 Campylobacter sp. RM5004 | reverse complement strand
CAACCCCATTTGCTCCCAAAATTGCATATATTTTTCCTAATTCAAATTCTAGGTTTAAATTATCTAATATTACTTTATTTGCCTTTTTTACATAAAGATTATTTATTTTAAGCATTTTTATTCCTTAGAATTATAAAGAAGAAAAACGGAACTCCTATAAAAGAAGTTACTATACCTATCGGAAACAATGCTCCCGGAACTATTATTTTTGATACACTTGAAGCAAGACTTAAAAATAAAGCTCCTATTATCATAGATGCGGGTAGGAAAAATCTTTGATCTTCTCCTATTATTATTCTTGCAATATGTGGTGCAACAAGTCCGATAAAGCCAATAACCCCTACAAAAGATATTGCAACCGAGCTAACCAAACAAACGCAAAATAATACCTTTATTCTAAGATAAACCAAATTAACACCTAAAACCTTAGCATTCTTTTCGCCTAATCTAAATACGCTTAAAGCCCAATTATCCTTTAATAAAAACAAATAAACAAATATAGTTACAGCAAATACTATTAAAATATTTAAGTAAGTTGCTTTTGATAAACTACCAAATAACCAAAACAAAATCTGCTGTGATACTTCAGGGCTTGATAAATACTGAACTAAAGATAAAAAAGATTGAAATAAGAATAATAAAGCTATTCCGACCAACACAAGGCTTTGGGTGTTATAATTATTGTTTTTAGCAAACATAAATAATACACTTGAACTTAACAAGCTTGCCAAAAATGCACCTAATGGAATGCTAAAAAACGAGCTAATAATACTTACATTAAAAGCAATCATTAAAGACGCTCCAAAACCAGCAGCAGCACTAAGCCCTAAAGTATATGGACTTGCTAAAGGATTGTTTAAAATAGTTTGCATTAATGCTCCACCAAGACCTAGTGCAGCACCAACTACAACAGCCATTAAAGCCATAGGTAGTCTTAAATTATAAACAATATTAACATGGATTTTTTGAATATCAATATCAAATATTTTTGATAATAAAGCTTTACAAACTACAATTAAATCAAGCTGAGCAGGACCTGTGGAAATATCTATGATAAAAAATAATATACATAAAATAAAAGAGATTAATAAAAAGCTTAATCTCTTTTTAATTATTAGCTTGTATGTAAGAATTTCTTCGTTAAAATTTCTCATCATCAAGCTTTAACATAAATGTTCCATCAGGAATAATAGGTAAGTATTTTTTATGATAATTTATATAATCATCACTTGGATTAATATCACTGAATAATTCAGGATAAGCTGCTTTTGCAATAAATTCAAGCATAAAAATATCGCTTAGAGTTCTTAACATACTATGATAACCACCGAAAATTCTTTTATTTTTAACTGCATTTAGATCTTGCCAAGTAGTTCTTGCAGCAAAACCTCTTAATCTAGTATTTGCCTCTTCATAAATAATTTCATTTCCCATTACCATAGAAGTTTTATTTTTCTTAAGCTCACTTTCACGACCTGCAATTATTATAATCTCAGGATCTTGCAACAATACTTCTTCAGGATTAATTGCACCCCAAGTCTTAATAAGCCCATCGGCTACGCTTTTAGCATTTGCCTTATCAATCAATGCTCCCCACATATAATGTGAATATGTAACTCCATTATCAGCAGGTCCATTTATTCCGTATTCAATATATACTTTAGCTTTATTTTTGATATCTTTTGTTCTTGTTTGAATTAATTCTAAACGCTTTTTATAATCATTCATAATTTCTAAAGCTCTTTTTTCTTCACCTGATAAAATACCAAAGATCTTAGTGCTAATCTCGTGATTTTCAAGTTTTCCTTCATGATAATCTACCACAATGATAGGAATATTTGCGATTTTTATAGGATTTAGAGTATCTTTTAAAGTATCGTATTGCCATTTTGCTAACACTAAAACATCAGGCTCAAGCGCTAAAATCTTTTCAACCGATAAAGTCCCAGCTTCAGCTTCTCCAAAATCAGTTATCTTATCTAAGTTAGGCATTGCATTTAAATACATTTGCCAAGAAATCGGACTCCATTCACTCCAAACAGCTTTTGAAAATCCAACTACTTTATCAAAAGCCTTCACACCACCAACTGCTAAATAATCAGTATAATAAAATCCTAAAGCAATTTTTTTAACTGGAGTATTTAAGGTAATTTCATTACCAACTACATCTTTAAAAGTGATTTCTTTAGCAAAAATGCTAAGAGAAAATAAAATAAGTAAAATAAATCTCAATACATCCCCTTTAAATTAAAGAATTTGAAATAGGAATTTGCTTTTGCAAATTCCATTCAATTAAAATGCAGGGATTATAGCACCTTTAAATTGCTCTTCAAGTAAGTTTTTAATTTTTGGAGTTTTTATAACTTTTATTAAAGCTTTTACTCCTTCATTATTTTCATTGCCTTTTTTAACCGCAATAACATTTACATAAGGGCTATTTAAATCTTCTAAATAAATAGAATCCTTTGTAGGATTTAGCTTTGCAGCTAGTGCGTAATTTGTATTAATCACAGCTAAATCACATTCATCTAAAACCCTTGGCACTTGTGCAGCTTCAAGCTCTTTTATATCAAGATTTAAAGGATTTTCAGTAATATCAATAACACTTCTAAACTTTACTTCTTTATTTGTCTTAATAAGCCCAGCTGCTTCAAGAATATCTAAAGCCCTACTTTCATTCGTAGGGTCATTTGGAATATAAACTAAAGCGCCATTTTTTAGCTCTTTTAAATCCTTAATCTTTTTTGAATATGCTGCCATTGGAGGCAAAAATACATTTGCAACTGCTACTAAATCAGTGCCTTTACTTTCATTAAAGTCTTCTAAAAAAGGCTTATGTTGATACATATTAGCATCTAATTCGCCATCGTTTAATGCTAGATTTGGCAAGATATAATCATTAAATTCAACGATTTTTAATTCATAGCCTAATTCTTTTAAGTCATCTTTAACATTTTCTAAAATAGTTGCATTTGGATAAGGAGTAATTCCTACTCTTAAAACTTGCGCACTTGCATATAAACAAAATGCTAAACTTAAAGCTAATTTTTTCATTTTTTCTCCTTAAAAACTAGGGATTATTTCGCCCTTATATCTTTCTTCTATAAAAGTCTTAATTCTTGCATCGTTTATAGACTCAACCAAAACCTTAGTCTTTTCACTATCAATATTGCTAGTTTTTACAACTAGATTATTAGTATAAGGACTATCTTTGCTCTCAATAATTACTGCATCTTTTGTAGGATTTAGCTTTGCTGCTAATGCATAATTTGAATTGATTACAGCTAAATCGCATTCATCTAAAACTCTTGGCAATTGTGCAGCTTCAAGCTCTTTTATCTCAAGATTTTTAGGATTTTTTACAACATCAAGTGGAGTTTTTAACTCAACATTTTTATCAAGTTCAATTAAACCAGCTTGCTCTAATATATCAAGTGCTCTACTTTCATTCGTAGGATCATTTGGAATATAAATTAATGCCTTATTGCTTAAATCTTTAATATCTTTTATCTTTTTAGAATATGCTCCCATAGGCTCAAGATGAACAGGTGCAACTGCGCTTAATTTTGTTCCTTTTTGTTTATTAAACTCATCTAAATATGGTTTATGCTGAAAAAAGTTCGCATCTAATTCATCATCATCTACAGCAAGATTAGGCAATACATAGTCGTTAAACTCAACTATTTTTAACTCATGACCTTTTTCTTTTACAATCTTTGCAACTTCTTCTAAAATCTCTGCATGTGGCACAGGTGTTGCACCAACACTAATAACATCAGCAAATAAATTTGCACCTAAAGCCACACAAGCAGCTAAACTAAACAACTTTTTCATTTTTTCTCCTTAAATAAAATTACCTGAATAAACAAACAATAAAATTAAAGCTAATATTGAAATATAAAGATATTTATCCTTACCTTTTCTTAAAGCCTTTTCTACTAAATCGCCCCAAATCTGAACTATTTGAACTAGGACAATCAACACTATAACCGTTTCTATCATGATATCTGTTTTAAATCTTTGATAACCATAGCGATTAGCGACATCTCCAAGTCCGCCACCGCCAACAATACCTGCCATTGCACTATAACCAATCACAACTATTAAGGTAAGCGTTGCAGCATTTATTAAAGCTGGTAATGCTTCATATAAAACAACTTTAAAAATAATTTGCACCCTACTAGCTCCATAACTCTTAGCAGCTTCAATTATTCCGTAATCAACTTCATTTAAAGCGTTTTGAACTAATTTTGCAATAAATGGAGCGATTCCTATTGTAAGTGGCACAATTGCAGCTGTTGTTCCTATGCTTTTTCCAATTAAAAGCTTTGTAAAAGGAATTAGAGCAATTATTAGCACTAAAAACGGAAAAGAACGGAAAATATTTACTAAAAAATCAAGCACTCTATAAAATGTAAGATTTTCATATAAACCACCCTTTTTACTAACAAAAAGAAAAATCCCTAAAATAAGCCCTAAAACAAAACCAACAATGGTTGCACTTATACTCATATATAAAGTCTCTTTTAAAGCAGGATATAAAATCTTGTCAAAATGTTTTAAAAAATTATCAAAATAATTCATACTTCCTCCCATAAAACACCACTTTTATTAATATATTCACATACTCTTTGCTTATCATTTGGATTAATATTAATAATCAAAGAGCCTAATGCAATATCGTTTAATTTCTCTATCTTTCCCCAAACTATTGAAAAATCAATATCAAGTTCTCTAGCCATTTTAGAAATTACTCCATCTTGAGCCACTTCTTTAGGAAAAATTAACCTAATATTAAGGCCACTTTCAGGCACACAATCAGCCTCATCTAAAAACTCTCTCATTTTTCTACTAGGCTTTAAAAATATTTCGCTAATTTCTCCATTTCCAATAATCTCTCCACCACTTAATAAACACGCTTTATCTGCCACTCTTTTTACTGCATCCATTTCGTGAGTTACTAAAACAACGCTAATTCCTAAATCTTTATTAATTTGTTTTAATAAATCTAAGATTTGATTAGTTGTAGCAGGATCAAGCGCACTTGTTGCTTCATCACTTAATAAAATCTTAGGATTAAGCGCAAGTGCTCTTGCTATTGCAATGCGTTGCTTTTGACCACCACTAAGATTGCTTGGATATGAATTAGCCTTATCACTTAAGCCTACTAAATCAAGCAATTCTTTAACCCTTTTATCAATATTGTCCTTTTTATGTAAGATTAAAGGCATTGCTATATTTTCATAAGCTGTTTTTCTTCCCATTAAAGCAAAATGCTGGAAAATCATTCCAACTTCACTTCTTAATTTTCTTAGCTCTTTTTCTTTAAGGTCTTTTATTTCGTTTCCATAAACTTTTAGCGAGCCTGCTTGATAACTTTCAAGTGCATTTATACATCTTAAAAGTGTGCTTTTGCCTGCTCCACTTTGTCCTACAATTGCGTAGATTTCGCCTTGATTAATTGTAAGGCTAACATCATTTATAACACAAGTATTACCATAATATTTCTTAAGATTTTTTATCTCAATCATAACTTTCCTTAAAATTTAATTTTAAAGAAAAATAAAAATTTTTGATTTTTAAGTTAAAGAAGCAAAAATGTTTTATCTTTCTTTTTTAGCTTGCTTGCTTTTGGTATGAAATTATTTGCGTCTAGCTAAAAAAGAAAGTTTTTTAAGCCAGACGCTATCGCATCTGCATCATCATTTATAATCCTTTTTTTAAAATATTTTTTGATTAAAGCAAAAAATATTTTTTATGTCAAGGAAAAATTTAAATATTTGCATTAAATTTGTTACATTTAGTAACATTATTCTTTAAAAGCAATAAAAGAGCAAAAATTCGCCCACCTAAAAAAGCAATCAATTTGCCTAAAATTAGCATTTTTTAAAATATTTACATTCTCATCGTAAGTAAAAGGTATCAAAACATTTTCTAAAGCTGCTCTTTTTTGAGCTATTTCATATCTTGAATATCCTTGATTTTCTTTATAATTTTCGTAAATATCTATTATGTTTTTTTGTAAGACTTTATTATCATATAAAAGCTTTTCGCATAGTATAAAAACTCCGTTTTTATTAAGCTTTTTATAGATTTTATTTAGCAATTCTTGTCTTAAAAGAGGTCTTATAAAATGAAGAGTATAAGAGCAAATTATCGCATCAAAACTCTCATCTAGACTTAAAACATCTTCTATATTTTGATTATAAAAATTAATTTTTACACCTAAATCATCAGCTTTAATTTTTGCTCTTTTTAACATCTCATCTGAATTATCAAGCCCAAATAATTCTAAATCATCTCTTTTAGAAAGTGCTAAAAGAGTATTTGCAGTAGAACATCCTAAATCTAAAACCTTTGCATTCTTTGGCAAAATTGCACTCAAAATACTAAAAATTAATTCTTGATTTTGCAAATAATACGGCACACTGCGAGTAACCATATCATCAAAAACCCTTACAACTTTTTCATCAAATTCAAATTGTTTAACTAAATTATCATTAAAAACTTCATCTCTCATTTTTTGCCTTTAAGCTTAATGCCTTAATATCCAAATCAATTTGAGCCTTTAAGCTATTAAAATCATCAAACTTTTTATTTTCTCTAAAAAACTCTAAAAATTCTATTTTAATTTGCTGGAATTTGAAATAGGAATTTGAATTATTTAAAATATGAACTTCTAAAGCCTCTTTTTCATCGGTTGAGCGTTTGCCTAAAAATACAGCTCCTAAGTATTCATTTTCATCTAAAAATACTTTTGCATAATAAACCCCAGCTTTTGGTAAAAAATAATTCTCATAATCTACATTAATAGTTGGCACGAAAAATTTAGCCCCTAAGCCTTGACCTTTGATTTGTTTGCCTTTTATATAGTAGTTTCTTCCTAGATAAGTTTTCACATCTTTTAAATTAGCATTTAATAGGCATTCTCTAATTAAGCTTGAATGAACGCTAACACCATTGATTTTATACTCATCTACAACAATGCAATCAAGCCCTGAAAAGCTCTTTAGTTCTTTTGCATGAGCTGCTCTATTTTTGCCAAAATGAAAATCATATCCTGCTACAAAATACTTAAGTTGTGTAAAATTATACATAATATTTTGTGTAAAATTATACGCACTTTCTTCTTTTATCTCATCAAGATTTACAAAAAATACCTTGCAATTTAATAATTCTTGCTTGTAAAAAATAGGAACTATTTCTTTAGTTTTTTTATAAATTATAAGCAAAGCTCCATTTTCATCGAGTCTTTTTATAAGCTCAAAATGACCTAAATGAAGTGCATCAAAACAACCTATCGCAAGACTTGCAACCGAACTTAAATCTTCTTTTGTAGCTTTTAAAATCTTATTTTGTGTAAGCGTAAAAATATTCATAATTTCCATCTTTTCCACTTAAGTTTGATTTAGCTTTTTTAAGCAATCTTAAGCCAAGTCTTGCTAAATTAGTTTCAAACTCTAAACAAGCCTTATTAATAGCTTTTTCATCTTTTACTACGCCAGTTTTGCTTCGTTTTACAGCCTTGCCTACTTCAAATTGTGGCTTAAATAAAAGTATTAAATACTCACTACTAAGTCTTATTAAATCATTAATTATTAGATTAATTGATATAAAACTAACATCACAAACAACTATTCTAAAACTTTCATGATTAAAATCTCTTATATCGGTATTTTCATAGACTTTTACTCTTGAATCTTGCCTTAAACTCTCATGCAATTGATTACTACCAACATCAACGCAAGTAACGCTTCTAGCATTATTTTCCAATAAAACTTGAGTAAATCCCCCTGTACTTGAGCCTACATCTAAGCAATCTTCGCCGCAAATTCCTAATTCAAATTCTTGCAAAAATCCCTTTAATTTATATGCAGCCCTACTTACATAAACATCACTAAGCAAAGTGCATTTTGCATTCTCGCTAATATTAGCACTTGGTTTTTTTATCTCATCATCTATTAAAACTTTACCTTCTAATAAAAGCTCGCTGGCTTTGTTTCTGCTAATATTAAGCTCGTTTGCAACAAATAAATCAGCTCTCATAAACTATTAAACTCATCTTCATTAATTACTTTTACACCTAATTCAAGTGCTTTATTTAGCTTACTTCCTGCATCGCTTCCACATAAAAGATAGCTTGTTTTTTTACTAACACTTGAGCTTACTTTTCCGCCGTTTTCTTTTATTATTTTTTCGTAATATTCTCTTGCATTACTTAGTGTTCCTGTGATTACGAATGTTGTATTTGCAAATTTATCACTTGATTTAATATTAGTATTTTTAAGCCTTAAAATTTCATAAAATCTTACAATCAAATCCTTATTAACACTACAAAATCTAGCAAGTGATTTAGCCATTTCTTCACCAAATCCATCAAGCTTTAAAAACTCTGCCTCATCTTTTAAATACCATTCATAAGCAAATTCACTAGCTATTTTACTAGCTGCAACTTCTCCTATATTATCAATCCCTAAAGCATTTATAAAGCTACTTAATTCACAATCTTTTGAGTTTTCAATTGAAGTTAAAATATTTGAAATCTTTTTGTTAGCAAAACCTTCAAGACCTTCAAAGTCTTCATATTTTAGCTCATAAATACATTCAAATGTGCTGATTTTGCCTAAATTAAATAAAAGTTCAATGATTTTATCGCCTAATCCTTCAATATTTAAGCATTTTTTACTTGCAAAATATATTAATTGATTTAGCATTTTTGCCTTACAATTAAGATTAATACATTTAATTAAAGCTCCGTCATCTAATAATTTTTCATTACAAGACGGGCAATTTATAGGTTTTTTTATTTCAATTTCGCTTCCGTTTCTTCTTTCTTTATAAACACGAGTTAATTTTGGAATAACATCGCCACTTCTAATAATGCTAACGCTATCATTAATTAAAAGATTTAATCTAGTAATCTCATCATAATTATGCAAGGTTACTGATTTTACTATCGCTCCATCAATATTTACAGGCTCAAGTGTGCCAACAGGAGTAATTACTCCGGTTCTTCCTACTTGATAAGTAACATCAATTAATTTTGTGATTTGCTCTAATGGTTCAAACTTATAAGCTGCCATATATTTTGGAAATTTAGCAGTGTATTCAGTGCATTTGCTTAAATCATTTATCCTTAAAACAAAGCCATCTAACATCATTTTTTTATTTGCTCTATCGCTTTGTAATTTTTCATATTCGCTTTGTAATGAACTTGCTTTTACAACCTTACAAAAATCATCTTTTAAAAAGCCTAAATTTCTTACAAATTCCATTGCTTCGCTATGAGTTTTGTATGTTAATGAGTTTTTACCAATTCCATGTGGATAAAATTGAAGATTTCTCTTAGCAACTTCACTTGGCTCTTTTAATCTTAGCGAACCACTTGCAGCATTTCTAGGATTAGAAAACAAGCTTTCATTATTTGCTAGTTTAATCTCGTTTAATTTGTCAAAATCATCTTTTAATATAACGATTTCTCCCCTTATTTCAATAAGTTCTTTATAAGAAATTATTTTTGGAATTGAGTTAATTACTAAAGCATTTTGAGTTATATCATCGCCAATTTGCCCATCTCCACGAGTAATAGCATGAATTAATTTACCATCTTCATAGATTAGATTTAAACTTGCGCCATCAAACTTTGGCTCTATAAAAAACTCTTCATTTTCAGCTTTTGCTCTTTTAATCCAAGCTTTTAATTCATCTTCATTAAATACATCTTCCATAGAATACATTTTGCTTAAATGTGCTAATTTGTTAAAGCCATCATTTACTTGCATTTGGCTAATCGGAAATACTCTTTGAGTAGGTGAATTAGCGTCAATTTTATCTGGATTTTGCTTTTCGTATTCTTTTATTTTTTTTATTAGTTCATCATATTCTGCATCACTTGCTAATGGGTTTTCTCCTAAATAATAAGCTTTTGCCCAAGTATTTGCTAATTTTATATTTTCTAAATATTCTTTCATATTTCATCCATTTTTTTAAGATAATTTATAACTGCGTTTTGCTCAGCAACATTATGCACTCTAATATAATCAGCATTTGAGTTTGCATGTGCTAAAAGACTTAAAGGCTCTTTATATGTGCCAAAAAGTTTTTTATTTGAAGCTGCTAATAAAATAGGTTTATTTAAAGTCTTGAAATGATTTAAATATTTTATTAAAACTAAGTTTTCATATTCGCTTTTACCAAAGCCAATTCCAACATCAATCATAACCTTACTCTCAATCTCGCTTAATTTTTCTAAAAAGAACTCATAAACGCTATTTAAAATAAAGAATTTAGAATCGGAATTACAAATTTTTAAACCTGATTTATTTATATAATTATCAATATAATTATTCTTTGAATGCATTAGAATATATGTTGCATCATAGCTTAATGCTAGTTTTGATAATTTAGTATTTGCACTTATATCATTTACATATTTAAAGCCTAAATCAAGTGCATTTTTATGGCATTGCTCATCAAAGCTATCCAAGCTAAACTCAATTTTTTCATTTAATTTATGTTCTTTTATAAGCTTAAAAATAGGCTTTAATCTGTTTAACTCTAATTTGGCTCCTAAGTAATTTGAATTAGGTCTTGAACTCATTGCTCCAATATCAATTATACTTGCGTTATTTTCAATAAATTCATAAACTTTTTGCAAAAATATTTTTTCGTTAATTCTTGAGCTTTCATAAAAACTATCATCATTTATATTCATAATACCCATAATTTTTGGATATTTTTTGCTAATTTTTAATTCATCTAAAAATTTAGCAAGTCTTTTACAAGAAAATTGCTGTAATTTAAGCTTATTTGATAAATCCTTTGCATTAATTTCATCAACTAATAAAATACTATCGTATTTATAATCTCCGCCCAAAATAGTGTTTTTATGATTTAATACCACAGCGCCAACGCTTATTGCGTCTTGCTTTAAAATATTTGCAGCAGTTGTGCTTATATTTTTAATATAAATTATGTGTTTATTTGCTCTTTTTAAAAACCTATCTAGTGCAAACTCACTTGAATTAATTTCTTTAGCTGAGTTTTCATCTAGTATATAAAAACTAGCTTCTTTCACGCATTATTCCTAATAATAACCTTGAAGTAATAATTTTTGGATTTGAATTAACCTTTGATAATTCATAACATTTATAAAATTCTTCTAACAAATCTTTGCTTAATTTGATATTATTTTTATAACATTGTTTTATTAAAGCACTTATAAAATCACTAAGATTTGCCTTATCTATATTGTAATTTGCAATATCTAAATAATTCATATTTTTTAAATCAATTTTAATTTCAAAATCATTTTTATAGCTATCAAGTTTTCTTGAAATTAATCTTGATTTTATAGTGGGTAATAAGATATTTTTTGAACTTACTAAGATTTTAAAATAAACCTTAGCAGGTGGTTCTTCTAGTAGTTTTAACATATAATTTTGAGCTTGAATGCTGTAATCTTTATAAGATAATACAAAATACTTATCGTATTCTTCTATCAAATAAGCATTTTGCATAATGCTTTTTGCATCATCTAGTAAAAAATCATCATCTTTATAAATTTTACAAATTTTTACCGATTGTTTTAGCTCATTAATATATTCATCAGGATTTTGAGTAATTATTATCTCGCTTCTCAAATCTTAACCTTTGCAAAAACTATTGCATCTAAACAAGCATTAATTAATTGAGCTATCGTAATTAGTTTAATATCCAAATGCTCATCACTAGACTTTAAACAAAAAGAATTATCGTATTCTTCATCTAAGATGAATAATAAACTATCTTTTTTGTTTTTAGCAAGTTTTGCCATTTTAGAATTATCCTTACCAAAATAAATATAAATATATCCATTAGGATAAGAAAGGCTTAAAACATCATCTAATAAATCTTCATTTTTCTCGTAATTATCAAGCTTAAAGCCTTTTAAACTAAAAAATGGTAATAATGGTCTAGCACTTTTAGCATTCACTAAGCTTAAAAAATAATCTTCAAACCAAGCTCTCTCATCATCAGTAACTACAATAAAAGCTTTTCCATCTAATAAGGAGCTAAGCCTTGAAGATAGCAAAGGGCTTATTTTAAACCTTTCACTATCTAGCCAGCTATATTGAATGCCTTTTTTTTGAATAAAGTCTTTTACAAAGCCTAAAAAATCTTGCATTAATTATCCAGCTTATAAACTTTATGTAGAGTTCTTACAGCAAGTTCAGCATATTTTGAGCTTACTATCATAGAGATTTTAATCTCACTTGTTGAAATCATTTGTATGTTTATCCCTTCATTTGCTAATGCTTCAAAAGCTGCACTTGCTACGCCTGAATGAGTTTTCATACCAACACCAACAACAGAAACCTTTACAATATCACTATCGCTTTCAATCACAACATCACTACCTAAAAGCTCTCTCATAGCTTCACTAGCATTTTTTAGTTCATTTTGTGGAACGGTAAAACCTAGATTTGTAGTTCCATCATGACCTACATTTTGAATAATCATATCAACATTTATGTCTTTTTTCGCTAAAGTTGTAAAGATACTTGCTGCAATTCCTGGTTTATCTTCTATTCTTCTTAATACAATTCTTGCTTGATTTTTATCTAATGCTATTCCACTTACTAATGCTTGTTCCATTTTTTCCTCGCTTGTTATTATTGTTCCACTATTATCATTAAAGCTACTTCTTGTAACTAATTTAACATTTAATTTTTTTGCTAATTCAACACTTCTATTTTGAAGAACTTTCGCTCCTAAACTTGCAAGCTCTAACATTTCTTCATAAGAAACTTTGTCAAGTTTTTTAGCTTTAGGCTCAATTCTAGGATCAGTTGTATATACTCCATCAACATCAGTGTAAATCTCACATAAATCAGCATTTAATGCACCTGCAAAAGCAACCGCACTTAAATCACTTCCACCACGACCTAAAGTAGTTGTATTGCCATTAGCTGCATATCCTTGAAAACCTGCAACCACTACGATTTTGCCTTCACTTAATTCTTTTTTAATTCTAGTTGAATCAATATCTATAATTTTTGCATTTGTATAATCATCAGTAGTTAAAAGTCCTGCTTCTTTACCACTTAGCGATATTGCATTATAACCCTTAGAAATCAAAGAAATTGCTAAAAGTGCTGCAGTCTCACGCTCCCCACAAGAAAGCAACATATCTAATTCTTTTTTATTCGGAAATTCTGAATAAAAATTAGCGTTTTCAATTAATTGATTGGTTCTTCCACTCATAGCAGAAACTACCACAACTATATCTTTATAAGTCTTTTTTGACTTAATCACCCTATTTGCAACATTTTCTATGCGTTCAAGGTTGCCAACGCTTGTGCCTCCATATTTTTGAACAACTAACATCCTATAAATCCTTCTTTTTGAAAATACTTTAAAACTTTAGTATAAAGTGGTCTTTTAAAATGATTAATATAAGGATTTAAGTCCTTATAATCAACAAAAAGATGCTCTTTAAACTCAGGCTCATTGGTATTTAAATTAATCAAGTTATTATCCCTTATTTTAACTAAAAAATACCTTTGAGTTTGTCCGTCAAAATTATATTTTTTCTTAACAGCCTCATTAGGAAATTCATAGCTTAACCATTCAGGATATTCTGCAATTACTTCAAATTCTTTAGTCCCTAATTCTTCTTCTAATTCTCTTAGAAGTGCTTCTTTTGGGCTTTCTCCTTCATCAATTCCGCCTTGTGGAAACTGCCAAACATCAATATCTAGTCTTAAAGCCACTAAAATCTTACAATTTAGTGGGTATTCTTGAGACAAAACAATAGCTGCTACATTTTTTCTGTAATTTTTCTTCATCTAATAACCTAAAATTAATTTCATACGATACTATCAAGAAAAATTTAATTGAAAGCAACATTTTGCCTAAAGAATTAATTAAATTTATCCGATATAAAATCATAATTTATTTAAGGAGTTTGAATGCAAATTAGTGCAAAAAATATTACCCTATCTTATCAAGCAGCAGGAAGCTTTAAAAGTAAAGATGAAGCACAAAAAAATATAAAAGAAAATTTAAAAAATTACGGAGTAGAACTAAACGACAAAGAATTAGAAAAACTAACAGCAAAAGGAGAAAATGACAGCTTTTTTGCTTTAAGTTTTGAAATCAGTATTACAGAAATTAGCATTCAAGGTAATCTTCATGAAATAGCGAACAATAGGGGAAATATCAAAAACTTTTTAAATGATTTTAAGGATTTAACTTTAAAGAATTTGAATCAGGAATTAGCAAAAGACTTAATAAGCGAAAATGGTTTATTTGGAGCTAAAAACTCAGGTCAAAAAATAGCAAATAGTATTCTTGAACTAGCAAATAACGATGTTGATAAATTAAAAACAGCAAAAAATGGTTTGCTAGATGGCTTTAATGAAGCGTTTAAAAAGTTTGGCTTTAAAGATGATTATATGAGCTTAGCTAATAAAACCTTAGAAAATGCCTTTAAAATGATAGATGAACAAATCGCAAAATTAGGCGAAAATATATTTAATTTAAAAGCTTAAGATGAGAATATATATCCACATTCCTTTTTGTGCTAGCAAATGCTCTTATTGTTCTTTTGCTAGTTTTACAAATAAGCAAAAAATAAATGAGTATTTTAAGGCTTTAGAATTAGATTTATCAAGGTTTTTGCCTTTTTCTAAAGACATAAAAAGCATATATTTTGGGGGTGGAACGCCTAGTTTTATACCTGCAAAGTATTATGAAAATTTATTTAAATTACTAAAGCCATTTTTAAATGCAAATTGTGAAATAAGTGCTGAAGCAAATCCAAATTCTTTAAGTCTTGAATGGCTTAATACTATGAGAAATTATGGACTAAATCGCATTAGCCTTGGGGTTCAAAGCTTTAATGATGAAAAGCTAAAATTCTTAAATAGAAGCCATTCATCACTTGAAGCACTAAATCAAATCGCCCTACTTAAAAAAGAAAAAATAAATTATAGTATTGATTTAATATATGGAACTTTTATGGACGATTTAACTATGTTAAATAATGAGCTTGATGTATTAAAAAGCTTAGAATTAAATCATCTAAGCGCTTATACTTTAATACTTGAAGAAAATACTCCATTTGCTAATAAAATAGAATTTTTACAAAAAAACGATGAGCTAAACTGCTATTTTTACGAACAAATCAACAAAATAGGCTTAAAAGCCTATGAAATAAGCAATTTTGCAAGTTCAAGTGATTACGAATGCTCTCACAATAAAGCTTACTGGAATAAAGATGATTATATCGGCATTGGGCTTTCAAGTGTAGGAACGAGCAAAAATATTCGCTATTATGCAAGCTCTAGTCTTGCTGAATACATAAATAATCCACTAAAAAGAAGTAAAGAAATATTAAGCTTAGATGATATTAGATTAGAAAGCATTTTTTTAGGTCTTAGATCAAAAGTAGGGGTTAGCTTAGAACTTATTAAGGATTTATCAAAACTTGATGATTTAAAAGAATTAGTTTATATTAAAAATGGAAGATTATTTAATAAAAACTACTTATTAAGTGATGAAATAGCATTGTTTTTAGAATAAATTTTATTTAAACTAATTTCAATATATTTCCTTTATTTTTATTTTCATTTTTATTGATTAATTCTTCTAATTTTTCTAAATCGCTTTTATTAAATTTATTAAACGAAAGCTCATAAGATATATAAAAAATCTTAAATCTTTTTCGCTTTAAAAAAATTCTTATAGTATTTTTAAAATTTGTTTTAAGAAAATAATATTCCTTAATATCATCATATTTTATTCTGCTAACTCCTAAGCCTTTTACAAATACCAAGCAATCTTCATAGCAAATCACTCTTTTAACACCACAAAATATAATTAAAGTGCATAATATAATTACTACTCCGATTATTTTATAAATAATTAATTCATCTTTTAAAAAGCTTACAATACTAATAAATGAAAGCAGCATTAAAAATCCAAAAGTTATATGGGCTAAATCAAATCTTTTTGGATTAATCACATAAATTGCATTGCTTGTATCAACTTCTCTTAATATATAAATTACAAGGATATAAATAACAATAAAAATCATAAAATATAGCCAATTTTCTACCATAAAAATAAGTGAAATTAAACTAAACAAAACAATAGCAAAAAGTTTTGATTTATCATAAAAATACTTCATTGATAAAACAAAATAATGAACAAACATATAAACAAACATTAAAAACAAATAATTTTCAATAAAACAAGATTTAATTGCAAGATATACAAAAACAGCATTTATAGGAGTTAATGCAAGTATGATTATAAATTTTAAATTCTCTTTAATCATTTAATATTTCTTATCTAATAATGTGTATTTTACTTGTTTATCTTGATTATAAATGTCTAAGATTTCTTTTAACAAGCGAACCACTTCTTTTTCGCTAAGCAAATTATTACCGGTAATATCTATGATTGCAAATATAGCATTATCATTTGATAGGCGTTTTTTATGAACAAGAATTATTTTTATAATATCTGTTTTATAGTTTAAAATCCAAATTATTCTATTTGAATTTAGATCACAATCTATGAAAAAACATTCAAGCTCTTTATCAATTAGCATTGTTTTTGTATTAAATATAGTATCTTGTGTATTAAAATTAGAAAGCACTTCATTTATTTTATACTTTTCATAAATTTCGTTATTAATTTCTATATTTTTAAAATCTAATTTAAGTTGCGTATTGCCTATAAAGCTTGATTTGTTTTTAAGCAATTTCTTACATAACATTACTAGCAAATAATAATACACAAATGGCAAAATCAAAGCTATTATTGCACCTATTGACAAGGTCAAAACAGGGATATAAGATAAGCAAAACACAAGAGTTAAAAACGCTTTGCATAATTCTTTTGATACAGTGAAATATATTATATGAGTTAAAAAACATAAAGGTATAATAAATATTGAACCAATTAAACTTCCATAAGGTGCTTGTAGAATTGATAAATTAGACATATCATGAGCAGAATATCCAAAAATAACCATCATAAACAAAAAATAATAAATAGGCGATATTGCAATTAAAATTACAATTTTTATCACAATTTTTTCCATTATAAAATCTCCTTTTGTTATAAGTATTCTCCTAACACTTCATCTATTATATATGCTTTAAATTCTTTATCATTATTTAAGCTTCCATTCCATTTATAAACAGTTAATATTTCTCTTAATAAATCTATTATTTCTTTTTCATTTAATGTTTTATTATCTCTTATAGAAAGGATTTTATAAACTCTATTATAAACTACATTATCAATCTCTTGTTTGATATCATAATCTAAAATTATCCTTATATGCTCGCCTTTATAATATAAAATCCACAAAGACTTACTAAGCTTTGCATGGTCTAGCTCAGGGTCATCAAAATTCATACATCTTATAAACCAGCAGTCTAATTCTTCATCTATTACAATGCGTTTTTCAAAAGGAAATTTATGATGTTGTCTGAGATACCAATCATTAGAATATCTAATACAAATATCTACAAAAGAATATTTTTTCTCTAACCTATCATCAATAATTGCATTTTTAAAAGCCATTATTTCTCCTTTTTAATAAGAACATATTTATCAATAATTAATATATGAAATACATGCATAAAATAACCATACAAAAATAATAAGATAAAAAAACATATAAGTTCGTTAGCTATAACACAATAAAACACATACATTAAAATAATACTAAAAATAAGAGCAAAAACATTGCAAGCAAAAATCAAAATTCCTAAAATATCTCTTGTTTAATGTTTATAAATAGCTTCACAATAATCGCATTTCATTATATATCCTAAATCTTCATCAAAAACATGTGTTTTAGGTAAGGGAATTTTATTTTTACAAACTTCACATTTTTTATAAAAAACATTTAAATGCCCTAACTTGCTAATAAATTTTTTATATATTATAAAGTCATAATTAGAATTCATAAATTTACAAGCAGTTATTAATATGTGTTGTTTTTTTTTGAAAGTTTTATATTAAAAATATCTTTAATTTTTAAGTTTAAATTCCTAATCCAAATTCTTAAAGAATTTGGATTTAGATTATAAATATACTTGAATAGTATTGTTTTTATCATCTGTATATAAAATAAATCCAGATGAATTAGGTGCGTAAGCATTTGTGTCTTGGATTAATTTTTCTGAATTTTCTAAATAAGATGATAAATCAGGCTTAGTTACTTTATCTACTAAATCCTCATAGCTTGGTAACTCTTTTTTAGCTGTATTTATAAAATCATCGTAGCATAAAGTTTTATCACTAAAAACAAATTTTTCAATCTTATTAAACCCTATTCCAAAATTGCCTAATATTGTAACGCTATCTTTATTATTGTTATACTTAATGATTAGGTTATCTACATCTTTTTTTAACACAACTTCACTAAAGCTAATATCGTTAAATTTAATAGTATCATATCCTAAAGCATCTTTTATATAATCATTACCATCGCCTCTATTAAAAATATATGTATCATTTCCAGCACCGCCATCTAAATAATCATCTCCTTTACCGCCAATTAGAGTATCATTACCAAATAAGCCATATATTTTATCGCTATATTCGCTTCCGATTAAAGTATCATTACCCCAAGTAGGAGTTAATACCATTTGTCTTAATTCATCAGCGCTTAAAGTCTTATCCTGCATTACTAAAGCAGATATATCATAATCTTTTTTGAAAAAATCTACAACTTTTATAGATGAACTATCATCAACTACTTTTCTAAACCAACCAGCACTTTTTAGCTTATTTATTATTAAATCATCATTATCTCTAGTGATTTTTACAAATGATGAGCTAACATCTAGGATTATTTCATCATAAGCATTATCATTCCTAAGATTAATTATCCTATCATGCCCCCAAACTCCTTTATAAATATACTTATCATTCCCCATACCGCCTTGCAAGATATCATCTCCTGCTCCGCCTATTATGATATCATCACCATCTCCTGCATAAATATCATCATTACCATTGCCACCATTTATAATATCATTTCCTGCTCCACTTCTTATGATGTCATCTCCATCTCCACCGTCAATAATATCATCTCCATTATGTGTGATTATGGTATCGTTGCCATCTAGCATAGTTATTACATAATCTTTATTTGTAAAAAACATTGTAAAGTTATCATCACCATTTGTAGGTGTATAAACTCTATTAATTATCTCATCCTTATTTATACTTGTATTATTAGCAAATTTGATTTCATCAATAGTATTTCTTAAATCTTCATATGCAAAAAAGTCTTTAACTCTAATGCTATTACTATCATCTTTAATTAGCATTAAATCATTATAATTTCTTACATATTTTAAATTATCAGCATTTATACTTGCATCGTTAAATTGAATACAATCTATATCATTTAGATTTGATTTATAGTTTATGATAGTATCGTGCCCGAAATCTTTATCAAAAACATAAGTATCATTACCATTACCACCCACTAAAGTATCATCGCCAATTCCACCGATTAAGGTGTCATCGCCATCAAGTCCATATAAAACATCCTTGCCATTTAATAAATTTGTCCCTACTAATGTATCATTAGCATTTGTTCCTGTTTGAGTTGATAGTGCATTGATAGTGTCTTCATCTAAAAGTTTTAAATAATCGCTTAAAGTATTGCTATCCATTGTTTTTATAAAACTACCTAGTAATATTACACAATCATTTAAAGAATTTATATCTTTAAAGCTTGTTATAAACTCAGCTAAATCAACGAAGGCTTTTTTAGGATTTGTTTCATTAATAGCCTTGAATTTCTCTATACTTTTAGAAAAATCTAATTTAAGCTCATAAGAGCCATTGTTTTCGTAGCTAGTAATGTTTATTTCATTATAGTATTCTTTTAATCTTGTTTGAAATAACAATCCCTTATAAACATAAGTTCTTAAACTATCATAAGTATTATTAAAGCTATTTCTAAGCTCGTTAAATTCATTTAAACTAGCTACATAAAAATCTTGATTATTAACGCCTAAAAATGAATTAATAATTGATATTTTTTGCTTAAGCTCATTAAACTCATTTTTTAAACTTTCACTAATAGTAAAATTAGCATATTCTCTAGCTTGTGATGGCGTAAGCCATAAATCCCTTATACTATCAGTATTGTTAGGATTATCGCTATCAAATTCTTTAGTTTTAGATAGGTTAAAGTCTTTGTTTAAAGCTTTATTAGTATTAGCCCAAGAATAAATTAGACTATCAAGCTTGTTTAATTGCTCTTCTTTGCTATTTGCTAATGAATAATCTTTAAGCAATGCTTTTAATTCTTCATCTAAACAAGCAGCATCCCTTAAATCTCTTAATACTCCATAGCCTTTAAGATTTGCTAGATTTAATTCTTCTTCTGAATATATTATCTTGTCTTTAAATACTCTTTCTATACTACTAACGCTAAAATTAATATCAGCTAATAAGCTTTCTTTACCATCCTTGATAAAGGTAGCTGTTTGAGTGATAGTATTATCATTATCAAGCTTTTGATTTGTATCTTTATAGTTTAGATTTATACTAGTTATGTTTAAATCTTTTAAAGACTTTAGCTCATTTATTTGCGTTATGCCATCTTCGTTTAAGTCTTGCCATACTTTAAGATTGTTAAACTCTTTATCGTTTATATCAATTACTCCATCTTCATTGCTATCTAAAAGTTTTAATGCTTCAAAGCCGTTTAGAGCATAAGAATTTGAACTAATTTCAGTAAAGTTTCCAAATAATTCATTGCCATTATCTATTAGATTATTATTGTTTTTGTCTAACACTAATAATCCATCATCTTTGCTAATCCAAGATGATTTATAAGCTATGTTGTCGTTGTTGTGGTCAAAAAATGCCTTAGAATTATTAAGAGTGATTGTATCTATTCTTCCGTTGTTGTTTAGGTCTAGGACTAGTGGGTCGTATTTTATAACTTTAGCTGTTGGATTATAGAAAATGTTTAAAGTCTTATTTTTATATAAGCTATTTTTAAAATCACCATTAAAGTCTTCTTTTAGCGCATTACCAAAAGTATTTGAAACGAAATCTTTATAATCAAATATTTTTGCCAAATCTCCGTTTGCTTCAACCAATACTTTATCTTCTAAAAATTTCACTCTTCCTTGTTCTATTAAATTTGGATTTAGTTTGATTAAAGATTTAACACTCATCTTATTTGCTTTTGCAATATCTATGATTGTATCGCCTTGTTTTACTACATATTTCTTATTATCTCCTAATAAAATCTCTTCTCCTACTAATATCTTAATATTAGTTAGCACAAATGATTTGCTAGGTATATAATCTATAATATCTTTTAAAGTATCATTATCTAATTGTTTTATATCATATTTAACATTATTGATACTAGCCTTATTTGCCCCACTAAATAGTGCTAAATCAAATAAATCTTCATCAGATAAATTAGAATTATTATCAGTGCTTATTGTGATAAAATTATTGCTTTTTTCAACTTGAACTGAATTATTATAATCACTTAATGCAATATCATAATTATTAAATTTATAATTGTTTATAAAATCAATCCCATCATTAATATTATCTGCTTTAACGATGATATTATTATCTTTAACTTCTGCTTCTAATATAGGCTCACCTTTTTTCTCATACGCTTTTGGTGTAAATAAATCTATAACATCACTAAACCATTTATCAAAAGTTACATTAGAATAATAATCCTTTATCAAATCAAAATCTAAAACTGACTTGGCATTTTCAAACATTTCTTTTGCAAACTCTCTATCATTCAGCATTCTTTCGTAAAATTCAACAGCTTCAGGTAATGCCTTTTCAAAATAATTAGCTGCACTATAATCTGTAGCTAATTCATAAGTTGCAGCACCTATTCCATTGTCAAAAACTTTTATGTAATTCGATATTTTTAGAGCTTTAAAAATAGTATTATCGATTATATTGCCAAATATGTTTCCTGCAATTTCAAATTTCGTTTTATCTTTTAGATTACCTACATATGCTGAAAACAATCCTGATTTAATATCATATATTATACTAGGTTTTAAACCTAGTTTAGTTCTACAAATCTGCGTTACTCCTTGAGATACAGAAAACCACCAGTTAATATAATCACCTAAATCTCTTTTGTTAAAATCAAACATTTACTCTCCTTTTACTTAAAATCTTTTCAATTTTATTTTGTTGTTTTGTTATGTATTTTTCACCTAGTGGTTGTATGTCTTTTTTGTTATCTAATTCATAACCACCTTTGCTAATAGCAGCTGAATTTCTTCTATATTCTGTATATAAAAAATAAACCGATAAATCATCAACAAAAGGCAATGAAACTAGCTTAGTTTTAGTTTGATATATTGTATAGGTTTTAAGTTTTATGCCGTTTTGACTAATCAAAATAATATAACTAACTAAAACATTTATTATAAAAAATATAAAATGAAAAGGAGAATAAAGTATTTTAAGAATAGGTTCATCCATTCTATAAGTCCAGCTTTTATCTTCTTCATTTTGTGTTTTAAACATTTCATACTCAAATATGAAAGAATAACTCAATGCTGGACGCTTGGTTTTTAACCTAAAAACTATATCGCTTTTATTTATAATTGCTGTTACTTTTTTAAAGCTTTTACCTATACCTAATACACCGATATCATCTATTTCGTAGGTTTCAAAATATATATTTTCGTTATCTACACTAATATAAAAATCATTATTTTTAACAAATCTAAGTCTTTTTATCGGTCTATTAATAAAACATTCAAGAAGTGCATAAATAAAAAACGGCAAAACAAACAATAGCTTATTTTGTTTTATTATCTCGCTAGTTGTTGGGTCTTGAATAGTAAATAATACACCTGCTTTATCTAAAAGAAAAATAATAATGCTAATTATAAAAAAAATCATAAAATAATCATAAAACAATCTAATAAGCTCTAAACTATATAAATAATCGTTTTTTATTTTATAATCTTTTAAATTATCTATATTCAAATTTATCCTTTAGTTTAAATAAATATTAATATAGCAAATAAACAATAAAAAATTCATAAAATTTAAAAATAATTATTAAAATTATGTTACTTTTCGTAATAAATAATATTAAAAAATATTTTTAATTTAATTTCAAATTCCTAATTCAAATTCTTTTAAAACTATAAATAATATTTATTAAATTATTTATAGTTTTAGTGTTTATAGATTTTGCTGTTTATATAAGTGTGCGTAGTATCCATTAAGCTCCATTAGTTTTGTATGATTTCCACACTCAACCAAATTACCCTTATCAAGGACTAATATCTCATCACAATCTTTAACCGTGCTTAATCTATGTGCTATTATTATAAAGGTTTTGTTTTGTTTAATTAGTGATAGATTTGATGTGATGATTTTCTCACTTTCATAATCAAGTGCTGAAGTAGCCTCATCAAATATCAAAACCCTTGGATTATGTAGCAAAGCTCTTGCTATTGCTATTCTTTGTCTTTGACCGCCACTTAATGCAGAGCCTCTTTCTCCTACTAAAGTATCATAACCTGCACTAAGTTCGCTTATGAAATCATGTGCTCCTGCTATTTTGCATACATTTATTATTTCTTGCATTGATGCACTTGGCTTTGATAGGCTTATGTTTTCTTTGATGCTACCGCTAAATAAATAATTTTCTTGTAAAACTACGCCTAAATTACTCCTTAAAACATAAGGATTTAAATGTCTTAAATCTATTCCATCTATATAAATAGAGCCTTCGTTTGGGATATAAAGTCTTTCTATAAGTTTTGTTATGGTGCTTTTACCACTGCCACTGCGTCCTACTATTCCTATGCTTTTATTTGCTTGTAGGTTAAAGCTTAGATTGTTTAAGACATAGTTAGAATTTGGGCTATATTTAAAGCTTACATTATCAAATTTTATATTACCTGATACTTGATTTAGCGATATAGGTTTATTTGTAGTTTGCTCTTGCGGTGTATTTAAAATATCTCCTAATCTATCTACGCTTAAAATAGCTTGTTGTAATTCATTCCACAAGCTTACAAGTCGCATAATAGGAGCGCTAAATTGATTAGCAAACATCTGAAAGGCTATTAATTGTCCTACGCTTAAACTCCCATCAATTACTAATCCTACTCCAAAATATAAAATCGCTAATGTCATAAGCTTTTGTAAAGAATTAGCAAAAGTGCTTGCGATATTGCTTAGATTGCTTAAATTAAAAGATGATTTTAAATATTTTGCTAAATAATCTTCCCAGTATTTTTTCATACTACCTTCAATGGCTAGGGATTTTATGGTTTGCATTCCTGTTATGCTTTCTACTAGATATGAATTAGATGCTGCTCCCATTTGGAATTTATCTTCAAGCCTTGCTCTTAAAATAGGCGTTATGAAAAAATAAATCAAAGCAATGCAAATCACAAAAGCTAATGAAACAAATGTTAGCTTCACGCTATATAAAAGCATCATCAAAATAAAAACTATACTAAATAATAAATCTAAAATCACGCTTACTGATTTGTTGGCTATAAAATCTCTTATATTATCAAGCTCTCTTATTCTAGCTGCTATGTTGCCTACTTTTCTATTCTCAAAATACACCATAGGTAACAATAATAAATGTGTAAATAACTCACTGCCTAATTTTGCGTCAATTTTTGTGGTAGTATGAGTAAAGATATAATTTCTACTAAGGCTTAATAAACTTTCAAAAACAATAACGCTAAAAAACGCAAAAGCGATTACATTAAGTGTGCTTATACTATGGTGTAACAAGACTTTATCAAGGACTACTTGGGTAAATAAAGGTGTAACTAAGCCAAATAATTGCATAACAAAACTTGCTAATAAAATTTGTAATACAATACCTTTATAGCTTAGCATTCTTTTATAAAACCAAGAGAAGCCAAACTTTACACTATCGTTTAATAATTTGTGTGCTAGGATTAAGATTTTATCACTTGATAAGCTATATAATTCTTCATAGCTAATTTGCCTTGCTTCTTTTCCACCATCAAAAATAAGAGCTTGCTGATTATTAAAATCAAGTTTTAAAACTACAAAATATGTTAAATCTTTTTTCAAAAATATAAAAGGTGCTTTATATAAATGAAGGTTTTTTAAATTAAGCTTTTTAATTTTTACCTTAAAATCATTATCTTTAGCGATTTTTGCTAGTTCGTAAATACTTGGCTCGCTATCTTTTAAAGCGTATTTGTTACAAATCGCATTAATATCTATTGATATATTTGCAAATTGCGCACAAAGTGATAAGCAACCTAAGGCTGTATGCATATTAATATCCTTTTTTACAATTATTAAATTGATTATTTATTAAATTAATTTTAATAGCGTTTGCATTTGCATTTATTATATATTCATTTAAATCTTGGAGTTTTTTATAGTTTTCTATACTTGCATTTATAACTTCAAATTTTGACTTTTCACCAGTTTTGTGTAGTTTGGTTACATTATGCATATTTGCATTTGCTTCTTTGCTTATTATTTTTAAGGTTTTTATTATTTCATCTTTGTTTTGGATAAAAAATATAAGCTCGTTTATTTGTTTTTCATATTCTAGCTTTGCTTGTATTAGCTCTTGATTTAACTTGTTTATTTCTAATTGTTTTAACTCTTTAGATGAATTTGTTTTAAATCCATCAAATATAATATAATTAATCCCAATTCCTACTAAATACCCGTGTTTTTTAGAGCTATCGGTAAGGTTTTGGTAATTATTTTTGGTTTTATCATAAAAATCATATCTTGAATAAAGGCTTATTGTAGGGCGTTGATTTAGGGATTTTAGTTCATACATTGAGCTTTTAATTTTAGAATTTAATTCTAAAAATTTATTTGTTTTTTCAAATTCTAAAAAATCTAAAGCAATTTCATCAATTTTACTAAAATCATCTATTTTATCAATGTTAAGATTTGATAAATACGATATATATGATAAATAATTTCTTAATTCAAATTCTAGTTTTAAAATCTGCGTTTTTGCCTCACTAAAGTCTAAAAAATAAGAATTTACATTGATTAAATCTAATTCTCCAACTTTATTTAATCTCTTTGATAATTTATATAAACTTTCATAAGCAAGGCTTAAATTTTTATATGTTTTTAATTTATTTTCACTCAATAGTGCGAGTTTGTAGTATTCTAATAAATCTAGTGATAATTGTAATTCCTTATAACACTTATTGTAATTACTTGTAGTGATATTTTCTTTAGCTGATTTGATTTTATAATAATCATTTCCAAATTTGAATAAATCATATTTTAATATAAGCGATATTGTGCTTTGATGATTGTTATAATCGCTAAAAAGCTCTCTTTTATAATCATTACTTTTTGTATTTGAATATCTAAAATCTGCATTAAATGATAATTCTGGATATAAATATGATTTATAAAAATCATAATTATAATTAGCACTTTTTATATCTATTTTTGCAATATTTATGATAGGAGAATTTTTAAGTGCATGTTCTAATATAGTGTAAAAATCTTTAGCCTTTAATGTGCTAAGCATTATAAGAAAAATAAAAATAATTCTCATCTAATACTAAGCCCTTCATCAAGATATCTAATAATAGGATATATAAAAAACTCTATCACTCTTCTTTTGCCAACCTTTACTTCAGCTATCACTTGCATTCCTGGTTCTATTTCTTTTATCTCACCATCTACTATCAAATGATTTTTTAAAGGTTTTACCTTAATTTCAAAAATATCTCCTAATTTTTCATCTTTTATAGCATCGTTTCCGATATGCTCTAATACTCCATCTAGTTTGCCGTATTTTTGAAAATTAAATGTGGTTATTTTGATAGCTACATTTTGCCCTTTTTTAAGATATCCTATATCTTGATTTAATACATTTGCTTTTATTATAAGTGGCTTATCAATTGGGATTATTGATATTAATTGCTCATTGCTTGATACTGAGCTTCCTTCAGTGTTTACGAATAATTTTCCTACATATCCATCAACTGGTGATGAAATAACTTGCCTTAGACTTTGAAATTCTATCGCATTTATATCTGCTTTTAATAATGCTATTTCATTTTTAGTTTTTAAAAGTTCATCGTAATTTTTAGCAATAAAATTTGCTTTAAAGCTCTCAAGTTCTTTTGTGAGTTCGTTTAATTTATTTTCTAATTCTAAAGATTTGTTTTTATTTACAAGTATTTGTAATTGTAAATCTTGCTTTGCTTTTAATAAATTTTCATAATCTTTATAAGCGATTATGTCTTTTACCTTGCTAAGTCTATTTAGTTTTGAGCTTGTGTATTTATGCTCTATTTCTAATCTTTTTAATTCTTCCTTATTAGCTTGTAATGAATTAATAGTTTGTTTGATTTTAAATTCATAAGTATTTATGCTAGTTTTAAAGCTATTTAATTGGTTTTGATATAGGCTTAATTCTGCATTGCTAACATCTCTTAATTCGCTCTCGTTACTTAGTGCATTTAATCTTTTTAGACTATCTTCTAAAGCTTTTAAATTCTCTTTTTTACTTTCTAAATTGACTTTAGATACACTTGGGTCAACCAATATTAAAGGCTCATTTGCTTTTATTTTGTCACCTTCTTTTACAAGGATTTTGTAAATTACTCCGTTTTCTAAAGGTTTGATTATTTTAATTTCTCCATCAGGCACTACTTTACCACTAGCACTTACTACTATATCAACCTTAGCTAGTATTAGCCAAGCAATACTAAAAACTATTACAAATAAAACTATATATAAAATACTTTTGCCTAATGGATTTTGCGGTCTATCTTCTAACTCTACTAAAAGTGGTTTAAATTCGTGTGTATCATCATCAAATTTTTTAAAAATTTTAAACATATTTTACCTAATTAATATATTTTTTAAATACTTAAATAATAATTACCCTAAATTAATTTAGGGTAATTTACTTAATTCCAAGCACTCATATAGATTTGATTTAATCTGTCATCGTTTATATGATTAATATTATGAATATCTATGCCGTTATTTTTAGCAAATGCGCTAGTTTGCTCTATTAATTTATCTATTGTTTTTGTATTGATGAATTTATTATCATCAAGTTCTATTGTGTTTATTTGATTGTGATAGCCAAATTTCCAAGCAAAGTGATGTGCTACTCTTATGCTATTTGTATCATCATCTTTAAACTTTATTAGCAGGTCTTTACCATCTTTTATCAAAAATATTTCATCAGCTTTTAAATTTTGTAATTTTAAAGCATCTTGCCCACCATCATCATAGATTAAATCATTTCCATCACCTTTTCTATAAACATATATATCATTACCAAATCCACCATACAACTTATCATCTCCTTTACCACCGATTAAAGTATCATTTCCTAATTTGGTTGATATAACATCGTTTTTATTACTACCTATTATTACATCATCTTTATAAGATGTGCTTATATTACTTGCATTATCTTGATAGGCTACTGCAAATGTTGATGTAGCAAAATTAGAAAAGCTAAAATCTTTTTCTTTTAAGAATATTATCGCTTCTTTGTTTGCTTGCATACTTACGCTTCTTTTGATAGCTAGTTCATCTAATGTAACATCACTAAAGCTTATGCTACTAATTTTACTTTCATTATTGGTATTATAAAAATCTTTTATTGTTACGCTATTATCTTTATTAAGTGTAATTTTTAAATCATTTAAATCTTTTTTAAATCTTACATCTTTATAGCTTACATCTTTAAAAATAATTGTATTTTTATCAATATTATTTAAATTGCTTTCTATTATGGTATCGTTACCAAAATTAAGCCCAGTAAATGTATAAGTATCGCTTCCAGCCTTACCTACTAGTGTATCATCTCCACCAAATCCATTAAGACTATTATCCTTATCATTGCCTTCTATCACATCATTACTTGAGGTTCCTATATTGCTTAATTAAAATAAAGCATCGCTAAGCTCTTCACTTGAATTTGAATTAAAATACATTCCATTAGTATTTTTAGCTAAATCTTTAAAATGCTCAAACTCATTACGAATAGCTATAAAATTAATTTTTACTGAATTATCTTCGTATTTATTGGTATTATTTGCATTTCTTAGACCTGCTACATAAAAAATTTTAGCTCTACCTTCTACTTCATCTCTTCTATGATTATCATCTCCAGGCTCATCTGTCATTACATACACTTCTTTACTCAAGTGATTATTTGGTGTAAAACGACTCATTCCTTCTAAGATAGCTGCCATAGTGTATTCTGTGCCACCATATTGCAAATTAACACTATTTATTCCACCTAAAAAACCTTGATAATCAGTGTAAGTTCCAATTGTTTTTATATCATTATCATTATAAGTAACTATTGATATTTTAGAATAAAAATTTTCTTTAAAGATATTACTAGCTATAATCTTTGCATTTGCTTTGCAAGTTGCTATATCATCTCCCATAGAACCTGTTGTATCTATTACTATAGCTACTTCTTTGCCTGGATTATCCTTTAAATTAATATTTAAAAATCCATCTTCGCTTTTTTTAAAATTGCGTATGGTTATACTACTATCGCCTTTAGTTACTATTAAATCATTATTGTCTTTAAGCTCATATGTAATACTTGTATCTTTAGCATCTATATATACTTTCCTATCTTCATCATAAGAGCCACCTTCTAATGTAGAGCCATTAAATATTACTTGACCTTTGCCATCCTTATCGTCTATTGTAACCTTACCATTACGAACATAATAAATATCATTACCGCTTATATCGCTAATTGTATGCTCTCCACCATCAATGATAATTAAATCATTTTTATCTAAATTTGTATTTTTACCTAATTTATTATGAGTATTATCAAGCAATACAATATCCCCGCTAATTTGATTTTCATTAGTAAAATGTTTAAGGGTTGTAGAGATTTGGCTTTTAAAACTATTTTCGTCTTGATAAGCTTCTCCTATTTTCTTACCTTTATTTCCACTAGGTTTTTCTATACTGGTTTCTTCTCCGATTATTTTACCTTTATAGTCAGCATACATTCTAACTACTTTCATATGATATTCTTCATCTATATCGCCATCAGGATAAAGTCCAAAAAGATTGGATTCATTTACTCTTCTTACGGCAATTCCATAACCGCTAGTTTTTCGTGAATCTCCGCCATTAGAATTATATCTTATCTCAAACCAAACTCTAGCTCTATCACCTTCTTCAATAGCTTTAGATAAACCAGATCCTATTATGTCAGAACCTCCATTGTATGCTAAATCAATGAGAGCTATAATTTCTTTGTTGTTTTTTAATTCATCAAATCTTTCTCTACTAATTTTCAATTTTTTAATAACTGCATCTTCATAAATAGGTATTTTATTTTTAAATAATTGCAACGCTACTCCATCTTTAAGGGTTATACTACTATTGAGTTTTGTATATGTATCAATAAAACCATCACCTTCTTTCTTGGTTTTTATTTTAGATAAAGCAAATAATAAGTTATTCATACTTTTCTCTTGTTCTTTAGTAATTATCATTCCAGCTTCTTTAAAATCTTTTACCCAAGTATTTTTATGAGCAAACAAATCATATCCAATACCGATTGCTGGTCTAAGCTTACTATCAAGATAAACCTTGCTTTTATCACCTTCATTGCTTTTAATAAACCCATATAGTTTTTCACTATAACCACCTGCATTATGCAAACCTGTAAGTTTCATTCTTTCTCCTTTTTTAAATTTGTTTCACAATCTAAATATTCTATTTTGGTTTTATGAAAAGAGCAGTTTTTATAATAAGCATAATATTCATCAGAAGTCATAGCAAAAATACTATTGAGATTTATGCTATAGCCTGTATTATTGTATATAATATAACTTAGAATATAATCTCTTTCTCTATAGTTTATCGCAAAAACATTTTTTGTATGTTCGTAAAAACGATATGACATTTTCATTTTATTAGATTTTTTTAAAAGCTTTAATAAATCCTTATTTTTCATAGGGTGATTGCAAAAATCTTTTTCTATAAACAATATATTTCCAAATTCTCCTGATAAGGCTAAGTAGTTTTTATTATCTAAAACCACATCACTTATAGTTATATTTTTGTGTTTTTCTATGTATTTTTTACCTTTAATTTTACTTGCAAAATAGAGCTCTCCATTTTTATCAACTTCTATAAAACGATAATACACATAATTTGGCTCTATATATTTAAAAACTTCTCTATCAAGCCCTAAATCCCAGCAGTATTTAAGAGTGTCCTTTACTTCTTGGCTTGCGTAAGGCTTAGCATCTACAATTTTTGGCTTTATTTTTATATCTTTGTATCTAAAAAAATCTTGCCAAAAATTATTTAGTGGTGATTCTTCACACTCTACAACATAATTGCCTTTATAACACTCAGTTGAGTTTTCTTGAATTACTTTTATATGTTCTATTAATTCTTTAGGATAGGTTTTTGAGTTTTCAAGACTAGTGCTAAGCTCTTTTATTCTAGCTTTATAAGAACTTATAATGCAATTATTGTCATCTTTGCAATCACTAATGTTTTTTAAAAAATTATCTTGGTCTTGTCTTATTTCTTTTGTAATATAAGGAAAGTTTTTATAAATACTATCTAGCTTTATTTTTAACTTATTTATTTGATATGAATAAATATTTGTAATTAGTAAAATAGCTAATATTTTAAACATAACTCTCCTTTATTTTTCATATCATAGCATTAACTTAATAAAAATATTAAAAATAATTATTAATTTTAATATTTATGTTACTTTTTGTAATATTTTTAAATTCCTATTTCAAATTCTCATAATTTTTAAAAGAATTTAAAATAGGAATTTAAATTAAGAATATATAAAAAAAGTTAGTGTATTTATGTTTTAATTTTTAGTATCCTTAAAGAATACTAAAAATCATAAGCCTTTTAAGCCGAATAATTTATATTGCCATTTTATCTCGGTAAATTTCTTTAAAACTTTTGCTAAAAAGCCACTAAAATCTCTACCTTGCACGCTTGCAACTGCGTATTTTTCACTTAAAGAACAAACACTTCCTTGGTCTTTATAACTAAATTTTTCTTTAAAACTTTGATTATTTAGTCTAGCGCTTAGACTTTTTGCTAAATAATTTCCTTGTTTGCAAGCAATTTGTGCTGTTGGTGCAAAAGGTCTATCATTATTCATAATCAAAGAACAATCTCCTAAAATATAACAATTATCATAATTTGGAGCTTGTAAATACTCATTAACTAAAACCCTATTGTTTTTGCTCTCAAACACACTATTTCCTATAACTGCATTTCCCTTAACTCCGGCAGTAAAAATAATGTTTTTTGAATCTATATAATTTTCTTCATTATTTAAATAAATTCTATCGCCTTGTTTTTTTATAATTTTATGTGAGCTTAAGACTTTTACCCCTAAATTTTCTAAATATTTTCTAGCAACTTTAGCTAATTCTTTGTTATACATAGGCAAAATCTCATCCATTGCCTCAATTATATAAATATTTGCATCTATATCTTTTGACTTACAAACTTGAGCAATAGAAGCACATAATTCAACCCCGCTAAAACCTGCTCCACAAATCACAACATTTTTATAAATACTTTCTGATTTCTCTAAGTTTTTATACAAATCTTCTTTTGTTTTAAGTGCGTTTTCATAATCGCCTATTTCGTAAGTTTCTTCTAGCCCTTCAATGCCAAAAGTATTTTTATTCGCTCCTAAACCTATATAAATTTCATCAAAATCATAATCAGTGTTTTTGCAATACAATTTATTAGGCTCTATTTTTATAGCTGTGTCTTGAATGATTACTATTTCTTCTGGAATGATTGATTTTAAATCAATTTTAATATTTTTTTCGCTTTCATCTGCTGCAATTTTATGTAATTCTGTTGTTTTGTAGTGATATGAATTATTATTTATTAATAAAAATTCAGCCTTTTTTAAATCTTCTTTACTAAGACTTTTGATTAAAGATAAATTCGCATATCCAGCGCCTAAAAAAATGATTTTTTTCATAACACTCCTTTTATTTTAATTTTATAATGTATTCTCCTACATTTTTTTGAATATCATAATCATAAATTCCATCTAATTTAATAACAAGTCTATAAAAATTTCTATGAACCCCTGAATATATCTCATCAACATAATCAGCCTCCATTTTAAAATGCTTGTTTTGTAGGACATAATTAGTTTTAAAATCCATTACAATTCTATTTGGATTTTTTAGGCTAAATTCTCTAAGTAAATTATTGTGAGTTTTAATATGTATATTTTTTTTATCAAGTATTACATTAAAATCATTTGAAAAAGTATATTCTAAAGGCTTATATTGCTTAACTTCTTCTACTATTTCTGGTGTTTTGATAGGCTGTTCTTTTTCTTCTTCTTTGTTTAAAGCTAATTTGATTTTATCTTCAACTTTAAGCTCTGTTTTTTGCTCTTTATCTTCTTTTATACTAAGTTCTCTTGCATCAAGCATCATATAAACCTTATGCCAATCAAGCCCTTGATTTACATCTATTTCGTATTCTTTTAAAGTCCCATCTACATTTGTATAAATTAATTTTATTTTATTTAAAATTCTTGCATCGCTTGGGACATTAAAGGCTATTTTTTGCAATTCTTTAATCTCTTCAATAGGACTTGGATTGTTAATATTTACAATAGGAACGAATGGATTTTCTCTTGCAAATAAAAATAAAGATATAAAAAGCAAAAAGCCCTTTTTCATAATCATAAATCCTTTCTAAAAAACGCCCTTACTAAGTCCATATTTATATAAAATTCTTTCATTAAAGTAAGTGCTAAATATTTGCCAAAAAAAGTATTTTGAATAATACCATTATTTATGTTAATTGCACCAACACTTTTCATTGCTTTTAATCTAAAACCTAAATGTTTTTCTAAATCGCAATTATAATTTTGATTAAAATTATTAATATTTAAATTATCCTTAAAAAATTCTGTTAAAAATATATAATTAATCACATCTTCATCGCTAAAATCAATATGAGCTAGTTTTTTATTCTTGCCTTCTAGCACCTTAGCCTTATAATCATCAAGCTTAAAAGCATTTACCAAAAGCTTGTTTTCTGTGAAAGAAAACGCCCCACTTCCAGCTCCAATATATTCATGATGAGTGCTTACATATTCATCATTAAAATTAGTCCTATCTTTAGAAAAACTCCATGAATTATTTTGCTCATAATCACTAAAATAATCACAAATTATCTTATAAAACTCATATTCATTGTCTTGCTTATCTATTCCTAATTTTGCAGCGATTATTTCTTTTGTTAAATTAGATTTCATTAATGGATACAAAGTTATTTGCGATGGAGCAATGCTTTTTGCTAATTCTATATCTTTAATTAGCATTTGCTTAGTTTGTGATGGGAAATTAAAAATCAAATCAATGCTAAAAGTAGGAAGTATTCCGTTAGCTAATTCTAATTTTTTTACTAATTCTTTTTGCTCGCCAAATTTTTCTAAGCGATTAACCTTTCTTAAAATATCATTATCAAAGCTTTGAACCCCACAACTAAGCCTATCAATAAGCCCTTTAAAATCTTTTAAAACTTCTGGTTTTATATGATTTGGATCGCTCTCACAAGAAATCTCTTCAATGCTAAATAAATCCTTGCATAAACTAAGAGTTTTTATAAGTTCATCTTCATTTATAAGTGTAGTTCCACCGCCTACATAAAGCGTATTGAAGTCATATCCTAAGTCTTTAAATTGTTGCAATTCAACTCTTAAAATTTTAAAATATTCCTTGCATAATTCTTCATCATAAGCAAACTTATGAAAACTACAATATGGACAAAATGTATGACAAAATGGCACATGAATATAAAGCATTACCTTTTTATTATCTTTTGCCTTATTTAACACAATTTCTTCTTTGAATTTGAATTTTGATTTTAGTTCTTTATTTAAAAAATTACAGGTATATTTTAAAGCTTGTTTTTGCAAAAAATTCATTAATAACCTTTATTAAATATTAAAAAATGTTTTTAGTTTATACAAATAAAATTAATTTCTAGAATTTGAAATAGGAATTACAATTTCTCTTAATTAAGTTTAAGAATTACTTAAAATTTTTAAGTTAATATAAATTATCAATTAAATTATTAAGGAGTTATTTATGCTTAAAAAAGTTTTATTTGTAATGTTTATTTTACTTAATGCTTATTCAATAGAAGTTACAGATATTTTAGGTCGCAAAGTCAATATTAAAGATAATGTTTCTAAAGTAGCTTTAACTTTTTATTTTGAAGAATATTTCAGCGCAACAGGTAAACAAGGTGTATCAAAAATAGCTGCTTGGTCTAAAAAATATTGGCATGGTAGAAGACAAGCTAGCTGGGATGCTTTTACTAAAGAATTCCCTACTCTTTTAGATATTCCTGACATTGGTTATGGTCCTAAAAAAACTATATCTTTTGAAAAAATAATATCTTTACAACCTGATTTGGTAATATTTGCAAAAATAGATTATGAATATGTAAAAAATAATTTAGAAAAATTAGAAAAAGCAAATATTCCTGCAGTTTTTATAGATTTTCATGATGAAAACTTAGATAATCACTTAAAAAGTATGCAAATTTTAGGTGCGATTTTTAACGAAAATGAAAGAGTAGAAAAAATAAATAATTTTTATAAATCTAAGTTTGATTTAGTAACAACTAGAATTAATAATGCAAAAGATTTAAAAAGACCTAAAGTATATGCAGAATTTAGTGAAAAAGCAGGTGCTATGCAAATAGGCGTAACTTGGGATAATAAAATGTGGGGAGCTTTTATTGAATTAGCTGGTGGAGAAAATATCGCAAAAGGCAAAATAAAAGGAACAAGCGCTCCATTAAACCCAGAACTAATAATATCAGCTAATCCTGATGTAATAATATTTGCAGGTAATTATTTTGAAAATAGTTTTAAAAATATCCCATTAGGTTATAACATAACAGAAGAACAAGCTAAGCTTAATCTAAAAGCTTATGAAGATAGACTTGGCTGGAGTAAAATAAATGCTGTTAAAAACAAAAATATGTATGCTTTATATCATGATTTAAGTAGGCATATATTTGATTTTGCAGGAATTTTATTCTTTGCTAAAGCAATTCATCCTGAATTATTTAGCGATATAGACCCTAAAAAAGAATTAGAGTTATTTTTCAATGAATTTTATCCTATACCACTAAGCGGAACTTGGATGGTTAAATTTTGAAAGTAGGTAGTTTTTATAAAGAATTAGTATTAAAAAGACTAATTTATTTAGCAATTGCTTTAGGGCTTTTATTAATTTGTTTAGTAGTAGATATAGGCTTAGGACCTGCTAAATATTCACCTAGTACTATAATAAATGCTATATTTTTTAATGAAAGCAATGAGAGTATAAAAGTTATTTTATTTGATATTAGAATTCCTCAAGCTCTAATGGCAATAATTGCTGGAGCAGTTTTAGGGCTTAGTGGAGCTATTATGCAAACAATACTAGCAAACCCCCTAGCCTCTCCTTATACTTTAGGTATAGGTTCGGCTGCTAGTTTTGGTGCTGCTTTAGGAATATTGCTTTTTGATGGGGCTTTTTTTGGGATTTCATCTCTTGCTTTTATTTTCTCAACCATTAGCATTCTAGCTATATATTTTTTAAGTAAAAGGATATTTTTAGGTGGTTCAACCATAGTTTTAATAGGTATTGTTATGGTTTTTATATACCAAAGTTTGCAAGCTTTTGTAATTTATCTTGCAAATGAAATTGAAGTATCTAGCATAGTGTTTTGGACCTTTGGCTCATTATCAAGAGCTACTTATTTAAATTGCTTAATTTTATTTATTGCTTTTAGTATTGTTTTAGTAGTAGTTTTAATGAAATCTTGGGAATTAAATGCCTTGTTATTAGGAGATGAAAAGGCTCAAAGCTTAGGAGTAAAAACTTTTAAAATAAAAATCTCAATGCTTGTATTAATATCTTTTCTTACTACCATTTGCGTATGTTTTGTAGGAACTATAGGTTTTGTTGGCTTAGTGGGCGCACATATTGCAAGATTAATAATAGGCTCAGAACAAAGATTTTTCCTAGTATTTTCTAGCCTTGTTGGAAGTTTGTTATTACTCATTTCTTCTTCTATTAGCAAAAGTGTAATTGATGGGGTAGTATTTCCGATAGGAATTATTACTTCTTTAATAGGAGCTATATTTTTCTTAAGTATTTTGCTAAAAAAGGGTATTAAATGATAGTTAGCAATTTAAGTTTTTCTTATAAAAACCAAAATATTTTAAATGATATTAATTTTAGCGTAAAAGATGGCGAAATTATAATGGTTTTAGGGGTTAATGGAGTTGGAAAAAGCACTTTAATGAAATGCTTAGCTGGTGTTTTAAGTCATAATGGCTTAATAGATTTAGAAGGAATAAAACCAACAAAAATCGGCTATATGACTCAAAATATTGTTTCAAATGATTGTTTGAGTGTTTTTGAATTTATTTTGCTAGGAAGAATAGGAGAATTAAGGTTTAAAGTAAGCGATAAGGACTTATTAAGAGTTGAGCATGTAATAAGTCATTTAAAAATTGAACATTTAGCAAAAAGAAATTTTAACGAACTCTCAGGCGGTCAGCAAAGATTAGTAATAGTTGCTCAAATGCTAGCAAAAGAGCCAAAATTAATGTTCCTTGATGAACCAACTGCTAATTTAGATATAGCAAGAGAAAAGGAAATTATGGAACTAATAAAGCAATATTGCAAATTCTATAATGTCGCAGCAATTATTAATATTCACAATATAAACCACGCTTTAAAATATGCCGATAAGATTTTATTGCTTAAAGAAGGTAAGAGTGCTTTTTTTGGAGAAGTTAATGAACTTAAATTAGATATTTTAGAAGAATGCTTTAAAGTGAAATTTGATACTTATTTTAATGCTAATAATGACAAAATAATTTTTGAAAAATACTAAGATTAAGAATTTGAAATTCCTATTTCAAATTCTTTAAAAATATTACTATTTTACACACTTTAAAATAAATTACTAATTTACACACTAAACTTACTCTTTATTAAACTTTAAAATCTAATGTTTTCGTAAAAAATTAAGGAGAAATAATGAGCGTTTTAGAACATTTCAAGCAAATTGCAGCAATTCCGCATTGTAGTTTTGATGCGGTGAAATTAAAAGATTTTTTAATTAATTACGCTAAATCAAAAGGCTTTGAAGTGCTAGTTGATAAAGCAGAAAATATTTTATGCAAAAAAGGAAATCCTAATATATGCTTACAAAGTCATTATGATATGGTTTGTGTAGGCGATGCACCTAATATAAATATCATAGAAAGCGATGGTTTTATAAAAGCAAATAATTCAACCTTAGGCGCTGATAATGGAATAGGAATTGCCATTATGATGGAAGCTATGAATGAGTTTAGCGACCTTGAATGCTTATTTACTGCCAATGAAGAAGTGGGGTTAATAGGAGCTAATAATTTAGAGCTAAAAATTAGCTCAAAGCATTTATTAAATCTTGATAGCGAGTGCGTAGATAGAGTTATCATAGGCTGTGCGGCAAGTTTAATGATGAATGTAAATATCAAATTAAGCTACAAAAATCCTAGCAAAAAATACCTATATGAAGCTCACACTAAAGGCTATAAAGGCGGACATAGCGGAATTGATATTATTAAAAACATTCCTAGTGCAATAAGTGATTTGGCTTTATTTTTATACAAAAATGATGCTGAATTAGTAAGCTTTAATGGAGGCGAAAGAACTAATAGTATAAGCGTAAATGCAAAGGCTATTTTTTATAGCGACGCTGAATTAAAATCAAGCGAAAATATAGAAATTACGAAGCTTGAAAGCAAAGGCGAAAAAGTAATAGAACAAGATATTTTAAGCCGTCTTGCAAGTTATAAGCACGGAGTTTGGTCTTATTCAAAAGATTTAAATATAGTAAAAACTAGCGTAAATCTAGCAATTATCAAGCAAAATAACGATGAATTAGAACTGCAAATGTTTGCAAGAAGTGATAATTCAGCAGATTTAGATGAAGTGTTTTATAAAACTAAAGCGCATTTTAACAATGACAATGTAAAACTTATTGCAAAAGATGAGCCTTGGGAACCTGTGCCAAATGATTTTACTTATGCAGTGCTTAATTCTTTACAAAAATATAATCCAAAAGCTAGTATGAGTAGTATTCATGCAGGACTTGAATGCGGAGTTTTAAAGACTAAACAAAGTGAATTATTATGCGCTTCAATTGGGCCAAATATATTAAATCCACATAGTATTTATGAAAGATGTGAAATAAGCACAATTGATGTTATCAAAAACGCAACATTTGATTTAATTAAAAATTACAAATAAAAGGAGAATAAAATGAGTTATCGTATTGAACACGACACAATGGGTGAGGTAAAGGTTCCTGCAGATAAATTGTGGGCAGCACAAACACAAAGAAGTTTGGAAAATTTTAAAATAGGCACAGAAAAAATGCCAGTAGAATTAATACAATCTTTTGCGTATCTTAAAAAATCTTTAGCTTTAGTAAATAACGACTTAGGTAAATTAGATAATGCTAAAAAAGATGCTATCGTTAAAGCTTGTGATGAAATAATTGCTGGTAAGCATAATGATGAGTTTCCATTAGCTATTTGGCAAACAGGCTCAGGTACTCAAACAAATATGAACCTAAACGAAGTTATAGCAAACCTTGCAACTAAACTAAATGGAATGGATTTTACAAAAGAAAAAATCGTTCATCCAAACGATCATGTAAATATGAGCCAAAGCTCAAACGATACATTCCCAACAGCAATGCATATTGTTGCAGTCTTAGAAACTGAAAAAACACTAATTCCTGCGCTAGAAATTCTAGAAAAAACACTAGATAAAAAAGCAAAAGAATTTGAAAATATAATTAAAATCGGAAGAACACATTTACAAGATGCAACCCCACTTACTTTAGGACAAGAATTTAGCGGATATGTATATATGTTGCAAAGCTCAAAAAGACATATCTTAAAAGCACTTGAAGATGTAAGAGAGCTAACAATTGGTGGAACAGCAGTTGGAACTGGAATTAACGCTCATCCAGAGCTTAGTGAAAAAGTATCAGCGAAATTAACCGAGCTTTTAGACACTAAGTTTATAAGCAGTCCAAATAAATTCCACGGACTTACAAGCCATGATGCTTTAGTATTTTTACATGGTGCATTTAAAGGTCTTGCAGCAAACCTTATGAAAATAGCAAACGATATTAGATGGCTTGCTAGTGGTCCTAGATGTGGTTTAGGTGAGCTTAACATTCCAGAAAATGAGCCAGGTAGTTCAATTATGCCAGGTAAAGTAAATCCTACTCAAAGCGAAGCTTTAACAATGGTTAGCGTTCAAGTTATGGGAAATGATGCAGCAATTGGCTTTGCAGCTTCTCAAGGTAATTTTGAGCTAAATGTATTTAAGCCTGTAATTATTTATAATTTCTTACAAAGCTTAAGATTATTAGCAGATGCGATGATTAGCTTTAATGATAATTGTGCGATTGGGATTACTCCAAATATTGATAAGATTACTTATAATCTAAACAATTCTTTAATGCTAGTAACTGCACTAAACCCACATATAGGCTATGAAAATGCTGCAAAAGTTGCAAAAAATGCTCACAAAAAAGGAATAAGCTTAAAAGAATCTTGCTTAGAATTAGGATTATTAAGTGCAGATGATTTTGATAAATTCGTTGTTCCTGCAAATATGATTAAGCCAAAATGAAAGAACTAATATTAGCAATTGAAAGTAGCTGCGATGATTCAAGCATCGCAGTTATTGATGTAAATACTTATGAATGTGTTTTTTATGAAAAAATCTCTCAAGATGAGCATTCAGATTTTGGTGGAGTTGTGCCTGAGCTTGCATCAAGACTACATACTGAAGCTTTGCCTAAAATACTAGCTAAAACTAAGCCATTTTTTAATGATTTAAAAGCAATTGCAGTTACAAATGAACCAGGTTTATCAGTATCGCTTCAAAGTGGTGTTGCTATGGCTAAGGCTTTAAGCGTAGCATTAAATCTACCTTTAATAGCTGTAAATCATTTAAAAGGACATATTTGTTCTTTATTTTTAGATAGCGAATTAGAAAATGATTTTTTGGTTTTATTAGTAAGTGGTGGCCATACTATGATAATTGAAATTTCAAAAGAATTTGAAATAGGAATTTTAGCAAGCACAAGTGATGATAGTTTTGGTGAAAGCTTTGATAAAGTTGCTAAAATGATGAATTTAGGTTATCCAGGTGGGGTTTTTATTGAAGAATTAGCTAAGCTTGAAAGTAATAATACTTATGAGTTTTCTTTACCAATTCCTAATAAAAATAGACTTGAATATTCGTTTTCTGGTATTAAAAACCAAGTAAGATTAGCTATACAAAATAGCATAGATAATAATACTTTAGAGCAAGATAAGGCAAATATAGCAGCAGCATTTCAAAGAATTGCGTGTAAGCATATAATTAATAAATTAAATATAGTTTTATCAAAAAGACATTATAAAGCTTTAGGAGTTGTTGGGGGTGCGAGTGCAAACTTACTACTAAGAAGTGAATTAGAAAAAATTGCTAAAAAACATAATTCAAAACTACTTTTAGCACCATTAAAGTATTGTTCTGATAATGCTTTAATGATAGCAAGAGCAGCCATTAATGCATATAAACATAAAGATTTCGTAAATATAAGTGATGATATAATAAATCCAAAATCAAAAAATTTTCAAAGGTTATAAGAAATAATGAAAAAATTATTATTAATTTTAAGTTTCATAGGAATATTATTCGCAAAAGATTATGGCTATTACATTAGCGTTGATGAAAAAGGAAAACAAACTGCAAGATGGCATATTTATGAAGAAAATAATGAATTATTTGGTAAAGTAGTAAAGCTATTTGAATATCCTGATAGTGAGATTTGCGATGCTTGTGAGAAAACTTATCCATTTTTTACCTATGCAAAAGATGCAAGTAAAATGAAAATTGTTGGAGCTCCACTTTTATATAAACTAAAAAAAGAAGGTGCTAATACATATAAAAGTGGTTATATAATTGACCCTGAGAGCGGGAAATTATATAGAGCTAATGCTACTTTTAAAGATGATAAATTAATTTTAAGGGGATATATAGGCTTTTCTTTAATAGGAAGAAGTCAAACTTGGATTAAGGAAAAATAATGCAAGATTTACTTACTCTTGCAAAAAAAGCTGCAAAATTAGCAGGAGAAGAACTGCTTAGCATAAAACATCCTTTAATAAAAACCAAACCAGATGGTAGTTTAGTAAGCTCAGCTGACTTAAAAGCAAATGAAATAATATGTGATATTTTAAAAGAAAGTAAAATTAGTATTTGTTCAGAAGAACAAATACTTGATTATGAAAAAAGAAAAAAAGCTCCATTTTGGCTAATAGACCCACTAGATGGAACCACTAATTATTTAAAAACTAGAAAGAATTTTTGCATTTGCATAAGTTTGATTGATGGTGCTAGACCAATTCTTGGCTTAATTTATGATGTTTGTAATAAAGATATTTATTATTCAGCTAAAGGTATGCCAGTGTATAAAAATCAAGAAATCTTAAATAAAATTAAAAAAGAATCTAATAAAGCTTTAGTATCTTTAAGAAAAGATCAAAACGAAAATAATGCAAAAATACCTTTTAGCTATGGCTACACAGCATTAAATATAGGTTCGGCTTTAAAATTTTGTGCTTTGCTTGAAGGCTTTGCTGATGTATATTTAAGATATGAAATGCTTAATTCTTGGGATTTAGCTGCTGGGGACTTTTTGATAAATCAAAGCGGTGGCCTTATGTTAGGTCTTGATAAACAAAAATTAAACTATAATAAACCAAATTTTACTTGCAAACCTTTCATAGCGTTTTCAAGTGTATATAATAAGGATTAAATAATGAATATTTTTAACACACATAGAATAGTTTTTGAAGGCTCATCTGTTAGTAAATATTTAAGCGATAATCTAACTTGTATTCAATTTAGTTTAAGTGGCGTTATTGATGCAGGTTTTTTACCTAAACCAACAAATGACAATTTTATAAAACATGTATTCATATCTCATACTCATTTAGACCACATTTGTGCTATTGCTTTATATGTTGATAATTATTTCCTAAAACTTCAAGATAGTATTTGTCTATACGCAAGTAAAGAAAGCATACAAAGCTTAAAAGATCACTTTTTTAATAATAAAATTTGGCCTGATTTTTCTAAAATCAAACTTGCTAATGGAAAATATGCAATCACTTATAAAGAAATAAATATAGGTGATAAAATATTAATAGATGATGTTTATATTGAACCTGTTATGAGCTATCATTCAGAGGGTAGCTATGGCTTTATTATGAGCTATGGAAATGATAGTATATATTTTACTTCAGATACTTATTATCATGAAGGAATAGTTGAATTAATTAACTCAAGAAAAGATATTAAGCAAGTTATTGCAGATGTTAGTTTTGATTCAAGTTATGAAAAACTAGCAAGAGATTCAAAACATTTAACACCTAAACTACTTAAAAAAATCCAAGATGAAACAAGAAAAGATGTAATTTTCCATGTTTATCACATTAAATATTGTTTTAAAGAAAGAATTGAAGAAGAATTAAAAGAACTAGATATTTTAAAAGAATATGGAATGATTATTAAAAACGGCTCGTTTATGCAGTTTAATACAAACTATAATAGCGATAAAGCCGTAATCAATGTATTAAAAAGACATAATCTAGACCAAGAACAAAAACTCGAAACCATTCTTGAATGCTTTTCACAAATTTCTAAGAATTCAGACTCAAGAGCGAACCTAAATACTTTAGGAACAATGGTTAAGCAAAACATTCAAGCAGATAGATGTAGTGTATGGTTTATAGATAATGAAAGAAAAGAATACTACACATTACATGCCGATGGCGTAAATGAAATAAGAGTTCCTTTTGGAAAAGGTATTGTTGGTCGTGTAATCGAAACAAAAGAAGCTATATTAGAAAATAATCCTAAGAGTAATCCATATTTTGATAGCACAAACGACGAAAGAACAAAATATAGCACTAAATCAATTCTAGCAATGCCTATTTTAAATAGCGAGCATGAAGTAATAGGAGTATTTCAAGCTTTAAATAAACTAACAAATATTAATAATAACTTTGATAGAGATGACTTAGATTATTTAAGAATTGCAGCTGATTATTCTGGCAAAATCTATGAAGGTATGAAGTTTCAAGAAGATATCCTAAACGCTCAAAAAGACTTAATCTACTCAATAGCTGAAATGGTAGAGAGTAAAAGCGAAGAAACAGGAAATCATGTAAAAAGGGTTGGAAAAATTAGTGAAGCAATAGCAAGACAAATGGGCTTAAGTGAAGAAGAAGTAACACTTATAAGCTATGGAGCACCTACTCATGATATAGGTAAGATAGGAATTCCTGATGCAATACTTAATAAGCCAGGAAGACTTGATGAACAAGAGTTTAGAACAATGCAAAAACATGCTCAAATTGGTTATGAAATGCTACATAGATTTAAGGGTAAAATCATGGAAGCAGCAGCAATCATAGCTCACGAACACCATGAAAAATTTGCGGGTGGTGGCTACCCTATGGGTAAAAAAGGTGAAGATATTCATATTTATGCAAGAATTGTTTCATTAGCTGATGTGTTTGATGCTCTAGCAAGTGATAGATGCTATAAAAAAGCTTGGCCTTTAGATGAAGTTTGCAAATACATTAGTGATAATTCAGGTTTTCAGTTTGACCCTAAGGTTGTTGAAGCATTTTTTGCTTGTAAAGAAGAAATATTCGCAATCAAAGAAAAATACAAAGATGTTTATAAAGGATAATTTAGGAATTTGTTTTATCAAATTCCTAAAAGATTATCATTAAATACTAATAATAAATTAAAAAATATTCAACAAAAACAAAATTTAAAAAACAATAAAAATTATTATTATTTTTTTATACAACTTTAAGTAAAAATACATATAATCGCCCATTTTTCTTAAAATAGGAGTAAAAATATGTTTTTTAAAAATAACAAGGATAATACCGAAAAATTATCGCTTGAGTTAAAAGATAAACAAGCTATATTAAAAGCTATTTATGGCGAAATGGCTATTATAGAATTTGATGTTAAAGGCAATATTGTTGATGCAAATGAGCATTTTTTAAAGGCTACAAAATATACTTTAGCAGAGATTAAAGGAAAGCATCATAGAATGTTTTGCGATAGCTCTTATGTTAATTCAAGTGCTTATCCTATGTTTTGGCAAGAATTATCAAGAAATATTCCACAAAGTGGATTATTCAAAAGATTTACAAAAGACAAAAACGCAATTTATTTAGAAGCAAACTATCTTCCAATAGCAGATGAAAATAATCAAGTTTATAAGGTTATAAAATTTGCAGCCGATGTTACAGAGCACGAAAACGAGCTTTTAGATTTAAAAAATACAATTAATGCCGCAAGCAAATCAATGGCTTTAATTGAGTTTGATCCAAATGGAGAAATCCTAGATGCAAACGAAAACTTTTTAAATACTATGCATTATAGAAAAAATGAAATTGTAGGCAAACACCATTCAATGTTTTGCGATGAAGAATATGTAAAAAGCAGTGCATATAGAAAATTCTGGGATGACTTAAAAAGTGGAATTTTTCAATCAGGACAATTCATTAGATATAGCAAGGATAAAACCCCTGTATATTTAGAAGCTAGTTATAATCCTGTTTATAATCAAGAAGGCAAGGTTTATAAAGTAATCAAGTTTGCAAGTGATGTTAGCAGACAAGTTATAAGAGATATGAATAAGAACAAAATCGTAAGCGAACTAGCACAAAAGAACGATGAAAGCACCGATGAAGGTAGCAAAGTAATAGCAAAAAGTGTTAAAAACGTTCAAGAAATAGCTGAGATTATGAATGAAAGTAGCGAGTTAGTTCATTCTTTAAATATTCAATCAGATGAGATTGTATCAGTTATTCAAACTATTAAAGATATTGCAGAGCAAACAAATCTATTAGCACTAAATGCTGCTATTGAGGCAGCTCGTGCGGGTGAGCATGGACGCGGCTTTGCAGTGGTTGCTGATGAGGTTAGAAAACTAGCTGAACGCACAGCAACATCAATTAATGAAATCACAATGACAATTAATTCTATTAGAAATGTAAGTGCAAGCGTGGTTGAGAGCATTAGCAAAAGCATAGCTCAAGTAAATGAAAGCGTAAATCTAGCAAATACAGCTAATGATTGCATGAATAAAATCAAAGAAAGCTCAAGAGAAGTTGCTAAAGCAATGGAACAATAATAATTTCAAAGAATTTGAAATAGGAATTAAAAACCTAATTCAAATTCTTTCTTCTAAATTATCTATAAATTTTATAACCCTTATCAAATATAATAAATAAAATATAAAAATACTAAAAGGCTTTAAATGCTTTCTTTTATTAAAGAATTAATAAAAAAATCTTTATTTGTTGGTTTGTGTGTGGCGTTTTCGGTTTTAGCCCTTGTTGGTATTCCAATACTCATTATGATTTTAAATGATTTTTATAGTAAATATTTTAATTCAACTTATGATAAATTTCTTAAAACTAAAGAAGAGCTTTACTCTCTTGAAAGGCAATTAGAAGTAGAAGGTTATACATCATTTTGGGATTTTAAAAATGAGTATACAAATTATAAATATGATTATTCTAAAAGCGGATATAAATGTAATTTAGAAAAAAAAGAAAAATATAAAAGAGCAATTGCAAATTATTTTAAATTAAGTAATGCAAAAATATATGAAGTGCAAAATCATAACAGCATTGATGAAGTTAAATCTCTTAAAACTCTAGATATTTTAGAATTAAAAGAAGTTAATGAATTTAACAATAATCTAGTATTTTTTTACGATGAATTTTTTGATAAAAATTCATTTCAATTTATAGATGGATATAAAATGCATGTAATTTCATATAACTCATATACTAAAGAAAAAGAAGAAAGAGAATATTATATAGATGGGTGTGGTTATGTAGTCCCAACATATAAATTATAAAATACAATTAAGGAGAGAAAATGGCTGAAATAAAATCAATACTTCCTATCTTGCTATTTAAACCACTCCGAGCAAAATTTAAAGTTTAAAAATAAAAGAATTTAAATTAGAAATTTAAAAACAATATTTAGACTTTATAAAGTTAAAAAGCTAATTCCTATTTCGTAATTCTTTTTTCAATTTAATAAAAACATTAAAGAATTAGGAATAGGAATTTAAATTAAGAATTACGAACTAAGAATTAAGATTAAGAATTTGCTTTGATAGTTTAAAAAGTAATTGTGATTTAAATCTAAGTAGTTTATATAGTAAAAGAAACTTCACTTAAGAAGTTTCTTTTAGCTTTTTAATGTAGTGTTTATTAAAACTTATTCTTCATTACAGATTCAACTGCACTGCTTGCCATAGAATCTACTTCATCTGATATCTTATTAGTATTATCAGCTACAACAACATTAGCACGTGTTAATTCATCTATACTGCTTATTGCTTCATTTATTTGAGTAATAGCTTGAGTTTGTTCTTTAATGCTTTCGCTCATATCATTTATTCCTTGAGTTAATACATTAACACTTGCTTCTATTTCTGTTAAAGATTTTTGAGTGCTTTCAGCTAGTTTTCTTACTTCATCAGCAACTACTGCAAAGCCACGTCCGTGCTCTCCTGCTCTTGCAGCTTCTATTGCAGCATTTAGTGCAAGAAGATTAATTTGCTCTGCAATGTCTCTTATCATAGTGATTACATTTTTAATGTCTTCTCCATTTTTAATCACTTCGTTTGATTTTTGATTTACTGCATGCATAGATGCACTCATTTCTTCTACTGCTGCTGCACTTTCTTGTAAGCTTGCTGCTTGCTTTCTTGCACCTTCGTTTATATCAATAACACTTGTTTTTAGTATTTTTGATTTTTCTTGTAGGTTTCTTGCAGTTTCTAGGTTTGTTTTTAACATATCTCTTATTTGCTTACCTAGCATGTTAGTAGCAAGTTCAACCTTACCTCTAGCATTCTTTATTTCGTTTCTAAAGTCATTCTGACTATATTCATCAAAGATTTTTTCAATTGAGTTAGTATTAGCTCCTACTTTATCTTCTAAAGTATCAAGCATTTTATTTAATACATTTTTTAGTTCAATTAATTGTGGGTTTGCAGGATTTAGAGTAATTCTTGCTTTTAAATCACCGCTTTCAATTGCAGCTGCTGTTTGAACGCTTTGTTCTACTGCTTGAGTATCTTTATCTAAAGAAGAGATTGTTCTTTCTATATTATCATTAATAGCTCTTGCCATTGCTCCGAATTCGTCTTTAGAGTTTAGGTTTATTTTACTTGCGTGTTTGGTTTCGTGATTAATAAATGCAAAAACTTCAATTAAAGATTTTTGAATAATTTCAATAGGCTTTAATGAGCTTTTTATTAAGAAATATAAAACACCTATAACAACTAAAATAAATAAACTAAATTCAAAAATAGAATTAAGAACACTCTTGTGAATTGTCTCATCTATATTTGCCTTTGGCATAACCGCACAAATATCATAACCTGTTAAATTATCAACAACACAATAAGCTAAGAAATCTTCATTGTTTTTACTGAAAACAAAATTACCACTTTTGTTGCTTTTGTAAAAATCATGTAGTTTTGTAACGAATTCTTTTTTCCACTCAGGGTTACCTAAATCATCTTTATTAGAACTTGAAATAATTTCATCGTTTTTATCAAGAATAATTGTGCTAGAATTTTTCAAAGAATTTGTTCTAGTGATTTCATCGCTAAAATCATCAACTAAAATATTTCCACCAACAACAGCTGCTATTTCATTGTTTATAAATACTGGAGCAAAAATAGTTGTAGCTTGCTTACCACTTGAAACATCTTTATAAATTGATGATAAGCTTGCCTTTCTTATTTCGTTAGCTTCTTTAAACCATGCTCTAGTTCTTCCGTCAAAATTAGGAATTAATCTAAAGCTTAAATCTGTTTCAGCTTTATACACATTACCATTTGCAAGACCTATGAAAAGTCCTTGAAAATCTAATATTTTATTATCATCTTCTATTATTTCTTTTATAAATTCAGGGCTTAAGTTTTTTGCTTTTTCAAATTTATTTGCTATCTTTTTTATGTTATTTAATTTTGTTTCTATATAAGTGTTTATGTATAAACTTTTCACACTTATGTCATTACCATTTAATTCATCGTAGTTTTTATTAATAATACCTTTAACACGATTAATTTCATAAGTAGTTAAGATAACTGATGCTATTACAAGCACAACTGCTAAATAAATAGAAATTTTTTGCGATAATTTCATTTCTTGTCCTTACAAATTGAATTTTATTATTGATTATACCCCCCCCCAATTTAACAAAAGTTAAAGTTTAGTAAAAATTATTATTAAATATAAAATATTTTAAAATCAAAATACTTTACAAATAAAACAATATAATAAAAACTATTACATTATTTTTAATAATAAAACTAAAATTCTTTCATTATTTCCTAAATGTTATTTAAAACCGAAAAGTGTAGATAAAATTATTTAATAAATAATAATAATTATTAATAAAATCAGAAAAAATAAGTATTTTGTGAATAATTCCCACAAAAAGTGAGAATTATTCAATATTTTTAACAGCCATAATAAATTGAATTCTATTTTTTACGCCTAGTTTTTGATATATACTTGAAGTTATTGTTTTTATTGTTCTTTCGCTAAGTTGTAAAATCTCTGCTATTTGAAGATTTGATAAGCCATCTTTTATGTAATTGGCAACAATCTTTTCTCTATCATTTAATATATCAAATAAATTACTATCATCATTTTTATAGCTTTGATTGATAAGTTTCACCATATTATCAATAATATCAGGCAAAATCCAAACCCCGCCATTATTAATACAATTAATAGCATCGCTAAAGTGGATTTTTTGCATTCTTGCGTTTGCATATCCTTTTGCATTAGCATTTAAGAAATATTGTGCTTCCATAAAATTAGGGTTCTTTGAAATTGCAAGACATTTAATACCTTGCTCTGATAAAGCCTTAATATTATCTACATTATCACTTATTACAACTGCTTCTTTATATTTTACAGCTATTACTTCTAAGTAACTTGTAGAATAAATCCTAAAGTCACTTAAAATATCTTCTAAATATGTTCTTATTTCTTTATCTTCTAAGTTAATTATTACTTGCATTATCTTTCCCTTAAAGCATTTTGTTTTGTTTTAAAAATCGGTTTTAATAAATAATCTAATATTGTCTTTTTACCCGTAACAATATCAGCATTTACTATCATACCCACTTTAATATTTAAAGGTTTTTCATCTGTTCCTAAGTGGTTTTTATCAGTTACTACCCTAACTAAATAAAAGCTCTCGCCCTTATCGTTTGTCTCTGTATCTGCACTAATTTGCATAACCTTACCTTCAAGTCCGCCATAAATACTAAAATCATAAGCACTAACTTTTATAATCGCTCTTAAACCTTCTCTTAAGAATGCCACATCAGCAGGTTTTACCTTAACTTCTGCGATTAATTTATCATCAAGTGGAACAATTTCTGCGATATTTTCACCTGGTTTAATTACCCCTGAAACCGTGTGAATATTTAGCTTTGATACAATTCCATTTACTGGGCTTTTTACTAAGGTTCTATCCACTCTATCATCAAGACCTATTTGACTTTTATTAATTCTTGCGATTTCTGCGTTTGTTTCGTTTAATTCTTTTTTAGAATCATTTGTAAAATTAAGCTTTATTTCATTTAATGCAGCTTCAAGCTTAGGTAATGATAATCTAGCTTGAGAAAGCTCTCCTCTAATATCGTTTAATTGTCTGCTTATTTGAAGATATTCAACCTCACTTACGCTACCTTTTTTATAAAGATTATAAGTAAGGTTATTTTGCTTTGAAACTAGATTATAGCTTGTATTTAAATGATTTATTTTTGATTTTAATTCCTTAATCTCGCTTTGCTTTTGTGAGATTTTTTCTTTTAGTTGCTCCATATTTGTATCATACAAACTATGCTCGTTTTTTAAAGTAAGTGGAAAGATTTTTTTAAGCTCATCTTCATCTAAAATTCCTGAATCAAATTCTTTATCATTTGCTTGAGCGTAAAGCCTAATTTTTTTAGCTAATAATTCGCTAATTTTTACTTCACTCTCACCTAAAGAACTCTCAAAGCTTTTATTGTCAATCTTAAGTAAAATTTGTCCTTTTTTAACAACATCACCTTCTCTTACTAGTAGCTCTTGAACTATACCACCTTCTAGGTTTTGCACTATTTGATTTTGTCCGCTAGGAACAACCTTTCCTTGTCCTCTAGTAATCTCATCAACTTCTGCAACACTCATCCAAGCAATAAGACCTATTACACAAGCAATAATTATATAAAGCATTGTTTTTGTTTTTTGAGAACTTTTTGATAATACTGCTTGAGATAAGCTATTCATATAATCTAAATCATCTTTAGTATAGTTTTTCATCTACTAGCTCCTAATTTTGCTAACACTTCTTCTTTACTACCATCTAAAATCACTTTAGAATTATCAATTACAATAATTCTATCAACAAGGCTTAATAATGATTGCTTATGGGTAATTACTATTAAAGTCTTATCTTTGCAAGCTTCTTTTAAATTACTTATAACTTTTGCTTCTGTTTGAGTATCTATTTGATTTGTAGGCTCGTCTAGTAACATAATAGGAGTATTTGTAATAAATGCTCTTGCTATCGCAATTGCTTGTCTTTGCCCTCCACTAATACCTTCTCCACGCTCATAAACAGGCATATCAAATCCAAGCGGATGAGAATTTACAAATTCGCTAACACAAGAAATATTAGCAGCCTTGATGATTTCTTCATCACTTGCATAAGGTGCTTTATAAACAATATTATCTCTTAAAGTGCCTTTAAATAGCATAATATCTTGAGAAACATAGCCTATATGCTCTCTTAAATCCACAGGGTCAATTTGCTCTATATCAATACCATCTACATGAATACTTCCCTTACTAGGCTCATAAAGTCCCATGATTAGCTTTTCAATGGTTGTTTTTCCACTACCATTTTTTCCTATAATTGCTACTTTTTCTCCTGCATTAATCTTAAAGCTAATATCGTTTAGAGATTGCTTTTTAGCTTCTGGATAAGAAAATGAAACATTTTTAAACTCAATTGCTCCTAAGAAATTATTTCTTCTTACAAATTTCTTGCCATTTTCACGCTCTACTGGCATATGCATAATATCATCAAGACTTTTATAAGCTGTTTTTGTTTGTTCATAATTTGATATAAGCGAAGCAACCTGTCCCATAGGAGAAATTGCACGAGAGCTTAAAATTACACTTGCAATTAGCCCACCCATACTAAGCTCCATATCTTTAATCATATAAACACCCATTACAACTATTGCTATTGTGTTAAATTGAACCAAAAAGCCTGTAACCATAGGAATAGAACTTGATAAAATTTTATGTTTTATACTTTTATTTGCTATTTCGCCTGTTGCTTCTTCGTAAATCCATTGACTTGATGATGCTGCACCTAAGGTTTTTATAGTTTCTAGTGTATTTAAACTCTCTATTAAAACTCCGTTTTTAAATGCACTTGCTTGATATGTGCTTTCAATTGAGTTTTGAAGTGGCTTTCTAATACTAAAAGTATAAATTAAAATTAAAATCATAACAACAATAGGAACAATAACTAAATGCCCTGCTAGAAAATAAATAGTCGCTAAAAAGATTATACAAAATGGTAAATCCACAATAGCAGCTATGCTAGCATTTGCAAAAAAGCTTTTTAAGGTATCAAATTCTTTTAAGTTTTGCGCAAAAGAACCAACGCTCGCAGGTCTTGCACTAAGCTTAATATCTAGCACTCTTTCATAAATTAAAGAGCTCATAATAATATCGCTTTTTTTAGATGCTGTTTCTAAAAAATAAGCACGCACAAGCTTAATAATCATATCTATAACATATACTACAAATACACCTAATGCTAGAACCCAAAGTGTCTCGATAGCATTATTTGGAACAACTCTATCATAAACATTCATTGTAAAAAGCGGACCTGCTAAAACAAAAATATTTATAATTAGTGATGCTAATAAAACATCAATATAAATTGATTTTGACTTTTTAAGAGTATCCCAAAACCAATGCTCGTTAGGATTGTTTTTAAGATTATTTATTTCGTTTTTTATTACAAATTCTTTCTTTAAATAAAAAGCATATCCTAAATATTCTTCTTCAATTTCTTTTCTACTTACTAAAGTAGCAGCCCCTTCAAATTCTGGGAAAATTATGCTTAATTTATCATCATCTTGAAAGCTTTGTAAAATACAAGCTCTTTGATTTTTAAGCACTAGAATGCAAGGCAAAACTAATTGTGGTATGTCTTTTAGCTCTTTTTTTACTAAAGTACTTGCAAAGCCTGCTCTTTTTGCTGCTCTACTAAATAAAGATTTTTTACTATTTTTTGAAAATAATTCTATACCGCCTAAATTAGTATCATATGGCAAACCTGCTGTAAGTGCTTCAGCACTATAAGGGTTATTGTATAGTTTTGTAAGAATTACTAGACAATCTAATAATTCATCTGTTTTTGCGTTAATCATTTTTCTTCCTTAACCTTACTTGTGTAATTTCCTTGAACTAAGTTAATATTTAACTCCTTAATTTTTTTATAAGTTTCTTCATTTTCTATACCTATTGCAATAATTTTTACTCCTTTTGAATTAAGAATAATTTCTAAAGCATTCTTCGCTCCACTAGCATTCACATCTTCTAATAAATCTAGTAATGTTCTAGCCTGAACTTTAATATAAGCAATATTTAGCTCATTTAAAATACTTAAGTTTTCTTTATTTAAAGTAAAGTGATCAAGCCCTAATGTAATATCATAAATCTTACAAAATCTTGAAAATGCGATTAAATCTCTAATATTTAATTCTTTACTCATTGCAAGTTCTAAGAAAACTTTATTATTTTTCTTAGCTTTAAAGATTTTTTCTAATTTAGAATAATTTTCTTCTTTAATTAAATCATTTGAAATATTAATTGAAATTCCTGTTTCAAATTCTTCGCCTAAAGCCTTGCTTAATACATAAATATCTAGCTCTTTTGATAAATTAAGCTCATTTACAATAGGCATAAAATAAGAAGCATTTTTTAATTCATTTTTATATTTTAATCTTAAATATAATTCTTTGTGATATACATTATTATCATTATCCAAAACTTCTTGAGAAGCAAAGCAAAAATCATTGTTATTCATAGCATTATAAATAAAGGCTTTGAATTGCTCTTTACCTAAGATAATATTATCAGTATTATTAGCCTTATTTAATGAATAATTTGTTTTATCTTTTAAAAGTAATAAGTCAAGCTCTGATAAAACCTCATTTAACTTTTTGCCTTCATAAGAAGTTAAAGCACTGCTTATTATAAAGCTATTATCTTGAATGTTAAATTCTTTAAATAATTCTTTAATTTTTTCAAGGATAAGCTTACAATTTTCTTCAAAAGCTAAAGAATTTTCACCTAATATAATAAAATCATTTTCATTTATAGCAAACACGCATTCGCCATCGTAAGCTTTATCATTTTGTCTTAAAATATCTGATAATTTTTCTAAAAACTCAATAGATTTATTAAATCCTAAAATCTTTTTAAGATTATAAGTTTCTTTAATGCTTAATAAAAAGCAATATCCATTTGAGTATTCTTCCCTACTCTTAATAGATTCAAATTTATTTATAAAATACCTTCTATTAAATAGCTTAGTTCTTTCATCTTTATATAACAAATCATTGTATTTATCTAGCGTTTCACTCTCTTTTTCAAAAATATCTTTTACTTTTCCTACCATTGAGTTCATTGCCATTACCATTTTTCTAACTTCTTGTGTAAAAGGTAATTTGTGTTGGATAATAAACTCATGCTCAAGTATTGCTTCGGCTTGTTTTCTTACTTTATTTAATGGTGCTAAGATTGCTTTTAATGAAAAATAAATCAAAATCATTGAAACAACGCAAATAATAAGTAAATTAACAAAAAGCCCTTTTAAAGTATTATAAAGTTGTTCGTATGCAAAAGCTGGGCTAATTTGCACATATAAAGTTCCTATTTTGCTCCATTGTCTAATCTCAAAACTTTCAATAGGAGTATTGATATTTACAAGTTTTACAAATAAATCACTAACTCCAAAAAATACTTTTTCTTGATTTTTTTCATATACAACATTATCTTTAGCATCTACGAATTTTATCTCTTGATAATATCCACTATCAAAAATACTATTAATCATAAGCTCAACGCTGTCTTTATTAATCTCTTCTTGGGTTGCTATTGCAAGACCTAAAGAAGTTGCTGTGTGCTTTGCATTTGCACTTAATTGCTCATTTATAAAATCGCTTGTTGTTTGATAATTTTTAACACCAACAATAGCAATAATAACTAAAATAAAAATTATAGAACCTAGTAAAATTTGCTTAAATAAAGTCATAAATCACCCTTTTTCAAATTATCCAAATAATTTGACCAATCTTTTGTGTATTTTGAAGATTTAGCCGATAGCTTACCGCTTGATGCTTGTTGTGCCAAAAATAAGTCCTTAGCATTAAACGATAACACAGGCTTTAAATCAACTCTTTTATTTGCCCTTTTAATTGAATTTGTATTACTATCTAAAATAAACGGAATATCATCAGGCTTATCGTAATATGCTAAAACCATATGAGAAATCCACTTACCATTTAGATTTGCATAAACGTATGTAAAAAATAACTTTTCTTCGCTTACACCTAAATCTAATAAAGTAAGATATTTTGCAATTACGAAATCTTCACAATCTCCAAAGCCTTTTCCTAATGACTCGAATCTATTAGCCCAATAATCAGTCTTACCCCAAGTAATCATATCATCTTGCCATTTAATAATATTAGGGTTGTTAAAAAACTCATTAACTTTTACTAATTTATTTGCTTCATCGGTATTTTTTATATCTTGCATTAACTTATCTAGCTTTTCAAGTCTTGCAACGGCTAAATCTCCATAAGCCTTTTGCATTCTTGTATAAGTTTGTGATTTTATAAAAGAAGAGCTAAATAAAGTAATACTTATAAAAAGAGTGAATAAAATCACTCTTTTAAAAAAAATCTTACCCATTCAAATTATTTAATATCAGAAATTGCGCAAGCTTTGTTAATGTATTGTCTAGCATAACCATCAACAAAACCTTCAGAAATTACGCCCATATTATTAAGCATTTTGTATTGAGTTAATAATATATTGCTCTTTGTGCTTATTAATTCTTTTGCAGCACTAAAGTATTCGCTTTGAGCATCAAGAACATTGATTAAATCTCTTTTTCCGATTTTAAATTCATCTTCATAGGTTAAAAGTGTTGATTTTGCATAATCTACATAATCATTTAAATAATTTAATTTATCTTTACTAATTTGATATGAGTTAAATGCGTAAGCATTGCTTTCGTGTAATTCTCTTAAAGTTGAATTATAATCCATTTGACCAGCTAATGCACTTAATTTGCTTTTTTCTACATTTAATTTATCTTGACCTTTGTTAAATAGATTGTATGAAAATCTTAAATAAGCACCTGCTGAAGTATCTTTTGTATCTTGTTTTAAATCTTTAAATATCTTATCTTTTGCATAATCAGCTCTTAATTCAAGGTCTAGTTTAGGTAAATAATTTCCTTTTTTTACTTTTGTATTATATTCAAGTGCGTTGATGTTTTCTGCTTGAATTCTAATACTTGGATTACATTTCTTACTGATTTCATCTAAGCTCTCAAGTGAGTTTGGAAGTGCATAAGTAAATTCTGGCATTACAAGAGTGTTAATATCTACATTCTTACCAAATAATCTTGTAAATCTTGAATGTGCGTCTTTATAATCGTTTTCTGCTGATAAAAGATTATTTTTAGCAAGTGCTAAACGGCTTCCTGCTTGTCTTTCTTCGCTAGCTCTTGCAAAACCCGAGCTTGTTCTATCCTTAATTAAAGCATAAATATCTTCATGAGCTTTAACATTCTTTTGTGCGATTTCTAATAATAATTTTGTTTTAATCATATCTAAATAAGCTTTTGAGCTATCATAAACTATTTCATTTGAGTTTTGAATTACTTTATATGCAGTTGAGTTTGTGATATGATTTTGCTCCGCTTTGCCATTCATATCCTTGCCACCATTGAATAAATTCTCTGTTAAAACAATAGAAGCGTCGTGAGTTGTTCCTGTTCCTTTTTGATTTGCATTTGTATGAACTTTATGGTTTTTACTTACATAACCACCATTTGCATATAAATTAAGCATTGGGTAATACTCAGCACTAGCAATATCTAAATCTTTTAATGATTTTAAATATTCTTGTTTATAAGAATTAATTTGTGGATTAGTTTCTAATACACTTGCAATCATTTTATTTATAGTAATTGAATTTGCATTTTCTACTTTATTAAATGCTGGAATATCTAAACTATTTTCATTTTCAGCATCTAAGCTATCTAATGCATTTGATACTGATGAGCTTTTTACTTCTACAACTTCTTCTTTTGTAGTATTAGTAAATAATTCATCATTGCTTGTATCTTTAGAGAATTTTGGTTCATTTGGCTTTCTAGTTGTAAAATAAGCGTCTTTATAAATAGAATTAGCTCTTAAATAATTTCTAATTTCTGTAACTCTTGCTTTTGACATATCAGCAGTTTCAACAACTACTGTGTGGTATTTGCTATTATTTGGACTTTGTGGGTCGCTTGCTCTTGCTTTTACTACAAGCTCGTTAGCATATTTGCTGTTTTCTACAACTTTTTCAATTTTAGCTTTAATTTTATTTAAGCTATCATAATCGCTTTTTTTAAAACTAGAAATGAAAATATTATATTCAGCAGCATGCAGACAACTAGCCGCAATAATAGATGTGATTAAAGTTTTTTTCATTTAATTCTTCCTTGTATTTTAAATTAGATTAAAACAATAACTTTAATTAAAAAATTTTAATATGTAAATAATATTTATTGTTTTTATACAAAAAAATCAAAAATTAACTTATATTTAAGCAATTATTTAGAATTTATTTTATATATAAAATCAAGAAAAAACACTAATGATAAAACATCAGCACTTCCACCAAAACTTAAATTATTTTTAACATAAATATAATTAAGTCTTTTGATTAAGTTTATATAATTTTTACTTTTTTTTGTGCTTAATTTTTTGCAAGTATTTTTAACTCTTTTATATTTTTGCAAATCATACTCACATCTTTTAAGTAAACTTGTATCATCAATGATTGAACTAATATAAAAAAGAGTTCTAAGCTCTTTAAAATCACTTTGTTTATTAAAAAACTCATAAGCTTTAAATGTATTTAAAAAGCCTTGCTCAACCTCATCTCTAATACCTTTTATCCCATAAAGATGAAAACATTTTCCGCCTATGCTATTTAGATTTTTATTTAGCTCATTTTTGCATAAATTTTCGCATATTTGCTTAGTGGTTTTAGAAATATTTATAGGATTTAAATCGTTTTCATTTTTTGCACATACATAAATCATAATCGCAAATAAAAACAAAGCACCTTTATGAGTATTTATATTATTAGTGGCTTTAAACATTGCATTTTCTGCAAGTTGCCCTAATCTTTTTAACCTTTTAAACTCATTTCTTTTAGATAGCATTGCCAGTGTATAAAAAGAATCAAAATACCACTTAAGCTCACTAGCACTATCAATAAAGCTTAAAAAGTTCATATCGCTGTGAGAATTTGAATTCGGAATTTCAACAAGTCCTAGCTTAGGAGCAAGGCTTACTTCATAAAGCAATGCTCTTAATGCTTTGCTTGAAAATTCATTCTTGCAAGGATAATTTAATGCTTTATAAACATAAAAATCATCAAACAAATCATCAATTTTTTGATAAATTTCATCTTTTGTATGAATATTATTTCTTTGACAAACTATAGCTAATTCATCACATAAAAAGCACTTTCTACCACTTGCTCTAGCCCTGATAACTTCATTTTTAAAATATACATCAAAATCAAATAATCTTGAAAAACTATGCTTATTTTCAAGCCTAATACAATGCTCTTTTAATATATAAGCATCATCGCTAATTGCAAACAAACAAAATAAATCATCTAAATAAACTTTATAATTAATAGGGTTTAAAGTCTTAACTAATTCGCTAATGCCATATAAAAATAAAGCCTTAACTTCATCAATATTTTTTACTTTATATAAATAAGGAATGTTTAAACTAAAGCATATAACAGGGCTTTTAAATTCATTTTCGTAAGCTAATCTTTCTTTATATCTTTTTTCTTTTTGCTCTAAAACTAAATTAAATAAATCCAAATTAAATCCTTTTTTATATACTTTATCAAAAATCTTATTTAGGATTATAGATGAAACTATTTACAAAAATTACTTTAACATTTTTTTTAATTTCTTTTATAGTTTTAAGCATTACTTCTACATTTTTATTTTTTCAAAGCAAAAAATTAATTGAAAATGAAATAAGCCATAAAATAGAAGCTATTTCTAAAACCTTAGCAAACAATATAAATCTAAACGATGCTAATCTAAACGAAAATATAAACAAACTAAGCAAAGACTTAAACCTAGATTTTATAGTAATCATTGATAGCTCTTATAAAAGATTAACCCATCCAAATAAAAATCTTTTAGGAACTTTAGTTGAAGGTGGAGATGCTAATAGAGCAATTAGTAAAGCAGAAAGCTATATATCAATAGCAAAGGGCTCATTAAAGCGTTCAATTAGAAGCTTTAGTCCTATAATAAAAGATGAAAAAGTTGTAGGTGCTGTAATCGTTGGTGTTTTTGTTGATTATCTAAATCAAATTATCTTTGAAGAAAATAAATACAATATCGCCTTAGTAATTGCACTAATAATTATAATTTTATTATCAGCAAAATTATTAAATAAAAATATCAAAAATGTTTTATTTGGTTTAGAGCCAAAGCAAATCGCAAATCTTTTAGCAAGACAAAACGCAATTTTAAAAACCTTAAACGATGGCATAATAGCCGTTGATGACAAAAACACAATAACTCTAATAAACGATAAAGCAAAAGAGATTTTTAAACTAGCCTTAGTAGATGATGATTTAATAGGTAAAAACGCTAATATAATTCCGCATTCAAATATGAATGAAGTCTTAAGCACTAAAAAAGCTGAAATCAATCAAGAGCAAAAGCTAAATGATATAACCATTCTAACGACTAGAATTCCATTCTTTATAGATAATAACTTTGCAGGCGTAGTTGCGTCTTTTAAAGATTTAAGAGAGGTTAAAAAACTAGCTAGTGAATTATTAGATACTAAAAAATATGTAGATGCACTAAGAGCAAATCATCATGAGTTCTCAAACAAATTACACATAATAAACGCTTTGATAGAAAATAATAAATTTAATGAAGCAAAGAATTTTTGCGATGAACTAATAAACAAAAATCAAGATAATTTAAACAGACTTACATACAACATAAAAGATAAAGTAATATTAGCCTTTTTTGAAAGTAAATTTGCATTCTTACAAGAGCTAAAAATAAATGTAATTCTTAATAAAAAATCATCACTTAGCAATCTTGATGATATAAATATGCAAAACGATATTATAAGCATACTTTCAAATCTAATAAATAATTCAATAGATGCTTTAAATAATATAAAAAATAAAAAGATAGAAATATTTATAAAAAACAATAAAAACTACCTTAAAATTCAATGCAAAGACAATGGCTGTGGTATAAAAGATAAAGCAAATTTATTTACCAAAGGCTATTCTACAAAAGGAGAATTAAGAGGGTATGGGCTTTATTTATGTGCTAAAATTGCAGCTAATTATGACGGCTTAATAAGTGTTAGTAATTTAAAACAAGGTAGTTCATTTAGTGTAACTTTAAGGATTAATAATGATTAAGACAATAATAGTTGAAGATGATTTAATGGTTCAAGATATTAACAAAAACATACTTTTATCGGTTGAAGGTTTTTGTTTAAAGGCTAGTTTTTGTGAAGTAAGTAGTGCGATAAGCTATTTATTAAATAATGAAATTGATTTAATCTTGCTTGATTTAACTCTACCTAATACCGATGGTATTGAGCTAATTAGAAAAATAAAAAGTGAATTTAGCAAGATTGATATTATTGTAATTTCTGCTAGAAATGATAGCCTAAGCTTACAAAAAAGCTTAAATCTAGGTGTAATTGATTATATTCTAAAACCTTTTAAGCAAAATAGACTTGAAAGCTCTCTAAATCAATATAAATTAAGAAAAGAATTATTATTAAGTGAAATAAATCAAGAAAATATTGACAAAGCTCTTTATAAACAAATTGATGATTTACCAAAAGGAATTGATAAAAACTCGCTAGCTTTAATAAAAGAAAATATAAAAAATTTTAGCACTTGGTTTAATGTAAATGAACTAGAAAACTTAGTAGGAATTTCTAAAATATCTCTTAGAAAATATTTAAATTATTTAGAACAAACAAATTACCTAAGCTCAAAATTAGAATATAAAGCCAAAGGAAGACCTCAGATTTATTATAAAATCAATTAATGCTTATTTTAATTATTTAAATACTTATTAAAATTACTTAAATTTACAAAATAAAAATTGTTCTTAAAATGAAATTACAAATCATTTTAAGGAGATTTTTATGAAAGAAAAACAAATCGGCGGTGTAAATTTATACGCATTTTGTGTATTTGCACTTATTGTATTTTTAACTTGCTATTTTGGCAAACTTCCTAAGGATATGGTAGGCGGACTTGCTGTTACTATGATTTTAGGAATATTACTTGGCGAAATAGGTATGAAAGTTCCTGTTTTAAAAGATATCGGCGGACCTGCGATATTAAGTATTTTCGTTCCGTCTTGCATGGTTTATTATGGCTTATTAAATCAAAACTCAATAGATGCTATAACATTTTTCATTAAGCAATCTAACTTCTTATATCTTTATATAAGTGTTTTAGTAGTTGGAAGTATTCTTAGTATGAAAAGAGCAATTTTAATTGCAGGGTTTTTAAAAATGTTTATTCCTTTATTTATAGGAACATTTTTAGCTATTGTAGTTGCTTATTTAATAGGCTCAATTACTAGCATTGGCGGAGCTCATGCAGTATTTTATATAGCAATTCCTATTTTAAGTGGTGGTGTTGGTGAAGGAATTATTCCACTAAGTGCTGCTTATTCAGAGATTTTAGGAAATGCTGATTCAACTAATATAATAGCACTTCTTGCACCTGCTGCAATGCTAGGAAACTTATTTGCAATCGCTTATGCAGGATATTTAAAAAATCTAGCTTTAAAAAAGCCACATTTAAGTGGAAACGGACTTTTAGTAAAAACTAAAGAAGAAAATATCAATTCATTAAATGATGATACCTTGCCTTTTGATATTAAATTAATGGGCGCTGGTTTGCTTGTTGCAGTATGCTATTTCTTAATAGGAAAATTATTAAATATGATAATTCCAATTCCAGCTCCAATCATTATGATTATTATGGCTGCTATTACAAAAGTTTTAAACATAATGCCAAAAAGCTTAGAGTATGGTGCAAATTTTATCTATCAATTTGTAAGCAAAAACCTAACTTGGGCTCTTTTAGTAGGTGTTGGAGTTATTTGGACACCTTGGAAAGATGTAATCGCTGCAATTAATATTGCTTTTATCGTAATTTGCTTTAGCGTAGTTACTACAATGGCTCTTACAGGATATTTATGTGCAAGATTTTTAAATATGTTTGAGATTGAATGCTCTTGCGTTATGGTTTGTCACTCAGGACTTGGTGGCACAGGAGATGTTGCAATTCTAGGCTCATGCAATAGAATGGAACTTATGCCATTTGCACAGATTTCAACTAGAATTGGTGGAGCTTGCACGGTTATAGCTGCTACATTTTTATTTGCACAATTTGGAGTTTAAGATGATTAGCGTTGGAACTATTGAATCAAATGATTGCCTAATAAATATAAAAAAGCATAATAAATTTGAACTCATTTTTATAAATGAAGAAGAAAATCCTTATGCAAATCATATTAAAAACCTAATTAAAAATTATTGCAAAGAACATTCTATTTCAAAGGTTTTTATTGAGATTAATGATAAAGGTGCTTTAGATTTTTGTATCTTAGCAAGACTAAAAACTGCAATAGAAAGGCTAGGAAAATGAGAAGAACATTATTATTTATTCCAGGAAATAATGCAGGTAATATTCAAAATGCAGGATTATTCGGAGCTGACGCTATTATATTTGACTTAGAAGACGCAGTAAGTCCTATGCAAAAAGATAGTGCTTTAAATCTAGTTTGCAATGCTTTAAATATGCTAAATTATGAATGCGAAAAAATCGTTAGAATTAATTTAGAGAATGCAAAAAATGATATTTTAGCACTATCAAAAACTAAAATTAATAGCATTTTAATTCCAAAAGCAGAAAATGTAAAAGAGATTAAAGAACTTATAAAATACACAAGGAATTTAAATTCGGAAATTGAAATTTTACTTTTAATAGAAACCCCACTTGGTTTATTAAATGCTAAAGAATTAGCGTTTTTAGATGGAGTTAGTGCGCTTTGTTTTGGAGCAGAAGATTATACAAGCGAAATTGGTGCAAGAAGAAGCGAGAGTGGAGTTGAGATTGATTATGCTAGAAATTACTTATTAAATGTATGTAAGGCTGCAAAAATTGATGCAATAGATACACCTTACACTGATACAAATAATGAAGCTGGATTAATAGCTGATACAACTTATATTAAAAATCTAGGCTTTGATGGTAAATTAGTAATTAGCCCAAGGCATATTGATATTATTCATAATTGCTTTAAACCTAGCCAAAAAGAAATAATTTGGGCTAATCAAGTATTAGATGCTATTAAAGAAGCTGAGAGTAAAAAAAGTGGAGTAATTTCACTAAATGGCAAAATGATTGATGCACCTATTGTAAATCGTGCTAAAAAGATATTAAAGGAGATTTTATGAATATTGATTACATAAAAGATTATGGAGAAGTTATTCCTTTTAGCGGAGCATTTAATTTAAAGCCTAAAGAAAGATTAGTAAAAAAGCAAATAAAATTATCAACTCCAAATGATAATAAAGTCTATACAAATGTAAAAGAATTAATCAAAAAAACAGGCTTAAAAAGTGGAGATACAATATCATTTCATCATCATCTAAGAAATGGCGATAAGGTTGTAGGAATTATTCTAAAAGCTTGCGAAGAATTAGGCATAAAAGACTTAAAATTAGCAATTAGTGCGATATTTCCAACTCATGATTTTATAGTGGATTTCGCTAAAAAAGGAATAATTACTCAAATAGATACAAACTATTGCACAGGAAAAGTTGCAAATGCAATTTCTAATGGCTTGTTTAAAAAAGTTGCTATTTTTAGAACCCATGGTGGTCGTGCTAGAGCAATTTATGCAGGGGATTTAGAAATTGATGTAGCATTTATTGCAGCAAGTGCGACAGATAACGCAGGAAATATAAATGGAACAATGGGTAAAAATGCCTTTGGCTCAATCGGTTATGCTATGCCTGATGCTGATTGTGCTAAGGTTAGCGTTGCAGTAAGTGATACAATTTATCCTTATCCGCTAAGTAATCCTAGCATTACTCAAGATAAAATTGATTATGTTTTAATAGTTGATGAAATAGGCGATCCAAATGGTATTAAATCAGGCACAACAGATATTACAAAAGATCCAATTCAACTAAAAATTGCTAAAACAACAGCTAATTTAATAGATGAGAGCGGACTTTTAAAAGATGGCTTTTCATTTCAAACAGGAGCTGGTGGAATAAGCCTTGCAAGCGCTCATTATGTAAAAGAAATTATGAAAGAAAAGAATATTAAAGGCTCATTTATTATGGGTGGAATAACTGCTTATTTAGTTAATTTATATAATGAAGGTTATTTTAGTAATATTTTTGATGTTCAAGGATTTGATTTGGAGGCTTTAAAATCATTACAAACTAATCCTAATCATTACGAAGTTAGCTCAAGTTTATATGCAAATATTCACACAAGTTCTCCTATCGTAAATAGACTTGATTGCGTTGTTTTAGGAGCTACTGAAGTTGATACTAGATTTAATACCAATGTAATGACAAGCTCAAACGGGATGATTATGGGTGGAAGTGGTGGTCATAGCGACGCTGCTGCAGGTGCAAAACTAGCAATAATTACTACTAATTTAATTAGAACTAGAAAAGCTATCGTAAAAGAAAAAATAAACTCAATTACAACTCCAGGCGAAAGCATTAACGCACTTGTTTGCGAATACGGAATTGCACTAAATGACAAAACTTTAGCAAAAACTCTAAAGAACTCAAGGTTAAAAATCCTTGATATAAAAGACTTAGCTAGTATTGCAAATGATATTTGTGGAATTTGCGAGTATAAAAAATCAAATAAAAGAATAGTAGCTGTTGTTGAATATCGCGATGGCAGTGTAATTGATGTAATAAGACAAATCTAAAAAAAATAAAAGAATTTGAAATAGGAATTTCAAATCAACTAAACTAGGAATTAAATCATAATTCCTAGTTCAAATTCTAAATTAGCTTAATAGTTTTTCGTGTTGGGTTTTTATTATATTTATAACTGAACGAATATTATCAATAGTATATGGTAAAGGTAGAAAATCTACTTCTTGAATAATCTTTTCAATAGTTGGAGTGATTTTGTGATTGTTTAGAATAATTACTAATCTAAAGCAATATTCTTCTTGAGCTTTTACTAATCTATGTAAATCATAGTCATTAAATTGATTAATTAAATTTGCATCAATAAATACAGCTCTAAAAGTGCAATTTACTCCATCTTCAATTTTTTCTAAAAGTCCATTACTTGTTTGGTTTTGAATACAATTAATCTCAAAACTTTCTAAATTAGCTGTAAGAGTTCTTGAAATATCAGTATTTGGATGAATTATTAATACATTTAATTTATCTTTTGGAGTAACATCAGCTAAACTACCCAAGCCATCATTTACTACAACAGGAATGCTAAGGCAAATTGCATAATTAATTCTTTCGCTAGTATCTTTAAAAGCATAGTTTGAGCCATCAATCTTTCTCATATAAGCATTTAGCTTGTGTAATTGCTCTACAATTGAAAGCTTTTTAGGATTTGTAAAGCTTTTGAATAATTCAGCTTTTTTATCATCTACTATTCCACAAACGCCTATATCTACTGATAAAAATGTTCTATTAGTAATATTATTATTAACGCTAATATTTATAAAAATCGTTTTGTTTTCTACATTTTGATTAATCAAATCAGCAGCAGCCCAAACAGCATTTATAATATTTGTATAATCTCCATAAAAATATCTATTTGGCGGAACTTTTTCATTATGTTCGTTTATATAAAACATATCTTGTTGAACTAAAAATGTATTATTTCTAACACTTGCTTCATAGTTTAAGGTTTTGAAAAAATACAAAAACACTTCTTGTAAATCAAAATATAAAGAAGATTTTTCAAAGCTTTCACTTTCTAAGTCTAAATCATCTTTTACATCAAACATTTTGATTTTGTGAATTCTTAATTTCATTTTTAACTTATAAATATATACAAGTAATAAAACGATTAAACCACCTAAAACTACGAATAATAAAATCGTATCTCTATCAGAAAAATCTATCGAATCTGCAAAAAGAGAACTTGCAAATAAACTTAATAATAATTTCTTCATTATTTTTCCTTAAATAATTAGCATTGCATCGCCGTATGAATAAAATTTATAATTGTTTTTAATAGCTTCATCATAAAGCTTTAAAGTGTTTTGCCTACCTATAAAGCTTGCTACAAGCATAATCAAAGTTGATTTTGGTAAGTGAAAATTAGTAAGCAAATAATTTTGCCTAATAGGTTTATTAAATGGATTTAAAAATAAATCACACTCTCCACTCTTAAGCTTTGTTCTTGCATAATATTCTATGGTTCTAGTAGCCGTAGTGCCAACTCCTAAAATAGGTATTTTGCTATCAATTAAGCTTATAGCTTCATCGCTTAATGAAAAATACTCGCTATGCATTTTATGCTCATTTATATTTTCACTCTCAACACTAGCAAATGTTCCTGCACCAACATGCAAAGTAATATAAGCACTTTTTTTGTCTTTTAAACTCTCAATAACTCTTGGAGTAAAGTGCAAAGAAGCCGTTGGAGCTGCAACTGCACCTATATTTTTTGCAAATAGGCTTTGATAAGTTATCTCATCTTCACTATTATCCATTCTTTTAAGATATGGTGGAAGTGGGATATGCCCTATTTTTTCGCTTATTGTTAAGACTTCTTGAGTGTTTAATTCTTCATTGTTTTTATAAAACTTAACAATTCTTGTGCCATCTTCATTTAGACTTAAAACCTTAGCCATTAAATCATCTTCAAAAATTAAAAAATCATTTTCTTTAACTCTTGCTCTAATTTGAACTAAAAACTCATTATTAGCCAAGATTTTATTTATAAATAATTCGCATTTTGCTCCACTTAGTTTATTACCATAAAATCTAGCCTTAAAAACCTTAGTATCATTAAAAATCAAAGCACATTCAGGCAAAAATTTCGCTAAATCATAAAACACACTATGAGTTATTTTGCCACTTGATCTCTCATATACCAATAATCTTGCACTATCAACTGGATTTGCTGGATATTTAGCGATTAATTCGCTAGGCAATTCATAATCATAAGAACTTAGTAAATTATCAAGCATTTTTATCTTCTAATAACTCTTGTTCTTCATCATCGCCATCTATATCAGGATCAGCAGGATTTACAACTTTAGCAATATAAATAGAAATCGCATAAAGTCCAATAAGCGGTATAGCCATTAAAAATTGAGAAAACACATCAGGCGGAGTCATTATCGCTGCAAAAATAAAGATAATTAAAATCGCAACTCTAAAATTTCTTATCAAAGTTTTATCAGTTACAAGACCTATTTTTGCTAAGAAAAATATAGCAACAGGTAGCTCATAACCTAAACCAAAAGCAATTACAAGCTTTGTAAAAATACTTACATATTCGGCAACCGAAGGCATAGCTTTATACTCTCCGCCACCAAAATTAATCAAAAAATCAAATGCAATAGGAACAACCAAATAATAACAAAAAGCTGCACCTATTAAAAACATTATTGTTGCACTCAATACAAAAGGCACTACAAATCTTTTTTCATTCTCATAAAGTCCAGGTTCTACAAATCTCCACGCTTGCCATAAAATAACAGGTAAAGATGCCAAAAGCGCTGCAAATAACGAAACTTGCATTGCTGTGAAGAAATTTTCTTGAGGTTTATAAAAAATAATTTCAGAGCCTTTAGGCAATACATTCATAAGTGGAACACAAATAAAATGAAGTATAGGTTTCCAAAACGCAAAACACACAAAAAATGCTAAAATTAAAGCAACAACACTTATAAATAATCTTTTTCTAAGTTCTACTAAATGTGGTTTTAATTCTTCAAACATTTTCACTCTTTTCTTTTAAAAATTGTTCTCTTTTGCTAAGTTTTTCTTCTTTTTCATCGCTAGAATTTGAATTAGGAATTTCATTTGTAGCATTTACGCTATCAATTGTGCTATTTACAGCCTTTTGTGCGTCTTTTTCAAAATCGCTTAAAGTATTTTTAATCTCATCAAATTCTTCAAAACTAAGCTTTTTTCTAATGCTATCGTTTGCTTTTGTGATTTCTTCTTTGTATTTTCTAGCTTCATCTTTAAGCTCACTTATATTGATTTCATTTTCTATACTAGATTTTGCTTCATTGATTTGTTTTTTAACTGCTTTTAAAATCTTTGCGATTTCTACGATAGTTCCTGGTAATTTTTCAGGTCCTAAAACTAAAACTGCAACTATTAAAATAATTACTATTTCCATCAAACTCATATCAAAACTCTTTTTAAATTTTTTGCTTTAATTTAGCTAATTTTTTTAAATCATCATTAAAATTAAAGCTTATTCTAATTCAAGCTGTTCTAAAAGCAGCTCTTCACCACTAATTACTTTTACATTTTTACTATTGCAATAAATACAAGAAAACTCGTTTTTATCTTGAATAAATTGCTTATTACAATCATTACATAAAAGCTCTAATTCTTTTAAAACTATTTCTAATTTAGCATTAAAATAGCTTGAATCTTCATCACTAGTAAATGCTTTAAAAGCTTCTTTAAAATAATGCTCTTCAACACCACTAAGCCTACCTAAACTAACTTTTACTCTAGTAATTTTTCTAGCGTTATTTGCTACTTTGATTCTTTCACACTCATCTAAGAGATTATTTACAATAGCCATTTCATGCATTAGCAAATCCTTGGCAATAATTCGCCTTTTGGCATTTGTAAAAGTCTGCTACCACCATAATTTGTATTTAAAATCACACTTGGATTGCTTGATTTTTTTGTATAGCCTATAATATTTGCGAATTCATTGTATTTTCTTAATTCTTTTAAGACTTCATTAGCGTCTTTTTTATCACAAATACAAACAAAAGTTCCCTCATTAGCAAGTTCTAAAGCTTCAAAACCTAGCAATTCACAAAGCCCTAAAACTCCATCACTTACTTTAATATCGCTTTCATTTATAATAAAATCTAGCTTAGAAGCTCTTGATAATTCATTTAACACACTTGCAAGACCACCACGAGTTGCATCTCTTAAGCATTTTATATCGTATTTTAAAATGTCTTTTACTTCATTATATAAGCACTTTGCATCACTGCTTATATCATAAGAAAACCCTTCTCTTTCAGCCATTACACAAGCTCCGTGCCTACCTACATCAGCACTTATTATAATTACATCATCTTCTTTTATGCTTTTTGTTCCTATGTTATTATTTTTAGTAAAGCCTAAAGCATCACCTATGCAAGTTGTATTTATATAAATTTTATCGGCTTTTCCTTTAGGAACTACCTTTAAATCCCCACACTTAATTCCTATTTCAAATTCTTTTGCAGTTTTTGATAAATCATTTAAGATTATTTTTAATTCATCTAAATTAAAGCCTTCTTCTAAAATAAGACCTAAAGTAAGATATTTTGGCTTAGCTCCCATCATTAAAACATCATTAATAGAGCCACAAGCTGCAATTTTGCCTATATTTGCACCTTTTATAAATAAAGGATCAAGCACAAATGAATCAGTAGAAAACGCTATTTTGCTAAAACCATCACAAACAGCCGCATCTTCGCTAAGCCCTTGAGAATTATCCGAATTAATATTTTTTAAAACGAAATCATTTAAAAAATCATTCATTTCAATTCCGCCACCGCCATAACTTAATAATACTTGCTTATTCATCTTTTTTACCTACATATTTATTTACAACCATAGTTGCACTAACATCGCTTGCAGCATTTAGCAAGGTTGCAGGTGCGTCAGCTATCGTTCCTATTAAAATAACAATAGGAAGAGCTTCAATAGGAAGATTAAAAGCACCAACCACAAGCATTTCGCTAATATAACCACCAGTTGGAATTGGCCCAACAACTGAACCTATTAAAATAGCAACAATTATTGCTTTAATCATATTAGAAGCCGTAAATAAATCTATATTGAAAATAGCACAAACAACAGCCATTTTTAAAATCGCTAAAACAACTGAGCCAGGCTTATGAAGTGACGCCGCTAAAGAAGTTACAAGAGTATTTACATTAGGATTTACACCTATATTTGAAGCTGCTTTTATATTACTAGGAATTACTGCAACGCTTGAGCATGTGCCTAAAGCTACAATAACGCTTGTTAAAATATTTTTAAAAAACAATTTAACTCCATTAATACCATCTGCAAAATATGCAAAAATCGCATTATGAATTATAAAATAAACAGGAGTTATTAAGAAAAATGCAATTATAGCTTTAGCTAAATCATCTGTGATTTGCTTTCCTGTTGTGCCAAATAAAACAGCAAAAAAACAAGCCAAACCAATAGGAGCAAACATCATTATAAAATTAACCATTTTATTAACAACTATATTTAACTCGCTAAAAAAATTAATCACATTTTTGCATTCTTCTTTGCATTTTAATAGTGCAACACCAAAAAATAAAGCAAATACGATTAAAGGAATTAGATTTTTTCTAGTAAATAACTCATAAAAATTACCTACGCTAAACATAGATAAAACATCAGCACTTGTTTTAACATCATCAATTCTAGATAAAGCCACATTAGTTTTAAAATCAAACAATGAAAAGAATGCTAAACCAAAAATACCTGAAATAATCCCACTTACTAAAAATACTAAAATCATCACTAAAATAGTCTTACCAAATACCGAACTACTTTTAGCATTTGCAATAGAGCTTACTAAAGAAACGAAGATTAAAGGCACAACTATACAAAATAATAAATTTAAAAACAAATTCGCAAGGCTTTCAAACATTAAAGCCTTTTCTTGCATAAAATACCCTACAACTGAACCAATAAAAATTGCTAAAATCAAAAACAAAGATTGTCTATAACTTTTAAAAACGCTCATCTATAATCCTTGATTTTTAATTGATTTTTAACTCTTTTTACAAATTCTTCTATATGAATAGGAGCTGTTGCTAGATTTACTCTCATAAAACCTTTATAGTCTTTACCGAACCAATCACCATAATCAATCGCTATCATGCAATCATCTTGAATAAATTCTTTCATTCTATTTTCATTTATAACTTTACTAAAATTTAAAAATAGCAAATATGTGCCTTCAAATGGGCTTATAATGATATTTTTTGTTATTTCATCTTTTGCGAACTCATCTTTTATATATAAATAATTTTTATAAATAATTTCTTTTACATTTTCAAGCCAATATCTTGCTTTTTTGTAAGCAATTTCGGTTGCTAATTGACCTATTATATTTGTTTCAATTTGATTAAATCTCTTAGCAAATTCATCATAAACTGCTAATAATTTTTCATTAGGAATGATAATGTGAGAATTAAGCAAACAAGCAAGATTAAATGTCTTTGAAGCTGCATTTAAGATGATTAAATTATCAAAATATTCTTCGTAATTAAGTGCTGAAATAAAGCTTTTTTTATAAGTAAAGTCTTGATGAATTTCATCACTAATTATTAAAACATTATGTTTTTTAAAAATATCAAAGCATTTTTTAAGCTCATCTGCATTCCAAATCCTACTAATAGGATTATGTGGAGAACAAAATATAACCATTTTTACATCATTTGTAACAATGTCTTTTTCAAGCTTGTCATAATCAATACAAAACTCGCCATTATCTTCATTATAAACTAGCTCATTTTCTACTAATTTTCTATGATTATCTTTAACAGCTCTTGCGAATGGATAATACACAGGAGATAGTATTAAAATACTATCATTTTCTTTGCTAAAGCAATTTATTAAATGATATATACTATTTACAACGCCTAGATTAAATCTAATCCATTCTTTTTTAAGCTCTACATTATGATATTGTTTCATCCAAGAAATAAAGCTCTCATAATAGCTATTAGGAGTAAGAGAATAGCCGAATATTCCGTGATTTACTCTTTCATTAATTGCACTTAGTATTTCTTTAGCTGTCTTAAACTCCATATCAGCAACCCACATTGCAAGTAAGTCTCTATTATCATTAAATCTTACTGCTAGATTATCCCATTTAGATGAGTTTGTGTTTTTTCTGTTTATAAAATGTTCTTGTATAAAGTCTTGCATTTTTTAACCTTTTTTTGTGTGGAATTTGAAATAGGAAATTAATTTCCTATTGTGTAATCTCTAACTAATTTAATCTTTGCTATTTTTGATAATTCTACCCCTGTTTCAACACTAATTCTTGCCAAAACAGTGTTTTTATCAAATTTTAAAGCACCATTTGGATTAACTTTAAAATATTCTATTGTAATTATATATTTTCTATCAGTATCGCTAGGATAATAATATGTCCTAGTTTGCGTACCACCTGCATATATACCACCATTTTTAGTAGGATCGCCTGAATTAAACCAATCAGCCAAAGCCCTAGCTCTAGCTCCGTCCATTAAAAACTCAACCTGTTCTTTTAAATAAGCTCTTGAAGCAAATGACAATGTGCTTTTTGAAGAAGTTAATGTCAAAACCCCAACAACGCTTACTAAGATAATAAAAATAATAGCAGTAATTAAACTAAAAGCAGGTTTTTTCATAATATAACTCCCGTTTTACATACTGAAATTGTTGTTTTTTTGTTAATAAAACTACCTGGTAAATCTTTTGCTTCTAAGCATAATCTAAGCGTTGTAACTCCGTTATTACTGCTTATAGAAAAATCGCTTACATGATTAACTAAAGTAACTTTAGCTATGTCTTTTGTATTTGTTACAAAATTTGGTTTTTTATCTTTATAATCATAACTATAATATTTAAGTTTATTTTCTGTGCCATCATAAATAACACCTTCAATCTTATCAACCAATACATAAACATTACTCATAGTGAAATTTTTCTCATCTAATCTTAATTTAATTCTAGTTGCCTTACTTGTAGTTCCAGCAGTAGAAGTTATAGAATATACTTCAAAGTCATATAAATCTTTTTCCATAAATGAAGTTGAAGTTGCAATATTATCTCCTAAGAAATATATGCCAAGTATTGTTCCTTCGCTATAATTATCTATTATTTTTTGATTTATTTTTTTTTGCGAAAAACATTGAAAATAGTTAGGATTTGCTAAATTATCGTAACAATCTGATTTATTATTTACAGCCTTTTCAATAACATATCTTGTCTCATTTAATCCATCCCACTTGCCTTGTTTTTTATCAGTTATTGCTATTCTAGCCCATTCAAAAATCTTAAAATCACTATCTTTTAAAGAAGTCTTACTCATGTTAAATACAAATTTACAATCAGTAATAGAATTAGCACATTCTGAGTTCTCTTGTTTTTTTAATCTATAACTATTTTTAATAGCATTATTTAAATGTGTTGTTAAAAAGTCCATTGTAACTTGTGATTTTAATTCAAGCTCATTTAATATCCTTACTCTTTGTTCGTTGTCGTAAGAAAATTTAATAATCTCAATTCCAAGTCCTGCAACAATTCCTAATATAACAATTACTACTATTAATTCAATTATTGTAAAAGCTTTTTTCATAAATTTCCTTATAAATTAAGATAACTTTTTAATTTATCTTCATTTGTAATTTGCCATGCTGAATCTTTTGTCATCATAGAATACTGACTATAAATACTATCAAGTCTTCCAAAGGTATTATAAAATGTATCAAAAGATAAAAATATTTCATTCTTATCATCATATATTTGTAATGGATACATTAAGGCTATTTCTTTATCACAGCCATCAATGGTTGCAAAAAAACTATCAGTTTTTGTCTTTGGCTTATAAGGTACTACAGATATTTTTCCAATGGTCTTAAAAATATAACTACTATCAACCTTAGAGCCTTTTGCTGGGTCTGCAAACTTATATGAAAAACTTTGACTTAAAGCATTTGTAAAAGTTGTATTATTATAATTACCACGAATACCATTTATTAAAATATCAATTCCTAGACTACCTTTGCTACTAAAACCCCTTCCATATCTTGGATTTATATTAATTAAACTCAATTCGCTTAATTCATATTGCGGTATAAATTTTGATATAACACCACCACAATTTGCAATAAATTGAGATAATAAACTATTTTGTTTATAATCATCATAAGATACATTTTGCTTACTAAAAGGCAAGTTTCTAATAAGCCCATAAAATTCTTTTACTTCATAAAAATATTCTTGTTTATAACTAATCTCATCACTTTCTAAACTCGCATTTACTATTTTTGGAATTGCAGCAATGCAAATTCCAATAACAACCATAGCAAATATAAGTTCAATTAATGAAAAGCCTTTTTTCATCCACGAACCCTTTCGTATTCTTTCATATATTCACCTAGAATTTTTACTTTTTCTAAACTAGCACTATTATAAATACTAGCTCTTAAACCGCCTAGTTTTTTATGCCCTTTTAAGCCTAGCATATTGTGCTCTTTAGCAGCTTTGCTCCAAAATTCTAAGTCTAATTCATCATTTCCTGTTGTAAAGCAAACATTCATAATCGACCTATCTTCATTATTCACATAAGCTTTATAAAAACTACTATTATCAATAATATCATAAAGATATTTAGCTTTTATTTCGTTTTCTTTATTTATCACATCAAGGCCACCCTTTGCCTTAATCCATTTCATAATTTTTGCATATACATAAATAGCAAATGTAGGAGGAGTGTTAAATAATGAATTGTTATCAGCGTAAGTGTTGTAATTAAACATCTTAGGCATTGATTTGTTTTTGCTTCTTTCTAACAAATCTTTTCTAATAATCAAACAAGCAAATCCTGCTATACCAGCATTTTTTTGAACTCCACCATATAAAACGCCTATATTTGAAAAGTCTAATTTCCTTGAAAAAAAGTCCGAACTAGCATCAATAATCAAAGGAGAATTTGAAATAGGAAGTTGCTTGTATTGAGTTCCATGAACCGTGTTATTTGAGCATATATAAGTATAAGAACTATCGCTATTTAAACTAACTTTTGGAATATAATTATATTTACTATCTTTTGAGCTTGCTACAATTTTTGCATTTACCCCTGCTAAGATAGCTTCTTCACAAGCTTTTTGCGTCCAAACATCAGTATCAATGTATTCACATGGCTTATTATCAAGGCTAAAATTCATAGCTAATAAGCTAAATTGCATAGTAGCTCCACCTTGAACGAAAATTACTTCATAATCATCATTTATTCCATAAAGCTCTTTTGCATCTTTTATAGCGTCATTATGCATTTGCTCATAGTAGCTTGAGCGATGACTTATTTCCATGATTGAAAAGCCGTTGTTTTTATAGCTTAATAATTCTTCTTGAATTTCTTTTAATACTTCTAATGGTAATTCTGATGGACCTGCACTAAAATTATATTGTCTCATTTTTTTACTCCTTTATAATCTTTGCTAATTTTTCACTATCAAATGATTTTAAAACTATTTCATCGCCTACTTTTAAAGATTTTAAACTAACTGCTTTATTATTTTTCATAATTCTTGCATATTCTTTTATGCTCTCTAAAAACGCTTGATGAGTGCTTAAAATCTGATGATAATTGTTTATTTTTACATATTTTTCTTTAAATTTAGGTTTAAAGCTATTATTTAATAAAGTTTTTTTATTTAAAATATTTTCACTTGCTATTTTTAGCTTAAAATTGATTTTGTTTTTTATATTAGAAAATTCTTGTAATTTAGCATTTTTTTGCGTTAAATTCTTGCTAAAATCTGCTTTTATTGCTTTGTCATAATTGCTTAATTTAAACTGCATATTAGCAATATCGCTTTTAATCTTTCCTATGTTTATTTTATTTTTATAATCTTCGCATATTTTTTGCTTTTTTTCTAAAGATTTGTTTAGATTATTTTTTAGATTATTTTCATAGTTTTTTATGCTATTTTCATTATTTTTTAAAATATTTTTTATATTTTTTTCTAGTAAAATCTTTTTATTTAATAAGTTATTTTTATATGAATTAAACTTAAAGCTAACTTCTTTTTTTGAAAATTTACTTGAAAGATATAAATAATCTTGCTGTTTTTTATTCATTTGTCTTTTTACTTGTAAAGTAAAATGATTTTGCAAATTATCAAGATCAAGCAATCTATCAAATTTATTATAAACAAGGCTTTGCATTGCAGCAGTTGGGGTTGCATAGTATTTACTAGCTGCTAAATCACTTAAGTGGGTGTCAATTTCGTGTCCTAAGCCTGTAATGATAGGTATATTTGATTTTACAATTTCTCTTACTAAAGCTTCATCGTTAAAGCAAAATAGATCTTCTTTGCTACCACCACCACGAGCGATTAAAATTACATCGTGATTGTTTAAATTAGCTTTTTTTATACATTCAATTATTTTTTTACTAGCATTTTCGCCTTGCATTAAGCTATCATAAAAAACTAATTTTGTTAAATAGCTTTGATTATTTTCATATACTCTTAAAATATCTTTAGCTGCTGCTGAATTAATAGCTGTAATTATTGCGATATTGTTTATATGTTTTGGGATTTGTTTTTTGTAAATACTTGAAAATAAGCCTTCTTTTTCAAGCTTTTTATAAAGCTCATTAAATGCTGCTTGTAATTTACCTAAACCATCGGCTAATTCATAATCCGTGCAATTTAATTGATATTTGCCATTAGTTGGATATATGCTTAATTTTCCTATGGCAATAATTTTATTTCCTACTAATAAATTTGCCTTGCCTTTATTGTAGTTTGCAAACATAGTGCAATCAAGGCTTGATAATTCATCTTTAATAGTAAAATACCAATGCCCTGAAGTATGGTTTGTAATCTTGCTTACTTCTCCTTGTATTGCTACATTAAAAAAAGTATTTTCTAAGCTATTTTTCGCAAGATTATTGATTTCGCTTACAGAAAAATAAGTTTTTTCTACCTTATTTGCTAGCATCTTTACTCACAATAAACAATGAGCTAACACCAAAACTATAAGTTTTAAATAGTTTTAAAGAAAATTTATGTTCTTTTAACTTTTCTTTAAATTCATCATTTGAATAAAAATCATCAATAGAATTTGGCAAATATTCATAAGCTGCTTTGTTTTTACTAAGCATTCCACCTATTATAGGTAGGATTTTCTTAAGATAAAAATCACGGAAAAAGCCTATGATGCCACCTTTTTCTCTTTTGAAAAATTCTAAAACCAAAAGAACTCCATTAGGTTTTAAAACTCTTCTAAATTCTTCTAATGCTTCGTCTTTTTCTACAACATTTCTAAAGCCATAACTAATAGTAATCAAATCAACGCTCTCATCAGCTAAAGGCAGCTTATTTGCATATCCTAATTCAAATTCCACATCTAAAAAACGCTTTTTAGCAACTTCTAGCATACCTTTACTTGGGTCTATTCCTATTACTTTTGAGTTTGGAATTTGCTTTAATAAAGCACACATATCGCCTGTTCCACAAGCAATATCAGCTATATTTAGATTTGAGTTTAAATTAATATGTTCTTTTACTTTAGAAATTGCATCAAATCTCCATTTAGCATCAATTCCAAAACTTAAAACCTTATTAGCTTTATCATAGCTTGGAGCTATTTCATTAAACATTTCTACAATTTTTTCTTGTTTTTGCATAATTATCCTAAATAATAAGTTCTAGCTATTTTACTAATTTTTCTAGCTGTTTTTTTAACGGCTTTGTTTTTTAATAGTTTTTCAGATAAATCTAGCTTTTTATGACTTTTAAAAAAGCTTAAAAAATCAAGTAATAAAATTAATTTATCGGTGTTTTCTTCGTATCTTAATACTTTAATCGCTTCTTTTCTTAAAACCTTAGAAAATATCTTAGTAAAATTTACTTTCGCACATTCATTCGTGTAAAAATTAGCCTCATCTAAGATAACGCAAGATAAATTATCATAAAATTCATTAGCGTTTTTAATGGTATCTACTATATTTTCTTGATAAATAAAACTAAATAAATCTAATAATTTTTTTATTTCATCGCTTTTTGAGTTTATGCTTAAATAAAACATATATATTCTTAAAGCAAGACCTATGCTAATGCTTAAATCCTTTGCTTTTAGTCCGTAGGTTAAAAATATTTTTAATCTTTCATATTCGCTAAATTTAAGTCCATCTCGACTACTTTCATCAAGCATAGTGCAAACATAAAAATTATTAAAACTCTCAATTAGTTTTGAAGATGCTACCACTCTTTTATATTTTAAGCTTTTGCTTTTTACATCATCTAATTTTAATGAGCTAGTTTGATATTCTATATCTAATCTTCCTAAACTAGCTTTTAAAAAATATAATTCATTATCAATAATATCAAGCTTATATAAGCTATCATCATATAAGCAAAAACTATCTTTAAGCTTTTTGAACTCTAAATTACCTTCTAGTGTAAAAAAGAGAAAGTGTTTTAAAATGCTCACCTAAACTCCTTTTTTCACTAATTTTAACTTATATTATTTGCAATTTGAACAAGTGCTTAAAAATGCAGTAATTTTTATATTATCAATACTATGCTCTAACTTTTCTTGTAAGCTTTCTTGATACTTATCAAGCCCAGCTTTAACCTTATCTAAATCAAATACGCTTTTGCAATTATTACAAACTAAATGAATATGTTCGTATTCATAAATGTCGTATTTTGATTTATCATTAGGGATTGCTATTTCAACAACCAAACCTTCATCAATCATTGTGCTTAAATTTTTATACACAGTAGCTAGTGAAATCGCTGGATATTCTAGCTTTATTTGTTCGTATAATTCATCTATGCTAGGATGTTCGTGTTTTGACAACACTCTTAATATGCTTATTCTTTGCGGTGTTGCTTTTAATTTTCTTTCTTTTAAAATTTCTAAAAACTTCATATTTACCTTTACTAAATAACATTTTTTATTAATTAGTAAAGAATACAATAAATAATTTAATATTTATGATTATTAATTAATTTATTTTAAATTTGTAATAATTATGTAAGGAGAGAAAATGAAAGCGAAAATCATTTATTGCAACGCTTGAAAATACGAACCACAAGCTGCAAGGATTGCAGATGAACTAATAGGCGGGTTTAAAGGTATTGAAGTGGAATTTGAAATAGGAAGTAAAGGCGATTTTATAGTAATTATAAATGATGAAAAAATATATTCAAAAAATGAATTAATAGGATGTGATAACAAAAGATTTCCACATGCAAATGAAATAAGCTCTTTAATTAAGGCATATAATTTAGCTTAAAGGATTTAAATGAAACATTATGAGCTTTATAAATGCAGATTTATAGTGCTTTTTATAATTTTTGTTTTGTCGTTTAGTAGTATTAATTTATTTTATTTTTTTACTATGAGAACTTTAGTATATGGATTTTGTTTGATTTGCTCTTTTGCTTATATGATAAATACTATACTACTTTTTAAAGCAAACGATAAGCTAAAGAACGATTTTTATAAGCTTTGTTTTTATTTATTATCAGGTGCTAGTGCTTTTTGTTTGTTTAATATAATCAAAATTACTGCTAATTTTTTATTTAATATTGACATGCAAATATTTATATTATTTGCAAAAGAGCTTGTATTTTTAGCATTTTTGATATATTTTGCAATTTATTCTTATAAGAAAATTATATGAAACTTTATCTTATTAAATGTGGCTATGTTTTAAGTGGAGTTTTGATATTTTTATGTATTAGTAATGTTTATATTTATTATAGTAAAGACATTAAAACTACTTATTTTTTTAGCTTTTTTATACTGATTTTTATACTAATCTTTAAACGCTGTGAAACAATACTAAAAACACTTGACGAAACGCCTAAAACAAATCATAAGAAAATAAAAAAGAATTTGAAATAGGAATTTGCTTTAAAGTTTATTTTTAGCACTTACAAGAATATTTTTAAGAAGTTTAGAAGTTAGCTTTTTAATTAATGTTTTTTCTTCTATAAAGTCTAAATATTTTTTAGTAATTCCTATTTCAAATTCTTTAAAAGTTTAAGCAAAATCTATTGATAATCATTATAAACTCGGAACTCAACCAAACTCAACCAAACTCAATTGCCAAACCACACAAACACTCCGAGCAAGAGTTAGAAAAGAAGAAATATAAAAGTATTTAAAGCTTATATTTAAGTATTTAAAAACTAAAAGAATTTGAATTAGGAATTTCAAACTTTAGCGGATTAATCAAAAATAGCTAAAATTCTAATTTTAAATTAAGCTTTGATTTTAAGGAAGATTTATGAAAATTTTATCATCAATACTCATTGCGTTTATTTATTTATCCTTGCTTTATATTTGTGTTATTATGTTTTCAGCTCATGGAATGCATAATATATCATTAAACGATATATTTAAAATAAGCGTATTTATAGCACCTATAATTATGATAATGTGCCTTATCATTCATTTGGTTATTAAGAAAATTAATGTAGTTTTTGGCTATTCATTAATAGCAATTAGCATATATGCTATAAGTTATTTAAATAATGTAGCAAAGCAAACTTTAGTTTTAGCTTGCTTATATTATTTATTAGTATTTTACTTATTACGATTATTTAATGATTTTAGAAGTAAATTAGGCAAAAAATAATGCCTAATTATATAGTTTTTAAATGAGCTTTAATATCGTTTATATTAATCTCACATTTTTCTAAGTTTGCTCTAGTTCTAAATTCTACTAAATTCTCGCTTAATTTCTTACCGATCACAACAGCTGATGGAATGCCAATAAGCTCATAATCACTCATCTTCACACCAAAACGCTCGTTTCTGTCATCAAGTAAAACTTTAATATTATTCGCTAAGCAATACTCATATAATTCATTAGCGAATTTTACTTGCTCTTCATTTTTTATATCAGAAATTACAATTTCTAAATCATAAGGCGCTATGTTTTTACTAAAGATTAGTCCGTTTTCATCATTACTACACTCTGCAATAACTGCTAAAAGCCTACTAATTCCTATGCCATAGCAACCCATTATAAATGGCTTTGCCTTTCCATTATTATCAAGATAAGTCGCATTCATAGCAGCTGAATATTTATCCCCAAGCTTGAAAATATGGCCTACTTCAATACCTTTTGTAAGTTTTAAAGGCTTTTTACACACATGGCATTCATCGTTTTCTTTAACTAAACTTAAATCATAATAACGCTCATCTAAAAAACTAGTAACCTTAAATCCTACATAATGATAATCAAGCTCATTAGCTCCGCAAATTAAATTACTCTCATCTTTTAATTCACTATCTATAAAAAATCTAATAGGACAATCTTTAAGACCTATAAAACCTGGAACTAAATTAGCCTTAATTAATTCTTCTTCACTTGCATCTACTAAATCAAGTGCATTAGCAGCATTTAAAGCCTTAGTTTCGTTTAATTCATCGCAACCTCTTATAAAATATGCGATTAATTCTTCTTTATCAACATAAATTGCTTTTTTTACAATAGCTTTTATGAAATTATGCTCTTTGCATTTAAAAAAATTCGCTAATTCTTCAATGGTTTTTACATTTGGTGTATGAAATTTAGCAAAATCAGCTTCAATTTCTTTACTAAAAGTTCTTTTTGCTCTTTTTGCTGTTTCAATATTTGCACAATATCCACATTCACAAAGCGCTAAATCATCTTCTCCACTAGGACTAATCACCATAAATTCCCTTGAACCACTTCCGCCGATTGCTCCACTATCAGCTTCTACTATTGCGTAATTTAATCCTAATTCATCAAAAATTTTACAATACGCTTCTTGCATATTTAAAAACTCATCTTCAAGCGATTCGTAAGAATCATGAAAACTATAAGCATCTTTCATAATAAACTCACGAGCTCTAAAAAGTCCAAATCTAGGTCTTGCTTCATCTCTAAATTTTGTTTGAATTTGAAATAGATTTATAGGTAATTGCTTATAACTTGTAATTTTTCCACGAACAAGCGCAACTATTGCTTCTTCTGCTGTTGGGCTTAGGATAAAATCATTTTCTTTTCTATCTTTAAATCTTAATAATTCTTTACCAAATTTAGCACTTCTACCACTCTCATCCCAGTAACTTAAAGGACAAACAAAGCTAAGATTTAGATAATTTGCTCCTGCGTTTTTCATATGCTTTATTACCACATTTTTTATATTTTCTAGCACTTCAAGTCCTAATGGTAAATAACTATAAAGACCTGAGCCAAGTTGTTCAATATATGCGGCTCTACTAAGTAAGATATGGCTTTTTAAAACGGCATCTCTTGGTGCTTCTTTGCTTGTTGGTGCGTATAATTTTGAAAATTTCATTAGTTTTCCTTTACATCAAATATATAATTTAGGCTTTCGGTTTCTAAACCTACTTCATCAATATTTTTAAGTCTTATCGTAATATCGTGCAAGTAAGACTTCATAACTTGCTTTGCAAATTTTAAGGCTTCTTCATTATTGCTATTTTTTAAATAGCCCTTTTTTATCGCTATATTTAATTCTTTATTGATTATATCTTGCGCTCTAAATCTCATAGCTTTTATAATAGGAGTTACTTGAATTACATTTAAATCCTTGTAAAATTCATTCACCATTTTTGCTACTACGCTAAATGCAATTTTTGCTTCTTCATCTTTAAATTGCATATTTTTCTTAACTATTTCATTTAGGCTATCAACGCTATAAACTTCTATTAAATTAGAATTATCAAGCTCAATATCTCTTGGCACTGCAATATCAAAGAAATATCTTTTAAAATCAACTTCTTTTATTAAATCCTTAGTAATTATCGGCTCATTTGCGCTTGTAGCACAAAAGAAAACTTCATTGGAATTTAAAATAGGAATTAAATCTTCATAATCTAAGCAATTAAGTCCTAATTCATTAGCTAATTTTAAAGCATTTTCTTTAGTTCTTGAAATTATTGAAATATTTCCTTTTGTATGATTTAAAAGATGTTTTGCAGCAAGTTCTATCATCAAGCCACTTCCGATTAATACGATTTTTTTATCTTTTAAATCCATTAATTCTCTAGCTTTTGCAACTGCAACCGAGCTAACTGATACTGAGTTTTTTGAAATCTTTGTTTTGTTTCTTACCATTGCAGCACATTTAAATGCGTAATTAATAGCCACTTCAAGATTAGGATTATTTTCAGTACTTTGCATTGCTTGTTTTAACTGACCTGTAATTTGGGTTTCTCCTATTACAAGACTATCAAGAGAACTTGCTACACTAAATAAATGATGAATAAATCCACTATCTTCATAAATATCAGGCGAATTTTTAATAAGTTGCTCATCAATTTTACAAATTAAGCAAAGGCATTTGATTATATACTCATAAACACCTACCCCACTTTCAACATAGCACATTATCTCAATTCTATTACAGGTGCTTAAAATTACGCATTCATCTATAAATTCATTAGCTAAAATTAATCTATAAAGCTCATTTTTTTTAAATTCATCGCTTAATGCTAGCCTTTCTCTTACTTCTATGCTCGTATTTTTATGAGTAAAGCTAACGCTAAAATAATGCATCAAAACTCCCTAAAAATCATTTTTTTAACAATGTCTTTTAATTCATCATTGCTAGCATAATTTAATGCTTTTTCGCCGTAATCTTTAGCTACTTCTATACTTTTGTTTATTAAGTCGTATTTTAAGAATTTTTCTTTTATCCAGTCTTGCTCATCTTTATTTAAGCTTTTGCAAAAATAAGATCTAAGCCTTGCTTTATCATCGCCTTGTAAAACCCTATCAAGTAAAATATATGGCAAGGTAACTTTGCCTTCTTTATAATCGTTTAGATTTGGCTTACCTAAAGTTGCTTCATCTTGAGTAATGTCTAAAATATCATCAACAATTTGAAAAGCAATTCCTAGATTTTTACCAAATTCTTTATAATCATTTGCATTAGAATAATCAGCCAAAAGTGCTGCAGCATAAGCACTTGCTTCTATTAATGAAGAAGTTTTTTTGTAAATCATTTCATAATACTTACTTTCATCTTCATTAAAACTCTCACCTAATTCAACATCAAGCAATTCCCCACTACTAAGCAATGCAACAGCACGACCAACACAAGCTGCTATTTCGCTTTTAAATGAGCATAAATTATAAAAGGCAATTGAATATAAAATATCACCTAACATAATTGCAGTTTTATCGCCATATATAGCATTTATGCTTGGAGCATTTCTTCTCGTAAGTGCTTCATCAATTACATCATCGTGCATTAGTGAAGCTAGATGAATACATTCAATCACAGCACATAATTTATAAGCATCTTCGCTAACTCCTGCTATTTTTAAAATAAGTTTTGAGCGAAGCCTTTTACCATGATTTACCTTGGCTAAATATTCGTAAATACTAGGATGTTTTAACTCTTTTATAAACTCATTTATATAAAAATCAATTCTTTCCATACTACTTTCCTTTTAAATTTTTATTAAACTCAATATCTACTCTTCCATCATTATCAATTACCAAAACTTTTATTTTAGCTTTATTATCTTTAAAATCCTTAAATTCTAAAAAAAGTGTAACCTTATCAATGCTAGGATTTTTATAATCAGGCAAAATCTGTTCTTTTACATAATTTAACTTTCTTCTAAGCGATAAAACATATTGTTTTTTATAGTTTTTATAATCTTTATAATTAGTTAGCAAAATCAAATTTGTATTATCAAAATGCGTCCATCTAAAAGCATATTTTTGCCATTTCTCTTCACCTTTTGGACTTATGAAAAACCATTCTAATTCATCTTTTTTTAAATTATATTCTTTTTCATAAGCAAAATTAGGAACTCCAGCAAATAAATTTATGCTAAAGAAAATAAATATTAAAAATCTATAATATTGTTTGGACATTCTTTGTGATACACTCCTGCTGCGTCATAAAATTCATTACAATCTTCATAATAATGAAGTCTAATCCCATCTTTACTTGCACAAGAACTAAAAACAATAGCTAATAATATAATAAATCTTTTCATGCTACTAACCATTTAAATAGTTTTATAAGCTCTTCGCTTTCGCTTCTTTTATGCTTATGTTTTTTACGCCACTCATAAGGATTTTGTGCGTTTTTATCTATCCATAAGCCTTTTAATTCTTGCTTAGCTTTTAATTCATCGCTTTTATACATATTTGTATAATAAGAATAAGCCCAAGCACAACCTTCTTGAACCATATAACGATTTATATCAACATCATCAAGATACACAATAGCTATATGTCTTTTATATTTATCTTTGCCTTTAAATTTCAAATCCACATTTCTACCAATAACTCTTGATGATAATACTTTAGTGCAATATGCACCAAAATTTTGACTAGTTTCTGGTGCATCAATTCCGTATAATCTTATTTTTAATTTTTTCTTACCATTTCTTACTTGAATAGTATCTCCGTCCATTACTTTTGATACAAAATACTCTCCTGCAAACAAATTAAGACTTAGTAAAAAAATTAAAATAAATCTCATTATTTAGCTCTTACGATTTTGTTTAAAAATGCAAAATTTTCTTTAATTTTTGGCTCTTTTTCTACTGCTTTTGCTAGTTTTTCTAAGCAAGTTTTAAAATCATCAAATAAATAATTTGCATAAGAACCTGGATTTGGATTTATTTCATTTAAATAAACTTCATTATCTTTTATAAAAAAATCACATCTAATCAAAGCACCTTTAAACAAAGGCATATAAAGATTAGCAAATGCAGATTTAAGCTTATTTACTATTTCTTCATTTAATACTACTTCTTCAATTTTTTCTTGTTTAAAGCTTAAATATTTTTGATCAAAATCTAAATGCCCATCTTTTTTAGGCTCTTCTATTTTTGAATAAATTATTTTTTCGCCATCAAAAAATCCAGCTAAATTTACTTCTTTTATATTTTCAATAAAAGGCTCTGCTAAAACCTTTTCATCAAATTCGCTTGAGCTATCATATGCATATGCAAAATCTTCTTTATTTTTTACAATGTTTATTCCTATACTACTTCCAAGCCTTGCTGGTTTTAAAATAACAGGAAATTCTACTTCATCATTTTTACTTTTTAATAATTTATAAGGTATTGTCTTAACTCCAACCTCATCTGCATAAATCTTAGTTAAATGCTTATCAAAACTAAGCACGCTCGCTGCAGTTCTAGGTCCTATATATGAAATATTATAAAAATCAAATAATGATGCGATTTTGCCGTCTTCTCCATCTTTTCCATGAACTATGTTTATAGCTACATCAAAATTAATTTTTTCAAAACCTAGCATTTTTTTAACAAAAAATCCGCCTTTTTGTAAAATTAAAGGTTTTAAGCTTTTATAACTTCCTTTTGCAAAATAATTTGCATTCATATTGTTTTTATCTATTAAATAAAATTCATTTTCAAAACTAACATAAATAAAAATTACATCATCTAATAATTTTGCCACGGTTACAGCACTTACTATACTTATTTCATGCTCGTATGAATTACCACCAAAAATCATTGCATATTTCATTATTTTTCCTTAACTTAATTTTTTAAGAGCTAGTTTTATTACTTCACTAACACTATTTGCATTAATATCTTTTAAAGCCTTAATCACTGCATCTTGTTTAAACCCAAGCGCAAGTAATGCTTCGCTTGCTTCGTAATAATAATTGTTTTCTGCACTAATGCCAAGTTTAATTATTTTATCTTTTAATTCTAATATTAATCTACTAGCTGTTTTTGCTCCGATTCCTGGAGCTTTACATAAAGCTTTTGCATTTTCATTAATAATTGCACTTTGTAAGCTAGCAACATCCATTGAAGATAAAAGTGCCATAGCACTTGCTGCACCTATTCCATTTACCTTAATTAAAACTTCAAATAATATTTGTTCGCTTTCTTCTAAAAAGCCATATAATTTATGTGAATCTTCTTTAATAATCTGAGTTATTAATAAAGCTACCTTATCTTGTTTATTAATCTTTGCAGCTGTTAATAAACTAAGATTTACTCCATAACCTACTCCATAAGTTTTTAATGTTATATAAGTTGGAGTTTTTTTAATAACTTCGCCTTCTAAATATACTATCAATTCTCTTGCCTTTCATCTACAAATTCATTTTCAAATTCTCCGATTTGAGCCTTGTTAAGCATTACGATTTTAGCACTTTCTTCATCGCCTTTCATAATACGCTCAAGCTTTAAGCAATAAATCTCTTCATTAGCTTTAGTGTTATACGCTAGCTCTATATCAGGATATAATAATTTAAACTTAATTTCATTTAAATTAGCCCATTTACTAAGGTTTATAACCTTTGCTTCATAGACTTTATTTTGCAATATTTTTAAATTATCTTCTAAATCTCTTTGTTTATCTTTTAAGTCCTTTAGCTTAATTACTAAATCATTATATTCTGTAACAATATTTTGATAATCTCTTATTTTTTGTAAAAAAGCAGTAGGTGGAGTAATTTGACTTTGCTTCATTTCTGCTAATCTTTGTCTAATTTGCATTATGCTATCTTTATTAGCATCAATTATTGATTTTTTACTTTCAATTAATTTTGGTATAGCTAATAAATCTTTATTAGTATCAGCTAAACTTGCTAAAGTTTTTTCAAGATTTTTGACAATTATAGGAGATTTACTAGCGCTTACTAAAAACTTATTATTTTCTCCTAAACATTCTTTAACTAAAGCAATTTCACTAACTTCTATATTTGTATTGGTTGTAAGAGTATCAACTATAACTTTATTTGCTATTATTTTGCCACCTAAAGCGTGTTTTACTTTTACGATTTTACCAACTATTGTTCCATTCTCTAATCTATTTACTAAAATCTCATCGCCTTCGCAATATCCTCTGTGCACTTCTATATTGATTTTTTTTGCATAAACTTTACTTTTTGAGTGAGTTTGTCCGCCTATATTTGCTTCTTTTGCTCTTACTACTGAATTTTGTGCGATATTTCCTTTTACATTTAAAGTGCTAACTTCTATGCTTAAATTTGCTCCTATAGCATCTTTTAAATAATCTTGCTCATCTATATTTAAAGTAATGTCTTTATTAATTCCTGCATCAATTGAGCCTGTTGTTTTAAAATCAACTGCTTGAACGCTTACACTATCTTTTATATCATATAATTTATCTCTATAAGAAAATGTAATATAACCATTAATATTTGCATAATACTTTATGCTTAATTCATCATTAACAGCTCTAATATTCTCACTTACTCTAAAATCTGGCTCATTATTTAAATTAACATTACTTGCATCAATAGCATTACCCTTTAAATCTCTTCCATTAATTGCTTTTATAGGTTTAATAAATTCCATGATTAATTCATCTTTGCTTATTGCGTTTATAAAACCACGCTGAGAATAATCAAGCTTTTTTGCATTTTCATCTTGCTTTTTATCTTGATAATATAATTTAGTAGTTGAATTAATCGCGTTAACAGGGTCAATCCCCCTTGCTAATACAATATTTGCCTCCATTAATTGTTTGCTCTCAAATGCTCTTAACATTTTTATAAGTTGTTCTTGAAAAGAAAACTCCCTAATACCTAATAAAATTCCAGCCTTAATTAGTCTTTTATTTATTAAATCTCTAATATTTTCAATTACTTCTGAAATTTCTATATTTTCATCATAATTAATAGCACTAAAATTAGCTACAACTTTAGTAATATTTTTGTTAGTTCCTATTTTAAATTCTATTAAAGGATAAATCTTTTCTATGATTTCTATTTCATAAACCTGCTCTATCTTCATATCATCATTAAAAAACTTATCATCATTAAATACTTCTAATTCATGTTCTAAAAGTGTTTGACTCATTCCATCTTTTGTAACGATAGTTTCATAATGAATTACTTTAAAATCTAAATTGTTTATATCTAAATTAAATTGATTAGCATAATTTGTTAATTCATCATAAGGTTTTGTAGTCTTAATTCTGTATTTTTCCAAATTGTAAGCCTTTAATTTTTTTTCGTTAATATACCTAAAAAAAAATTAAAAAAGTAAAATAAATGAAACAAGAATTAATAAAAAAATATTTTTTTAACATTTTCGGTATTTTAATTTCTAGAATTAGTGGTTTTGGAAGAGATTTTTTATTAGCTAGATTTTTAGGGGCAAGTATTTATTCGGATATATTTTTTGTAATGATTAAACTTCCTAGCGTTTTTAGAACCCTTTTTACCGAAGGAACTTTTAATCAAAGCTTTTTACCAAACCTAGCAAAAACAAAGCGAAAAGGCGAATTTTGTGTAAAAATCTTAACAATTTTTATAAGTATTTTAAGCCTTATTTGTTTAGTGGTTTATATTTTTTCTTCCTTTTTTACAAAATTAATTGCTTATGGTTTTAGCGATGATTTGCAGGTTTTAGCAGCTCCTTTGGTTGGGCTTAATATTTGGTATTTGCTTATTATTTTTTGTGCTTCTTTTCTTGCATCTTTGCTTAATTATAAAGGTAGATTTTTTATAACTAGCATTAGTGCGTCTATATTTAATTTTGCTTGTATGTTTGCAATGCTAATTTTTAAAGACTTAGAAAAAATTGAGCTTTTAAGAATGATTACTTATTTTATTTTAGTAAGTGCATTTATTCAAATATTTATTTTAACACTTGCTTTAAAAGATAATTTAATCTTTCGTTCAATGATAATTTTTACAAGGAATTTAAAACAGGAATTTAAAAGCAAAATCTCTTTAAAAGATTTCTTTAAAAACTTTGGCTCATCACTAATAGGCTCATCAAGTTCTCAGCTAAATTCTATTATAGAACTAGCCCTTGCAAGCTCATTAGCAAGTGCAAGTATTTCATATCTTAATTATTCAACTAGGCTTTATCAATTACCACTTGCTTTAATTGCCATTGCTTTTACTCAAGTATTTTTTCCTAGCCTAATAGCTTATATAAAACAAGGAAAAATAAAAAACGCTATTTCAAATATTCAAAAAATCTTTGAATTAATGTCGTTTTTATTAATTCTAGCAGCACTTACAGGATATATTTTAAGTGAAGAAATAATCAAGCTTTTATTTGAAAGAGGAGCCTTTACTCACGAAAATACCATTGAATGTGCTAAGGTTTTAAGGCTTTATATACTTTGCATTGTTCCACTTGGGCTTTCAAGATTATTTTTAGCTTGGATAAATGCAAATTATTTACACTCAAAAGCTGCAAAAATTTCAATAATTTCTTGCTTTATAAGTATTATTAGCTCGCTTAGTTTAATAAAATATTTTGGGATTTTGGCTTTTTGTATTAGTGCAAATATTTGTGCTTGGTTTATTTTACTTGCTTATTTAAAAGTGTTTTCTTATTCACGCTTTTTGGGTATTCTAAGACCTTTTATTTGGCTTGGAATTATTGTTTTTAGCATAATTTTTGCTTATGTTTTAATATATATAAAAGGATTTTTAAATGCAATTTTTTAATTCAAAAACAAGAAAAAAAGAAGAATTTATTAGTAACGATGAATGCGTAAATATCTATGTATGTGGTCCAACTGTTTATGATGATGCACATCTTGGACATGCAAGATCAAGCATTTCTTTTGATTTATTAAAAAGAGTAATTAGGGCAAATGGCAAAGCTGTAAAATTAGCTAAAAACTATACAGATATAGATGATAAATTAATCAAAAAAATGAACGAAAGCGGCAAAAGTTTAGCTGAAATTAGCGAGTTTTATATAAAAAGTTATGAAAACGATATGAAAGCTTTAAATGTTTTAAAGCCTGATATTAGCCCAAGAGCAACCGAATATGTTAATCAAATGATTAGCTTTATTGAAAAATTACTTGAATTAAAATACGCATATAAATTAGATGATGGTATTTATTTAAATACAAGCCTTGATAATCTTTATCTAAGTATTTCAAACAAACCTCAAGATGAAACTATTTCAAGACTTGAAAATGAAGCTGCTAAACTAAATGCAAGTGATTTTGTATTATGGAAATTTGATGATAAATATTATAATGCTAGTTTTGGCACAGGTCGTCCTGGCTGGCATACTGAGTGCGTTTGCATGATTTTAGATATTTTTCCTAAACTTCATATTCATTGTGGTGGAGCTGATTTATTATTTCCACATCACGAAAACGAAGCTTGTCAATGCCGCTTAGCAACTAAAAATGAATTAGCTGATTTTTGGCTACATAATGGCTTTGTAAATATCAATAACGAAAAAATGAGTAAAAGTCTAAATAATAGCTTTTTTGTAAAAGACGCTTTAAAAGAATTTAATGGAGAAACTTTAAGATTTTATTTATTAAGCACTCATTATAGACAAGATTTTAATTACACGATAGATGATTTAAAAGCCTCTAAAAAACGCCTTGATAAAATATATAGACTTAAAAAAAGGCTAAGCTTAGATGAGATTAATATAGATTTAATAGCACCTAAAAGTGAGTTAAAAGATAAATTAATCAATGCTTTAAGCGATGATTTAAACACATCAAAAGCTCTTGCGATTATAGATGAATGGATAAATTGCGTAAATGTAATTAAGCCTAATGATACTATAAAAGATGAGTTTTTAGCTATTTGTGAATTAATAGGCGTTGGCTTGCTTAAGCCAAATGATTATTTGCAAAACTGCGATGAGAAATTCCGAATTCAAATTCTTGATTTGATTGAACAAAGAAAAGTAGCTAAACAAAACAAAGACTACGCAAAAGCTGATAATATAAGAGATGAATTAAATAAGCTTGGAGTTAGTATTCAAGATACTCCTAATGGCGTTGATTGGGAGATTTTATGAACCTTAAAGAGATAGAAAACCAAAACGTAGATCAATTAAAATTAGGCTATGTTTTAAAAAGATTTAAACACTATTTTAAAGATTATAAGCTAAGGTTTTTTCTAGCAATTATCGGTATGATTTTAGCTTCTGCTGGAACTGCTGGGAGTGCTAAAATAATTGAACCGATTTTAAATAAAATCTTTGTAGAAAAAGATGTAACCTTGCTTTATATCTTGCCTTTTGGTGTGTTTGCTTTATATTTTATAAAAAACCTTGGGCTTTATATGCAAACAATAAATATGGGTTTTATAGGTATAGAAATTACTAGAAGACTAAGGCAAAAAATCCTTAAAAAAATCATAGTAATGGATATGAAATTTTTTCAAAAACATTCAAGCGGAGAATTAATATCACGCTCATTAAATGATATAGGAAGCTTACAAAATGTCTTAACTAATTTCATCCCTGAAATGACAAGAGAAATTATTACAACAATTGGCTTACTTGCAGTAGTAATTACTCAAAGTCCAAAATTAGCCTTTTTTGCTTTCATAATTTTGCCTGCTGCAATGCTTCCTATTAGATATTTTATAAAAAAGCTAAAAAGCATAGGTGTAGCAACTCAACAAAATTACGCAAGTCTAACTTCAAGATTAAATGAGATTTTAGGCAATATTGAGCTAGTAAAATCATCAAATGCTGAAGAATTAGAATTAAACAAATATAAAAATTGCAATGATAATGTAGCTAAGCTAATTTATCGTGGAACTAAAATAAATGCCTTTACAAGCCCTATAATGGAAACTTTTGGGGCATTAGGTGTATCTGCAACCATAATAATAGGCGGAATGGAAGTAATCAATGGCTCTATGCAAATAGGAAATTTCTTCTCGTTTTTAACAGCTTTATTTTTAATCTATACACCAGTTAAAAGAATTACAAATTTATATGCAAGTCTTCAAACAAACTTAGCAGCAAGCACAAGGACATTTTATTTACTTGACCTTGAGCCTGAGATTAAGGGTGGCGAAAGGAATTTGAATTCGGAAATTAAAACACTAAGCCTAAATAATATAGGTTTAAAATACGATGAAAAAACAGCTTTAGATAATATTAATGTAGAGTTTAAAAAAGGAGAAATTACTGCAATTATAGGAAAAAGTGGCAGTGGTAAAAGCTCTTTAGTAAATACGATTTTAAGATTTTATGAATTAAGTGATGGAGCTATTAAAATCAATAATGAAGATTATAAAGAATATTCGCTTAATAGTCTTAGGGAAAAAATAGCAATCGTTACTCAAAATATATATTTATTTAGCGAAAGCATTGCAGAAAACATAGCTTATGCAAATGAATTTAATGAAGAACAAGTTATAAAAGCTTTAAAATTAGCTAATGCTTTAGATTTCGTAAATGCTTTACCTGATGGAATATATACTAAATTAAACGAAAAAGGTAGCAATTTTAGTGGCGGTCAAAGGCAACGCTTAGCACTTGCAAGGGCTTTTTATAAAAACCCTGAGATAATTATTTTTGATGAAGCAACAAGTGCCTTAGATAATGAAAGCCAAAACCTAATCTCAAAAAGCTTAGTAAATATTAAAAAAGATAAAATTATCATTCTAATAGCTCATAGACTAAACTCAATTGCAATTGCTGATAATATCTTGGTTTTAGATAATACTAAGCAAGTTGGCTATGGAAATGATGCTAGTTTAGAAAATAATCAATATTATAAAAATCTAAAAGCAAATTATGAAGAAAGTTAAAAATGAATATAGAAAATAAAGTTTTAGAAAATGGCTTAAAAATATATGCGATTAATTTAAACGATAATTCAAGCGTAGTTAGTGTTAATGTCTTTTACAAAGTTGGCTCAAGTTATGAAGAATTAGGAAGAAGTGGAATAGCTCATCTACTTGAACACCTATCGTTTAAAAGCACGAAGGATCATAAGGCTGGTGAGTTTGATGAGATTATTAAAAGTCTTGGCGGAGTAAATAACGCTTGCACTAGTTTTGATTACACTCAATATTATGTAAATATTTCTAAGACTCATATTAAAAAAGTCTTAAAGCTTTATTCAAGTATGATGAGCGATTTGTTATTTAATAAAGATGAGTTTTATAAAGAAAGAGATGTGGTATTAGAAGAAGAGCGTCTTAGGGTTGGAAATGATGCTTTTGGCTACTTATACAATGCTTTATATAATTATGCTTTTGTTAAATCAAGCTATCATTGGACGCCTATTGGATTTGCCGATGATATAGCAAATCTTACTCCTAAAATCGTAAAAGATTTTTATAATAAATTCTACGCACCAAATAATGCTTGCATTGTAATTAGTGGGGATTTAGAAGGTATTGATGTTTTTAGTGTTTGCGAAGAATTATTTAAAGATAAAAAGCCTAAAAAAATTAAAATTAATAAAGCAATAGAACCTGATAGAACGGGATTAAAAGAAATCAATTTGCAATTTCCTAATCTAAATTCCAATCTTTTTGCACTTGCTTATAAAATACCTGCATTTAACCATGAAGATTTTGAATATTTAAAGGCAATTTCTATATTTTTAAATCTTGATAAAAACTCAATTATTAAAAACAAAATGCTAAATGATTATAATCTTTGTGCTGATTTAGACTTTTACGCTCAAAGTTCAAGGGCTGAAAATTTATTTATAATCTTTGGAGTTTGTAATGAAAATATTAATCCTAAAACAGCCATTAAAAAATTAAAAGAATTAATTAATAAAACAAAATTTAGCAAATTAGACGCAAGAACTATTTATAATCAATTAGAATTAAGTATAAATCAAGTAAAATCAAACGCAAGCGCCTTAGCTAATGGCATAGGGAAATTTGAATGTTTTGGTGATGCTAATGTCTTTTTAAATTCGCTTAAAATACAAGAATTAGATTATAAAAAACTAAATCTTGTATTTAAACATTACCTAAAAGATGATAATTTAACGCAATTAATTTTAAAGGAGAAAGTATGAAAAAAGAAATTATAGGTGCTATGACAGCTCTTATTACGCCACTTAAAAATGATAAAATTGATGAGGTAAGCTACGAAAAACTTATAAAAAGACAAATAGCAAATGGCATTGATGCTGTTGTTCCTGTTGGCACTACTGGAGAAAGCCCAACATTAACTCACGAAGAGCATAGAAGATGTATTGAAATAGCGGTTGAAGTTTGCAAAGGAACAAATGTAAAAGTTCTAGCAGGTGCAGGCTCAAACGCAACTCACGAAGCAATTTCTTTAGCAAAATTCGCTCAAGATTGTGGAGCTCATGGGATTTTAAGCATAACACCATATTATAATAAGCCTATGCAAAGTGGTTTATATAAGCATTATGAAGCGATTGCTAATTCAATAGATATTCCTATCATGCTTTATAATGTTCCAGGAAGAACTGGTTGTGAGATTGCAAGTTCAACAATAATTGAGCTTTTTAGAAATTGCCCTAATATTTACGGAGTAAAAGAAGCTAGTGGAAGTATTGATAAATGCGTTGATTTATTAGCAAATGAGCCTAGATTAAGGCTAGTAAGTGGAGAAGATAGTATAAACTATCCTATTTTAAGCAATGGTGGAAGTGGCGTAATCAGCGTTACATCAAACCTTTTACCAAACGAAATAGCTAATTTAACTCACGAAGCACTAAAAGAAAATTATAAAGAAGCAAAATCTATTAACGATAAACTTTATAATATAAACAAGATTTTATTTTGCGAAAGCAACCCAATTCCAATAAAAGCAGCAATGTTTATAGCAGGACTTATCCCAAGCCTTGAATATCGCTTGCCGCTTAGTGCTCCAAGCAAAGAAAATCTTAAAAAAATTGAAGAAGTTATGAAAAATTACGATATAAAAGGATTTTAATGCAAGAAATTAATTTTAAAGATAGAGTATTAGTAATAAGCGGTGGAACTCGTGGTATAGGTAAGGCAATTGTATATGAATTCGCAAAAGCAGGCTGTAATGTTGCATTTACTTATAATTCAAACGAGCAAATCGCACAAGAAATCGTAGCTGATTTAGAAAAAAACTATAATGTAAAGGCTAAATGCTATCCATTTAATATACTTGAGCCAGAAACTTATAAAGAATTATTTGAAGAAATTGATAAAGATTTTGATAGAGTTGACTTTTTTATATCAAACGCAATTATCACAGGTCGTGCAGTTGTAGGTGGATATACTAAGTTTATGAAGTTAAAACCTAGAGGAATTAACAATATTTTCACAGCTACTGTTAATGCTTTCGTATGTGGAGCGCAAGAAGCAGCTAAGAGAATGGAAAAAGTTGGTGGCGGAAGCATAATCTCAATTTCAAGCACAGGAAATCTAGTTCATATAGAAAATTATGCAGGTCATGGGACTGCAAAAGCAGCTGTTGAAGCTATGGCAAGATATGCAGCAACTGAACTAGGCGATAAAAATATTCGTGTAAATGTTGTAAGTGGTGGCCCAATTGATACTGATGCTCTAAAAGCATTTACAAACTACGAAGAAGTAAAACAAGCTACAATGAATCTAAGCCCATTAAATCGTATGGGACAACCTGAAGATCTAGCTGGTGCTTGCCTATTCTTATGCACAGATAAAGCTAGTTGGGTTACAGGTCATACATTTATTGTAGATGGTGGAACTACATTTAAGTGATGAATTTACCAAATATTTTAGCAAGTGCTAGGATTATCCTAGCACCGATTTTATTTATATTGCTTACACATTCAAATGCTTTAATGCAGGAATTTAATATCCATATTACTTGGATAAATTACCTTGCGGCTTTAATTTTTACAATCGCCTCTATTACTGATTTTTTTGATGGGTATATTGCAAGGTCTTGGAATCAAAAGACAATCTTAGGCGAAATCCTAGACCCACTAGCTGATAAAATGCTAACTCTTGCAGCATTTTTAGGACTTATGATGATGGGAAGAGTAAATGAAATATTAGTTTATTTTATCCTTGTAAGAGAGTTTTTTATAACAGGACTAAGGGTGATGATAGTTGCTGATGGGCTTAAAATTGCTGCAAATATGAGTGGCAAAATAAAGACTACTTTTCAAATGCTTGCAATTGGATTTTTATTAATGGATTGGTGGGGAAAGGATATTTTATTTTATTTATGCTTTTTCTTTACTATTTATTCGGGTGCAATTTATGTAATAGAATACGCTAAGGTTAAAAAATGAAAAACTTATTTTTAACCTTGCTTGTTTTAGTTTTTTGTTTTTGGCATTATGGGGCTAGTTTTTTAGCTACTATTTTGATACTTTCGTTTTTGATATTTTTTCATGAATTAGGGCATTTTTTGGCTGCAAAGTTTTTTAAGGTTAGGGTTTTATGCTTTAGCATAGGATTTGGCAAGCCGATATTCATTAGACACTACAAAGGCACTGATTATCAAATATCAAGCATTTTTTTAGGTGGCTATGTAAAGATGAAAGGTCAAGATGATAGCGACCCAAGTCATAAAAGTTATGATAAAGATAGTTACACAGTATTACACCCTTTCAAAAAGATTTTAATACTTTTTGCTGGGCCATTTTTTAACCTACTTTTAGCATTTTTAATCTACATTTCTTTAGGTTTTATAGGTGTTGAAAAGCTTAGTCCAACTATCGGTGGGCTTAGCGAATATGCTGATAAAAAGCTTAAATTAAATGATAAAATCTTAGAAATTAATGGCAAAGCTGTGAATGATTTTTATGATATAAAGCCACTTGTAGATAGCAAAAATCTTGATATTAAGGTATTAAGAGATGGTGTGATTATTGATTTAAGCATTACTACCTATGAAGGCAAAACACAAAATATTTTCGGAGAAATTATCACAAAACCACTTTTAGGAATAACTCCTAAAAATGAGTTTTTTATAGAATATCATAGAGATTTTGGCGTTTTTAAATGGGCTTTAGATGAGAGTATAAAATCAGCATTTTTAATACTTGAAGGACTTAAAAAACTAATTTTAGCAGAAGTTAGCCCTAAAAACCTTGGCGGTATAATAAGTATCGCTGATACTACTACAATGGCTGCAAGCTTAGGAATATCTACATTATTACTAATAACTGCCCTACTTTCAATTAATTTAGGGGTTTTAAACCTACTGCCTATTCCTGTGCTTGATGGCGGACATATTGCGTTTAATCTATATGAATTAATCACAAAAAGAGAAGTAAATCAAAAGCTATTTTTAACACTTAGCTATGTTGGAATGGCATTATTGTTTTCATTAATGATATTTGCAACTTTTAACGATATTACAAGGATAATTGAAAAATAAGAATTTGAAATTCCTATTTCAAATTCTTAATTTTTTTTATGTTTTTATAACATATCAATACCAATTAGGTAATTGCTCTAAACTATCGCAATCTTGAAATATACCTTTCATTTTAACAAAATCTACAATATTAAAATCAAGTATTTGATTAAAATTATAACAACCGCTAAACATATATCTCATATCGGTTACTTTTGAAGTATCAAAACTTAAAGCTTGATTGAAACGTGAGCACCTAAAAAACATATAACTCATATCTGTTACTTTTGAAGTATCAAAACTTAAAGCTTGATTGAAATTCTTGCAAACAGCAAACATACTTCTCATATTAATTACACTTGAAGTATCAAAGTTTAAAGATTTATTAAAGTTAATACACACTTCAAACATATAGCTCATATTTATTACATTTGAAGTGTCAAAGTTTAATGGTTGGTTGAAGCTACTACAATTACTAAACATATAGCTCATATTAGTTACTTTTGAAGTATTAAAGTTTAATGGTTGGTTGAAGCTACTACAATTACTAAACATATAACTCATATTAGTTACTTTTGAAGTATCAAAATTCAAAGTTTGATTGAAATAGACGCAAAGATTAAACATATAACTCATATTAGTTACTTTTGAAGTATCAAAGTTTAATGGTTGATTGAAACTATGACAATCACTAAACATATAACTCATATTAGTTACTTTTGAAGTATTAAAATTTAAATCTTTATTAAAATAATAACATCTAAAAAACATACCACTCATATTTGTAACTTTTGAAGTATCAAAGTTTAATGGTTGATTGAAATCCAAGCAACCATTGAACATATAACTCATAGTTTCAACTTTGGAAGTATCAAAATTCAAAGCTTGATTAAATCTGAAACAATAATTAAACATATCACTCATGTTGGTTACATTTGAAGTATCAAAGTTTAATGGTTGATTAAAGACAAAACAATTTTCAAACATATGACTCATATCGGTTACATTAGAAGTATTTAAAATTAAAGCTTGGTTAAATTGCTTACAATCAAAAAACATATAGCTCATATCTTTAACTTTTGAAGTATCAAAGCTCAAAGCTTCATTAAAATACTCACAATTACTAAACATAGCACTCATATTAGTTACATTACTTGTATCCCATTCGTTTATACCGTTAAAATCTTTTCTCGTGCTGTCTTCAAATAATTCACTCATATCAGTGATTAAACTTGTATCAATATCACCTAGATAAATAGTCTTATTTTTTACTAACTTTTTTAATTTTTCTTTTGTGGTAGGCTTATATTTTTTCATAAAATCTCCTTTAATTTTGCTAAAGCTATATCAAGTGTGTTAGCTCTTTTTCTTTCATAACAAACACTATTTTTACATTTAGGGCATTTAGTTGGCGGTAAATCATTTGCGCTTAGGCAATCGCTTTTATGAATTATCACCACTGAATACCCACAATCTTTACAAATAAACTTGCTTGGCTTCGGTGCTATTGGCATTTATACTCCTTTAAAGAATTTGAAATTCCTATTTCAAATTCTTTTTATTTTTTATTTTTTCTTAGAGCTAGCAAAGAAACTTAAAACTTCTTTACCTACGGCTAAAACGGTAGTAATACCAGCCATAATCTTTTCTTTGTTTTCAACAACAAAATCAAATGCTTTTTCAACATTATCACAAATAGTATCAAACCAGCTTTTTTCTATCTTTTCATCAGCTAAAGCTTTGTAATCTTTTGTGGTGTTATCTGTTTGATTATAAGTCTGATTATTTGTTTGATTTCTTGATGAATTAAAATTATTTGTATTAGGCTTTACTTTTTCGTTGCTTTTCCAGTTGTTTTTATTTTCGTTTATCTTACCTTTAAATACTGCTCTTTTTTTGCTGGGAGTATAATCAACGATGAAGTTAAGTAATTTTCCTAAATTATATGGGTTTTCTTGAATGCCATTTCTGCTCTTGCCTGATGAATAATATATAGGCTCAATCCTTACGCTAGTTGTCTCATATATCCTATCACTAATTATTTTTACACTTTCATCAAGATATTTTATAAGCTCTTCTTCTGGATAAGGACTATCACCCTTCACCCAAAAATCTCCTTCTAAAGCTTGATCACACTTATTAAGTGCTATTAATATTCTATCTTTTGCGTTTTCTCCTAAGGCAGGGATTATTACATTAGTAATTAGATGATAAGTAGTGCCTAAATCACGAGTTTTTGCATCTACAATAACTAAAACTAAATCTATTAAAGCATTTCCTTTACTATCTTTTTCGTGAAGCTTTTTATTGATTTTTGCAATATGCTCACTATCTTTTATCCCATCTCCTAAGCCTGGACTATCCCATAAAACAAGGTTTCTTCCTATTTCGTATTTTTTAATCTCCATTGTTTGTGGTTTGCTAGTAGTGCCGATTTCGCTAAATTCTTGTTTGTATTCATCACCCATATTAAAAAGCGAATTAATAGTAGAGCTTTTGCCAACTCCTGTTCCGCCTGTAATTAATATATTTAGCTTTGTGTTTGCTAGTTTTTTGATATTTAGCTTTAGCTTATTTTTATCTTCTTCATCTAAATCTGATTTGTTTAACAACTCATCTAATTCTGCATACTCTTCTTTAGATTCTTCTTGTTCTTTATAGTATTTCATAACTTCTGTTATATTAGACATATCAGGTATTAATGCTGTTGAAGTTGGTTTTTGATAGTTTAAAATATCTTTTGATTTAAAGCTGATATGATATATTTCTTCAATTAAAGCAGCTAATTTCATTCTGTTTTCTAAATCAAAATCTAAATCTTTTAATAAAATGTCTAAATATCTTTTTTCAACGCATTTTGTTTCATCTTTTACAAATGAAAAAGTAGAATAATGCATACCAAGACATTTATTTTTTTCTTTAACAAAATTTAAAATATTTTCTTTTAATATTTCTTTTTTACTATCTTCTAGTTCTGTGAATTCTTTTAGTATTCTTTTGATTTCCATTTTTTATCCTTTTTATTTTTTTATTTTTAATTTTTAAATATTTATGATTAGATAAAAAATGTTTTCTAAGTTCCTTTAAAAATAGATGAAGGTTTTTGAGTATATTCTAAAGAGTTATACCCCCCCCCATAAGAGAAATATAGCTTTCATTTATTCTCCTTTCTTGATTTTTCTTGATTATAACACATTGAATGTCAAAATTCTGTCCATATAAAAGTTTTTAAAAAGATTTTTTAAATTCCTATTTCAAATTCTTTAATAATTTAAGTAAAAACTATTGATAATCATTATATGCTCGGAATAAACCACTCCAACCACTCCAACCACTCCAACCACTCCAACCACTCCAACCACTCCAACCACTCCAACCACTCCAACCACTCCAACCACTCCAACCACTCCAACCACTCCAACCACTCCAACCACTCCAACCACTCCAACCACTCCAACCACTCCAACCACTCCAACCACTCCAACCACTCCAACCACTCCAAACACCCCAAACACCCCAAACACACCGAACTAAATCCAACCTAGCTAAGTAATAAGTACTGGAATTAAAAGAAGAAATATAAAAGTAGTTAAAGCTTATATTTAAGTATTTAAAAATAAAAGAATTTAAATTAGGAATTAAAAAACAATATTTAGACTTTATAAAGTTAAAAAGCTAATTCCTATTTCGTAATTCTTTTTTCAATTTAATAAAAACATTAAAGAATTAGGAATAGGAATTTAAATTAAGAATTACGAACTAAGAATTAAGATTAAGAATTTGCTTTGATAGTTTAAAAAGTAATTATGATTAAATCTAAGTAGTTTATATAGTAAAAGAAACTTCACTTAAGAAGTTTCTTTTAGCTTTTTAATGTAGTGTGTTTATTAAAACTTATTCTTCATTACAGATTCAACTGCACTGCTTGCCATAGAATCTACTTCATCTGATATCTTATTAGTATTATCAGCTACAACAACATTAGCACGTGTTAATTCATCTATACTGCTTATTGCTTCATTTATTTGAGTAATAGCTTGAGTTTGTTCTTTAATGCTTTCGCTCATATCATTTATTCCTTGAGTTAATACATTAACACTAGCTTCTATTTCTGTTAAAGATTTTTGAGTACTTTCAGCTAGTTTTCTTACTTCATCAGCAACTACTGCAAAGCCACGTCCGTGCTCTCCTGCTCTTGCAGCTTCTATTGCAGCATTTAGTGCAAGTAGATTAATTTGCTCAGCAATGTCTCTAATCATAGTGATTACATTTTTAATATCTTCTCCATTCTTAATCACTTCGTTTGATTTTTGATTTACTGCATGCATAGATGCACTCATTTCTTCTACTGCTGCTGCACTTTCTTGTAAGCTTGCTGCTTGCTTTCTTGCACCTTCGTTTATATCAATAACACTTGTTTTTAGTATTTTTGATTTTTCTTGTAGGTTTCTTGCAGTTTCTAGGTTTGTTTTTAACATATCTCTTATTTGCTTACCTAGCATATTAGTAGCAAGTTCAACCTTACCTCTAGCATTCTTTATTTCGTTTCTAAAGTCGTTCTGGCTATATTCATCAAAGATTTTTTCAATTGAGTTTGTATTAGCTCCTACTTTATCTTCTAAAGTATCAAGCATTTTATTTAATACATTCTTTAGTTCAATTAATTGTGGGTTTGCAGGATTTAGAGTAATTCTTGCTTTTAAATCACCGCTTTCAATTGCAGCTGCTGTTTGAACGCTTTGTTCTACTGCTTGGGTGTCTTTATCTAAAGAAGAGATTGTTCTTTCTATATTATCATTAATAGCTCTTGCCATTGCTCCGAATTCGTCTTTAGAGTTTAGGTTTATTTTACTTGCGTGTTTGGTTTCGTGATTTACTAAACTAAATACTTCTTTAAGACCTTGTTGGATTATGTCTAGTGGGCGTAGAGAGTGTTTGATTAGGAAATATAGTAATGCTAATATGATTATTAGTGAGATTGTAAAGATTGTTAGGTTTTGTTTAATTAAACTTCCTAAGCTCTCATCAAATTCCCTAGCTTCACTTGTAGCACAAATAGTCCAGTTTAAATCATTATGATAAGCACAAACTGCTACTTGATCAATATTATTAAGATTATATTCAATAGGAGTTATTCCACTTGACTTGTTTTTAGAAGTGCTTATTTTTTGTAATTTTCTAGTAACTTCATCTGCTATTGTTGCAGGTTTTAATTCTTGTTTGCTATCTGCATAAATTGTAAATATTTTTCTACTATCAAAAGCAAAGGTTGAACTTGTTCTTGATGGCTTAAGAGATAAGATATTTTCTCTCATTTCTTCTAATAAAACATCTCCTGCTATAACACCTACAATCTTGCCATTTTCAAACACAGGTGCTGCTATTGTTGCTGCATTTTTGCCTAATGCGTCATTATAAAAAACTTCATTTCCTATAATAACTCTACCTTCACTTACAGCTTCTTTATACCAGCTATCGTTTCTGTATTCTGTATTTTCTAAAACATTAGCTTTTTCTTCTTTATTTACTTTTTGAAAAATTTTGCCATCGCTAGCTCTTACATAAAAAATACCAGCCTTAAAGCCTGAAACATCATAGTATAAATCTAAAACATTTAATATGCCTTTGTCATTTTTACTATCAACTTCATCAAATTTTTCTACAAGTTCTGCTATAAAAGTCTTTTTTCCTGCAAAATAAGCATTTATATACATCATAGTAGAATCTAATGTGTTTTTCTTGCTTTGATTTAAAGCACTATAAGAATCGTTTTTAGAGCTTTCATAATTTACAACGCCTAAAACGATAAAACATAAAATCAGTGGAATCCCCACTAATAATGGAACTTTATTTGTAAGTTTCATTTATAACCTTTCTAAATAAGTGTAATTTGTTTAAAAAGGCGTAATTGTATCATTAAAAACTAATTTATAACTTATATAAAATAAAAAAATTAATTAATAAGAATTTAAAATCTAATTTTAAGGTTTAATTCCTATTTCAAATTCTTTTTGAAATTTGAAATAGGATTTTAAAGAAAACTTAATTCTTATTTGTAGCTAATTTGCGTCTTAAGTAAGCGATTTTTGTTTGCAATGGTAATTGTTTTGGACAATTATCTTCACAAGCAAGTAAGCTCATACAAGCAAAAATACCATCATCATCACCAATTAACTCATAAAAATCATCTAAAGTTCTATTATCATGTGGGTCTTGCTCGTATCTTGCAGCTCTCATAAGTCCAGCTGCTCCAATGAAGTTTGGTCTCATTACTTTAGTTGCACATGAAGCTATACAAATACCACATTCAATACATCTATCAAGCTCAAATGTTTCTTCAGCAATAGCAGGCTCAACCTTTTCTTCAATCTTAGAAATATCAGTAACTTTATCAGTATGTATCCAGCTTTCAACTCTTTTACACATACCTTCCATCCATTCACCTGTATTAACGCTTAAATCCTTAATATGCTTAAATGCAGGTAATGGCATAAGCTCAATTACTCCATCAGGATAATCTCTAGTTAAAGTTCTACAAGCTAATTTTGGCTTACCATTGATCATCATCGCACACGAACCACAAATTCCAGCACGACAAACAAAGTCAAAGCTTAAACTCGCATCAAATCTTTCTCTAATCATATTTAAAACTATAAAAATAGTCATACCATCAGTTTCTTCTAGCTCATAAGTAGCAAAATGCGGTTTGCTTATTTTGCTATATGGATTATATTTAAATGCTTTTATCGTTAATTTTCTACTCATAATCAACCCCTATTCTTTGGTTTGGTGCTTTAAATTTAGCTTGTAATTCATAAGGCATTAACGCATCTTGAATTTCATATCTGTTTTTGCCTTCTGCTTGCATTTTTTCTGTTATTTCATCTACTTGTTTTTGACGAACTTCACTTAATGGGTTTTCTATGATATTACCTTTTGCACCATATCCACGGAATGCTGGTGGCATTTCCATTTTCATGATATCTAAGTCTTCATATTCAACTCTAGGTAAAGTAGAACCTTCATCCCAATAAGTCATAGTTCTTTTCATCCAGTTTAAGTCATCTCTTTTTGGATAATCTTCTCTATAATGTGCTCCACGGCTTTCTGTTCTAAGTAATGCACCACGAGCTACGCAAAGTGCAACTTTTAGCATTCTAGGAACTCTATAAGCTTCTTCAAGCTCTGGATTTGAACTATTTAATTCTTTATCTTTAATAGCTACTTTTGAGCTTTCTACTAATAATTCTTCAAGGCGTTTTACTGCATATTCTAAGCCTTCGCCTGTTCTAAATATAGCAACATGCTCCCACATAATATCTTTCATTTCATTTTTGATTTCAAAAATATTATATTTACCTTCACGATTTGCTATTTCTTTTAAATAATTTGCTTCTTTATTTAAAAATTCTTGAACCACATTCATATCAGCTACAATTGCATTGTTTTTGCAATACTCAGCAAAATAATCTCCTACAATCATACCCGCTACAACGGTTTCAGCACAGCTATTTCCACCAAGTCTATTAAATCCATGCATATCCCAGCAAGCTGCTTCACCAGCTGCAAAAAGTCCTTTCATACGAGGAGTTTCTCCGTTTGGCTTAGTTCTAATTCCACCCATTGAATAATGTTGCATAGGAAGAACTGGCGCCCAACCTTTTGGACCTTCATCAGCAGGATCAATTCCGTTAAATGTCTTACAAATATCTTGAACATCTCTTAAGTTTTTTTCTACATGAGCACGACCTAAAATTGAAATATCAAGCCATAAATGCTCCCCATAAGGACTCTTTACGCCTTTTCCTTTTCTAATATGCTCCATCATACGACGACTTACAACGTCACGGCTAGCAAGTTCTTTTTTCTCTGGTTCATAATCAGGCATAAAGCGATATCCATCAACATCTCTTAAAACCCCACCATCACCACGGCAACCTTCGGTTAAAAGTATTCCACTTGGAACAATCGGTGTTGGGTGGAATTGAACTGCTTCCATATTTGATAAAGAGCAAATTCCAGTCTCAAGTGCCATAGCTGCACCTGTTCCTTCACAAATAACTGCGTTTGTGGTTTGCTTATAAACTCTACCATAACCACCTGTTGCAATCATTGTGCCTTTTGAAACAAAAGCTGTTAGGCTTCCATCAATCAAACTTCTTGCAACTACTCCTAAACAAACGCCATCTTTATGAATAATTCTTAAAGCTTCCATTCTATCTATGATTTTTACATTATGCTTTATAGCTTCATTTGCAACACCAAAAATCATACAATGCCCAGTAGCATCAGCTATATAACAGGTTCTCCATTTTTTAGTTCCACCAAAATCTCTTGCGTTTATTAGTCCGTGCGCTTCTGCTTTTTCTTCTATTGTTACTTTTTGAGCGTTGATCACAACACTTCTAGGACCTTTAGTAATTCTAGTCCAAGGCACACCCCAACTAGCTAATTCACGAACAGCTTTAGGTGCTGTTTGAGCAAACATACGAGCTACTTCTTGATCGCAACCCCAGTCGCTTCCTTTTACAGTATCAGCGAAGTGTAAGTCCTCATTATCGCCTTCACCTTTATTTCCATTAGCAAGGCTTGCTTGCATACCACCTTGAACTGCTGCTGAGTGAGAACGCTTAACAGGACAAATACTTAAAAGCGTAACCGATTGACCACTCTTAGCAACTTCAACCGCAGACCTAAGACCTGCAAGTCCTCCACCAACTATCAATGCATCACTAAATTCTACTTTCATTCTAAGCCTTTCTATTTGTTATAAGCTCATTCCAGCTTTTATGAATACTGCTAAATTAGCAAGTCCTAAAACTATAAAGAAAATACTAATAATCCATTTTAATTTTTTAAGAGTTTTTCTTCTAGCTCTTGCAGTTTTTACATCTTCACCATCAAACCAACCCCATTTAACGCAAAGTCTATAAAGACCTATTCCGCCATGAAGTTCAACAGCAAATAATAAAATCAAATAAAACGCCCACATATTGTGATTTACAATTCTTTCAACAGCACCTAAGAATCTAATTGTCTCAGGATTAAAAAACATCATAGCAAGGTGCATTGATGCAAAGAAGAACATTAAAAATCCGGTACAGGCTTGAATAACCCATAAAGTTGTATCTTCATGCTTGATTAGTTTTGAATGCTCTCTTGTGATTTGCCATTGACGATAAGTAATAGGTAGTTTTCTCATTCCAAGCGCAGCATGAACGAAGAAAATAACAAAAATTACAAACACCATGCAAGATACTATGGCAGGTTTTGGGGTATCAAAAATAGCTGAACCTTCAAAAAACTTAGCCGTAGCATTAAAAAAATCAGGACTAATTAAAACGGTAGAAACAAATATCATATGTCCCCACATAAAAAGCCCTAGAATTAAACCAGTAGCACTTTGATAAAAGTCAAGCTTAGCAGGTAAGCGTGATTTTGTGCCATCAACTCTTTTGCCTAAAAAATTCTCAATTTTACTAGACACTTTTACTCCTTTTCTTAATTTTTTTTCATTCTACTAATGATTTATAAACGACTTACGAAAAAATATGTGGAATAATAAATTTAAACCACGGATAAGCAATAAGTGTGTAAATTAGTAAATAAATCGCTCCAAAAATAGCACCTAATTTCCAAAACTCACTACCTTTTATATATCCACTTGCAAACCAAATCGGACTATGTCCTGTTCCATAAGGGGTTAATACGCTAATCATACCCATAGGAGCTAGTAAAAACATCATTATAAATGACGCATCAAAGCCTTCAATTTTGCCTGCAATAATCGCAAATACTCCAACAACTGCGGTAACATAAGCAGTGCCTGAAGCGAAAAAATATCTTAATAAACAAAATACTAATAATAAAACAAATACAGCAGTAGTAGGTGAAAATCCACTTAATAAGCTATCTGTATATTTTGATAAAAAGTCTAAGAAGCCAACATTTTTTAAACCCCCTGCCATAGTTACTAAAGTTGCAAACCAAGTAAGAACATTCCAAGCTGGTTTATTAGCTAAAAAATCATTCCATGTAATAATATTTGTAACTATCATTAAAACAATTACAATTAAGGCTGTTGTTGTAGCGCTCACGCCGAATTTTTTTGAGCCTATCCATAAAATTAGAGCAAGAACTGAAATGCTTAACATTAATAATTCTTTTGGTTTAATTGAGCCAAGTTTAGTTAATTCTTCTTTAGCCCACGCACTAATTTTACTTGAGCCTTTTACTTCAGGTGGATAAATATAATATGTTAATAATGGTGTGATTAAGAATAAAATTATTCCAACAGGTAAAAAGCATAAAAACCAGCCCATCCAATCAACTACCGCAATTCCTGATTTTGATAAAATTTCTAAAGCAAGTGGGTTTGGCGCTTGACCTGTTAGAAAAATTGAGCTTGAAATACAAGTAGTAGCAAGGCTTACCCACGCAATATAAGCACCTACTTTTCTAGGTTCTTTTTCTGGTGAGCTATCATACATAGTAGGAATACTCATAGCAATTGGATAGATTGTCCCTCCACTTCTTGCTGCATTGCTTGGAATAAATGGAGCTAAAATTAAATCAGCAATAGCAATTGCATAGCCTAAACCTAAAGTAGATTTGCCTAATTTATTAACCAAAATTAAGGCAATTCTTTTTCCAAGACCACTATTTTGATAGCCTATTCCTATCATAAATGAAGCAAATATAAGCCATACAACCGAATTTGAAAATCCTGTTAAGCCCCAGTTAATCGCAGCTTCTGCACTAATCTTTGCACTTACTTCGCCTGATTTTACTGGTCCAACCTTAAATAATACAGCTAAAGCAATAGCGATAATTCCTAAAAACGCAGGTGGCATAGGCTCTAAAATAAGCCCAACTACTAAAGCAGCAAAAATGCTAACAAAAATCCAAGCATTCATACTAAGCACCGAATAATCGGCGAAAATGTATGAACAAGCATAAACAAACAACCCAGTAAATATAGGGGCTATAAGTTTTGCTAAAGAAACTTTGCCTTTCATACTAACTCCTAAAATTAAGTTTAAATTAATATATTACAAAAATCTAAAGATTTTCTTAAATTTTGTAATATTTTTGTAACTTTATTTAATTAATATTTTTTCTTTATATTTAATTAAGAATTAGTTTATTGCATTAAATGTAAGCTTTTGATTTATTAGCTTTTGTTTAAAGAATTTGAATTAGGAATTTGCTTTTATTGTTTTTGTAAGGTTTAAATATTGTTTTAAAATTCCTAATTCAAATTCTTTAAAAGTTTAAGCAAAAGCTATTAATAATCATTATATACTCGAAACACAATCCAACTCAAACAACCAAGCAAGAGTTAAAAAAAGAAGAAATACAAAAGTATTTAAAGCTTAAAATAAAAGAATTATGAAATTAGAATTTGATTTTTAATTTATATAAGGTCTAAATATTGTTTTAAATTCCAAATTCAAATTCTTTTATTTTTAAACATTAAATTCTTCTTCGGAGTGTTTGGGGTGTTTGGAAGGTTAAGTTCTGAGCGTATAATGATTATCAATAGTTTATGCTTAAACTTTCAAAGAATTTGAATTAGGAATTAAGCTTTGTTTTTTTAATACCTTGCAAGGTTATTATTAGACTAAAGCAAGAATAAGCTTTGTGATTTTTATAAGATTTAAATTCCTATTTCAAATTCTTTGCTTTTAGTGTATGCAAATTTTAAAAATATTGATTTAAAGAAAAAGATTTTTAATTATTTAATATTTAGGCTTTTCTTATTTAAAATCTTTTCAATTTTCTTTTGTTGTTTTGCTATGTATTTTTCGCCTAGTGGTTGTGCTTCTTCTTCTCTAAATTCCATTTCAAATCCACCTTTGCTAATTGCAGAATACTTTTGTCTAAACTCTGTGTATAAAAAATAAACTGATAAATCATCAACAAAAGGCAATGAAACTAGCTTGGTTTTAGTTTGATATATTGTGTAAGTTTTTAAGCTTTTACCATTTAGTAAAAATAATATTAAATAGCTTGATAAAATATCCAATATTACAAAAAACATAATTATAGGAAAGAAAATTATTCTAGCTATAGGGTAGTCTAATCTATAATTTAAACTTTGATTTTCTGTTTCTTTAGTGTTATAAGCGTCTTTATTGAATATATATGAATAAGCTAAAGCAGGTCGCTTAGATTGCAATCTAAAAACTATATCGCTTTTATTTATTGTTGCGGTTACTTTTTTGTAACTTTTTGCTATATTAAAAAATAATGTTGTTTCATCTACTGCATATGTTTCAAAATATATCTTTTCTTTATCTACACTAATATAAAAATCATTATTTTTAACAAATCTAAATCTTTTTATTTGTCTAAGTTTTAAAAAGAATACAATAAAAAAAATACCATCAATAATGCCACTCCAACCTTTTTGAATTCTTCGTATGTCAGTCATTGTTTTTTCGGGTTTACTATTTAATTCATTGATAATATCTATTACAAAATAACATGAAATAAGTGTAAGAAAAATTGAAAAAATCTCATTAAACAATCTAATAAGCTCTAAGTTATATAAATAATCGTTTTTTATTTTATAATCTTTTAAATTATCTATATTCAAATTGTTCCTTTAGTTTAAATAAATATTAATATAGCAAATAAACAATAAAAATAATGAAATTCAAATTATTTTCAAATTCCTATTTCAAATTCTGTGGTTTTATTGTTTATAATTAAATTATTTTGAAGAATAAAGTATAAACTTGCTAAGTTTCCTTAGCAAGTTATTTAAGATTTAAATTCGCCTAGTTTTTTGTCTAAGTCTTCGCTAATATTAGTTAAAGTTGCTGCAGCTTTTGCAATCTCTTCAACACTTCTTGCGTTTTCATTAGTGATTTTTGCAATTTGTGAAACTTCGTTTAATATTTCTTCAATCTGCTTGCTTGCACCTATATAATTATCCACTGTCTTATCACTACTAACAATAGCTTCGCCTAAGCTTGATTGCATTACTTTAATTTGCTCTTCACTGCTATTTGCAACATTTGTTAAATTGCTAATTTGCTTAGAATTATCGCTCATTTGCTCGCTTGCATCTTTAATGCCTTGAACTATAACGCTAATTGTTGCATTAATTTCACTAAGGCTCTTTTGAGTTCTTTCTGCTAGACTTCTTACTTCATCAGCAACTACTGCAAAGCCCCTACCATGCTCTCCTGCACGAGCTGCTTCAATAGCAGCATTTAATGCTAATAAGTTTGTTTGATCAGCTACATCGTTAATTATTTCTAAAATAGATTTAACATTATCAGCATCACGGCTTAATTGCTCCATTTTAGATGATAATGCACTCTCAACACTAGCACTCTTATCAATTTCATTTGTTAATGCGCTAATAGATGAAATTACTCCATTAATACTATTTGTGCTATCTCTTAACTCATCTTTACTTGCGTTAGCACTTGCTATACCTTCATTTAAGCTATCTTTTGTAGCATTTCCTTCTTCAACAACATTATTTACAATACCAAAGCTTTCTTCACTTCTTTTGCCTGTTTGCATACTAACGCTACTTAACTCTGCTGCTATTGTTTTATTTTCATAAGAGATTTGCTTAACTTCATTTATTAGATTTCTAATCTTATTGATAAAATCATTAATTGCTTTGCTAGCTTGCGCTATTTCATCATTACCTTTTACTTCTAAAAGTTTTGTTAAATCGCCCTCACCTTTGCTTAAATCAATAGCTTTATTTGTTAATTCACCTAATGGCCTACTAACCCAAGTTCTAATGAAAAATAACCATAAAAGAAGCATAACCACACATAAAACTACTGAAAATATAGCGTAAGATAAAATTACATCATCTTTTTTCTCTAATACTTTCTTACTAACTTCAGCCATTTCTTGCTTTGCTTCTATTAGATAAATTACGCTTATATAAACATAATCATTAAATTTATCTTTTTCTACATAATAAACAACATCTCTTTCAGGTCTAGTCTTATCAGCCTTCATGTGAGTTGTTACAAAACCACCACCATTTGTTGCTGTTTGGATTATTTCTTGAATATAAAGCTTACCATTTGAATCTTTTTTATTATAAGCATTCTCACCTATTCTACTTTTTAAGTAGTGCATTACATAATCACCCTTAGAGTTAATTACAAATAAATTAACTGAGCGATTTTTTAAATCTAGTTCGCTTAAAAATTCAAGCATATTTTTATCATAATCTTTTGCATTATTTTCATGAATTTTCTTTGACATTGAAGTTATTAGGCTTGTAACACTTACGGCTGTCTTTTTTGCATCATCTGTACTCATTTTATCAAGAGTTTCTTGAGCTATGTCATCTAACTCATTCATACCATTATTTGCAACAAAAATAGCACTTAAACTAATTATTAATAATGAAATAAAAGCAAAAAGTGTGATTTTGTAAGATAGTTTCATAAATCTCCTTTAAATTTAAAATAATCGTTGATTTTATTAATATTGCGTTAAATTAATGTTAAAGACTATAATTTAAAAACTAGAATTTGAAATAGGAATTTAAAAAGGTTTAGTATTAAAATACTTAATACTTTAATACTAATTTTTATTTATTATATCTTTAATAATCTTTTCTAACTCGTCTTTTTTAAGTTGGGTTTTAAAATTAATCTTAAGCCCTTTAAAAAGACTTTCAGCATGATTTATTTTTTCTTGTTCTTCTTCTCTTAGGCTTAATTTACTATCAACACCCTTGCTCTCAAGTACAAAATAATGCACTTTATCATTATCATCTTTTATCACATAAGCAAAATCAGGAGAGTAACTAAAGCCCCCTGCTACTGGAATTTTAAGAGAGTTTTTTGGTATTTTCATATAAACACAAACTTCTTTTAAATTTGCTTTTATATTGCTCTTTTCAATCTCGCTATCATAAAAGACTTGCTCATATAAAAACTCATCATTTGATAGCTCATCTTCACCAAAAACACCTATATCGCTAGCATTTATTTCATCTAATACTTCGCCACTTATATTTGTAATTTTTGTTGGATGGATAATGCTTAAAAACTCTTCGTAAGATACTTGAAAAATTTTATTAGATTTATTTAAAAGATATAAATTAAAATCCTTGCAAATTGTATTTAGACTAATTTCATTTAAATATTCATTCACATTAAAAGCACCATCTTTTAAAAGCTCATAAAATGCTTTATGTAAAGTATTTGCATTTAATCCAAGTCTAGTGCTAAGGCTTAGTAAAAACTCTCCATAATTTAGAGTTTTTATAGCTATTCCATCTTTTAGGCTTGTTTTAGCTATCACTTTTTCATTTTTTACATTTATGCTTGTTGTTTTTATATAGCTTTTGTTATCCTTTAAATTCTCTTGAAAACTTTTTAAAAACTCTTTAAAATTAGCCAAAAATACATCTTCATGAGCATCGTATTTTAAAAATACCTTTTTGTTTATTTCTTCCCATAAAAGCTTGATATTTTTATATAAATCTTTTCTAATTTTTACTTTTTTCTCTTTTTCTTCTTTGTTTTTAACCTTGCCTTTTTTTAGACTTACTTTACTAAAGGCTTTTGGATATTTTGCTTTTATTATGTTTGTATCTAAAATTACGCTTCTTTTATTTATCGCTCCACATTCTAAAAGCTCATCATAAATTAAATCTTCATTTAAATCATACTCTTCTAAAATAATCTCATATATTTTCTCATCTAAAATATCACCTTCTTTTATATTAGTACTTTCTTCACTTTGCTCAATCTCGTTTATAAGCCTTGCTACAAAATCGCTCTCACTAGCATCTACAAAATAATTTAAATAAAACTCACTACCATCTATCCTATCGCCATACTCATCAACAGGAAGCCTTAACCCACGACCAACTTCTTGAAGCTTACTTATCTCACTTCCACTACTTCTTAGCTTACAAATATTAAAGACATTTGGATTATCCCAACCTTCTTTAAGCGTCCATTTTGAAAATATAAATCTTCTAGTATTGCTAAGGCTAAGTAGGCTCATTTTATCGTGTAAAATTTCGTTTATTTCCTGCTCTATTTTTTCATCTTTATCGCTATTATCTTTAGAAAAATACCCGCCATGAGTAAGACTAATATCATCTAAAGATTTTTGCAAATACTCTTTATAAAAACTTTCACTAGTTTTTAACTCGTCTTCTATTTTGCTTTTTAGTGCCTTTTCAAAATACTCTTTAAGCCTTGCATTCTCTCCACGATAAGAGTTTATATCATCTATGAAAAACAAGCTTAAAGGTTTTATTTTTATCTTTTTACCTAAAAACTCTCGCTCCAATTTAAAATGCTCATCTAAACAAGAATTTATCATTTGTTTAGCCAAATCATCATTAAAGCTAAAAGGATTAAACTTATCATTTTTAAAAAGCTCAACCCCGTTTGATAAAAGCACTTTTGATTTGTTAAAATCTTGCACGAAAATATCCAAAAAATCATAAAAACAAACGAAATTTTGCCCTTTACTAAGGCTAAATTCACGCTTTTTATCATCTACAAAAACCACGCTTTTATCTTCAATGTTTTTAAGTTTTACATAAGCTTTATTTCCTATTTCAAATTCTTGCACGAAAGCTTTTACACCTTTAACTAAATTATCATTAAAGGCTTTAAGTGGACTTAGATTATAAAGTAGGTTTGAGTTTTCTTTAAAAGTAGCACCATATCTTAGAATAAACTTTGGCTCTAGCTTTAAAGCATTTATCCAAGTTTTATTTGCTTTATCAAATTTATGTGGCTCATCGACAATTAAAATACTTTTTGTGTGAGCTAGTGCGGGAAATACGCTAAAAAATCTATCAAAAAGATTGCTCTCAAATTCTTTTTTAAAAGTATCTGAATTAAGCATTCCAGCATTAATAAGTAGCACTCTTATTGAGTTTTTATCATCATGCTTACAAAAGTCTTTTATACTTTGTGGCATTTGCTCTTTTTTGCCTGATTTTTCGCTCTTTACTTCATAAAAGCTAAGGCTTTTTTTAAACTCATCTATAAAATGCTGACGTGAAAGCTCAAAAAAACTTTTAGTCCCTGATTTGATAGCCAAAGTTGGCACAAGGACAATAAAACTATCATATCCATAAGCCTCATTTAGCATAAACATTGTTTTTGTATATGTATAAGTTTTACCTGTGCCTGTTTGCATACAAATATCATAAACATTATCATTTATAAAGCTTTTGTTTTTTATATTGTTTAGCTCTTGCACTCTTTTAACATTTGCTCTTAAATTATCATCTTTAAAAACTTCTAAAACACTTTCAATCGCTATATTTTGATGCTCTAAATCATTAGTAAAATTAAAACCACCCATCTTAAAATCTCACTTGTAATTTAACGCCTATTTGATTTAAGGCATCTTTTAAGGTCTTGTGTTCGCTACTTTTAAAACTTGCATTATATAAAATCACTCGCTCACATATTAAGTCTTTGTTTTGTAGTTTTTGCATTAAAGCTTTTGTGTTTTCGCTAGTAAAGTATGGGTAAACCAAATAAAGCAATTTATTAGAATAATACGCTTTATATTCATTTAAAAATACGGTTTTAAATTCCACATCTAAAGCTATGCCATCAGCTAGTTTATAGCTGGTTAAAATTTCGTTTGTTTTACTATCATCAAAATTAATAAACAAATCATCGCTTAAGCTTAAATCTAGCTTTTCTAGTTTTTCTAACTCTAGCTCATCCTTTGGCACTATACTAAACTCACTAAATTCTAAATTAGTAGCATTAGCATAATCATGACTAATTTTCTTTCCTGCTCTTAGTAGTCTTTCTCTTGTGATTTCATAGATTGTAGGCTCTCGCTTAAGCTCATCTTTTACAAAATCATAAGCGATTTTATTTTTTTTCTCATCTATTTTTTCATCAAGTTGAACCAAAATATATTTTCTATTTCCACCATCTTCAGCATTTAATTGCATTACCGCATGCCCCGTAGTCCCACTTCCTGCAAAAAAGTCTAAAACAATGTCATCCTTATCAGTAGAAATTTGCATAAAATCTTTTATCAAATCAACTGATTTTGTATAGTTAAAAATGACTTTATTATCAAACAATTCTTTCATTGTATTTGCACTTGCTGAAGTAGAGTATGATGGCTTATAGCAAGTAGTTTTTATTTTTCTAGTTGGTAAATCACTTAGGCTTGGGCGTTGTTTTTTGTAAAAATTATAACCATTCTTGCTTTTTTCAACAATTAATTCATCTTTATTTATCTCTACTGTATCCTTGCTCCAGTTCCAACACATCTCTTGTCCGTTTGTTATAGGTAAAACTTCAATATTGTAATAATTGCTTTTTACGGTAGAAATTTCTAAACTATTGCTTAAATAAATAGGATAAAACATTGTAGGTCGCTTTTCTCTAGGTGCATTTTCTCCGGTTCCTTTAATATTGCGTCCTTTTTTCCAATAACCTTTTTCATCTTTTTGCCATTCACTAAAATCATCATCTGTTTTATCAACATAAAGGTCATAAAATTTGGCAAACTGATAATTTTTTGTATATACCAAACAATACTCGTTGGTTGAAACAATACCATCAGTATTGTTGTTGCCTTTTAAATTATCAACAACTGATAGCTGAGCTACAAAATTCTCTTCTCCAAAAATCTCATCACAAAGTAGCTTGAGTTGTGCCGTTTCGTTATCATCAATTGAGATAAATATCACCCCATCATCTTTTAAAAGCTTTCTAGCTAGAAATAGTCTTGGATACATAAAAGTAAGCCAGGCTGAGTGTGAGCTTGATTTTTTAGTGCTAAATTCTAGCACTCTTTTAGCCTCATCTTCGCTCATTCCAGCATTTATTAAATCATCTAGTTTGTAAGTTCTAGTATCGTTATAAACAAAATCACCATTAGCGGTATTGTAAGGTGGGTCTATATAAATCATTTTGATTTTTTTATAATAGCTGTTTTGTAGGTGTTTTAAGACTTCTAAATTATCGCCTTTTATGAGTAGGTTTTGTTTTAAATCTTCATTAAAAGTGCCGTTTTGTTTAAGATAGCTTGAGATTTTTAGATTTGCTAAATATTTTGCGTGTTTTTTGCCAAGAAAGTTTAAACTATAACTTTCATTAGTAAAATCCCCCCCTGTTCGCCATTATTTCATCTTTTAATCTTTCTAAATCAAATCTTCCATCTTTATCAAAACAAGAGCTAAAATGCTCCTTTAAAATATCTAATTTACTTTTAAAATCTTTATGTAAAAACTCCATTCTATCTCCTTATTTTTTATTATATTTATAATAAGCAGCGCAAGCACCTTCGCTACTTACCATACAGCTACCGATTGGATTATTTGGAGTGCATAAATTACCAAAAACCTTACAATCAGTTGGCTTTGCAAGACCTTTTAAAATCTTAGGGCATAAACAGGCTTTATTTTCAGGCTTAGTATTAGTACAAATTTCAAATACTTTTTTTGCATTTAAAAAATCATATTCGCTTTTTAATTCTAATCCACCATTTTTTATCACATCTAAGCCACGAAATTCAAAATCAGCCTTGCAAAAATATTTATCTATAAGTGCCTTAGCCTTAAGATTTCCTTCATTAGTTACTAATCTTGAATATTCGTTATATACTTCATAGCTTTTGTTTTTAAACTGCAAGCTTAGATTTAATAATGAGTGCATTAAATCAACAGGCTCAAAACCGCTTATAGCAAAAGGTTTTTTGTATGTTTTTGCCATATCTAAATAAGCATTTTTGCCTATTATAACGCTTACATGAGATGGTGCTAAAAAGCCATCAATATTACAATCTTTATCTTGTAATAATGCTTCAATTGGCTCAGGAACTCTTACATGATTTATATGAAAAAATACATTCTTTAGCCCCATTTCAAGCACTTTTTCAATCAAAACAGCACTCATAGGAGTTGTAGTTTCAAATCCTATTGCAAAAAATATAATCTTTTTATCTTTATTTTCACTTGCAATTTTTAGCACTTCTAGTGGGCTATAAAGAGCTCTTATATCTGCTCCATTTGCTCTTAATTTTTCAAGGCTTGTATTACTTGCAGGAACTTTTATCATATCAGCAAGCGTGCAAAATATAACTCCATCTAAACTAGCTAAAAATACGGCTTCATCAAGCCTACTTTTTGGCATTACACATACAGGACAGCCAGGTCCATGAATAAAGTTAATATTAGGCACTAAAGAAGGCAAGGCATATTTAATAAGCGAATGAGTATGCCCACCGCAAATCTCCATTACATTATAAACTCTATCAAGTTTTACATTATCAATTAGTTTTTTTAAAGCTTTTATAGTGTTTATGTCTTTATATTCTTTTATGTAATTCATAAAAACCTGCTTTCAATCTCTTCGCTACCTATCTCATCAGCGATTTGCTTATATAGCTCTAAGCTTTCTTTAGCAGCAGCTTCATCTATTTTTTGCATAGCAAATCCAACATGAATTAATACAAAATCACCTACCTTTACTTCTTCAGGAATTAAATCAAGACTAACCCCACGCTTAATACCTAAAGTATCAACCTGTGCGAAATTATTTTCATCTATACTAATTACTTTTGATGGAATTGATAAACACATATTAAGCCCTTTGATTTTTAAAGTATTCACAAAGCTCAGCAACACCTTCGCCTGTTGCTGCACTTACACAAAATATTTTTACATTTGGATTTAGCTTTTTTGCTTCTTCACTAATTTCTTCTAAATTAAAATTAAAATGTTTTGCTATATCCATTTTGGTTAGCACGATTACATCGGCTCTTTTAAACATTACAGGATATTTTGCAACCTTATCGCTTCCTTCAGGAGATGATAATAATACTACATTTAAATGCTCTCCTAATTTGTATGAAGCTGGGCATACAAGATTGCCTATATTTTCTATCACGCAAAACTCACTTTCGCTAATATCAAGATTTTTAAGAGCATTATCAATCATTTTTGCATCCAAATGACAGCTTTGACCTGTGCTAATCTGATAAGCCTTTGCACCTGCATTTATAATTCTATCAGCGTCTTTGTTAGTTTCTAAATCGCCTTCTATAACGCATAGTTTTAATAAATTATTTTTAATGATATATTCAAGCAAAGTAGTCTTGCCACTTCCAGGTGAGCTCATAAAATTAATACAAAATAAATTGTTTTTATTAAAAAAATCTTGATTAATTTTTGCTTGATTTTCATTTTCTGCCATTATTTTTGCTTTTGCTTCAACGATTACTTTCATTTCTTCTCCTTTTTAGTAATTTCAAATTCCTATTTCAAATTCTTATTTAATTTTAACTCTTCCAAAGCGTTAAATTATCGCCTTTAAAACCTGTGCATTTATAAAGCTTAGTTGCTTCATCTTTTCCTTTTAGCTTTAATTCATCTACAAGCTCAAGCTCATAAATACTAGGGTCTTTTAGCGCTGCTAAAGTATTATGAGAAATTAAAATATTTGCTTTATAGTTTTTACATGAGCTCTCAACCCTACTTGCAGTATTTACGCCATCGCCAATACAAGTATAATCGCTTCTTGCAAGGCTACCCATTTCGCCTACAATGCACTCACCTGTATTTATTCCTATACCTATGTTTATATAAGGAAGATTTTGCTTTTGCCATTCTTCATTTAAACTCTTTAAAGCTTTTATTTGTTCAATCGCAGCTTGCAAGGCACAATCAGCGTGATTTTCTAAATCGTTTGGAGCGTTAAAATAAGCCATAACAGCATCTCCAATATACTTATCAACCGTTCCTTGATATTTAAATATAATATCGCTCATAGGAGTCATATAAGTATTTAAAAACTTAACTAAATCAGCTGCATCCATATTCTCACTAATGGTTGTAAAATCTCTAATATCGCTAAAAAATACCGAAATTTCTCTTTTGCTAGTGCTAAAAACATTGCTATCTGTATTAATTAACTGCTCTGCAACACTTTTTGAAACTTTTTTCTCAAGTTTTGCTTTAATAAATTCTTTTTGCCTACTTTCTAAGAAAAAGTTAATAAGAATTCCACAAAGTCCCATAATAGCCAACACCAAAATAAGCTCAAAAGTATTTAAAACATACTTTTCGCTAACCATAAAATAATAATGTCCTAAAATAATAACTGCTAATAAGATTAAGTGAAATAACACTTGCATTATTATGCTTTTAAAATACGAAAAACTTACACTTAATAAAATTATAATTATTAATGATGCAAACAATATTTCAGCCGAATAGCTAGGAGTTATTAAATACTCATCATTTAATAAATTATCAATAGCATTAGCATGTATTTCAACACCTGGCAAGTTTTCATCTAAAGAATTACTTCTAATATCATTAAGCCCAACAACGCTAGTTCCAATTAAGACAATCTTATCTTTAAAATATCTAGGATCAATCGTGCCATCAAGAACATCAATTGCACTAATATAATCATAATGCGGAGATTTTCCTTTAAAATAAAGCCCTAAAAGCGCATGTGGATTTACCAAAAATGTATCTTTTTCATCAAGAATTAATCTTATATTAAACCCATCTCCAACTGCTTTAATATCATCAACTCCTACATATTTAGCATACATTGCAAGACTAAGACTTGGTAAAAGCTGTTTAAATTCACCATCATCGTAATAAATCATCATAAAAGCACTACGAATTACATTATCTAAATGTGTATATGAATTAACAAAACCATTAGCATAAGAATTATCGCTTAATTCTTCTATACTTGCTGTAATGTTTTTACCATGTTCAAGCAATGAATAATCAATATTGTATTCTGCTATGCTTTGATTGCTTAATGGAGCTAATTTTTTACCTGTAATATGGTTTGTATAAATACTTCTATATACATTGCTTTCGTTTTTGTATGCACCTAAATTAATTGCATAAGCTAACACGCTATTAGAATTAGCTAAAGCAGTCGCAAAAGCTTTATCGGTATCTTGAGTTCTAGGACAAAAATCATATTTTGGAATATTTAAAGATGAAAAGCTCTCATCGCTCATTTTCTTAGTAATCTCACCACGCTTATCATATTCAGCGAAATAAATATCAAATCCAACAACGCTAGCTTCATTTAATTTATAAACTAAACAAGCTAATAAATCTCTATCCCAAGGCCACTGACCTAGTGCAGATAAACTTTTTTCATCAATATCAACTATTTTAACTCTATCATCGCCTTTTACGTTATTGTTTAAGTAGGCGTTAATTCTAAAAAACATATCATGAGTTAAATTATCAAGCCTTGTAATAATTGTAGATTCTTTAATGGTTATATAAAAAGAAAAAACAATCATTACAAGAGATAAAACCGCAAACGAATAAATCTTTTTAAACTTAGCTAGATGTTTTATCAATTTTTAGCCTTTAATTTGATATAAATTTGAAGAATATCAATAGCTGCTGGAGTAATTCCGCTAATTCTACTTGCATCAAATAAGTTTGCTGGCTTATTTTTTTCTAATTTCTCAACTACTTCATTGCTAAGTCCGCTAATTCCACGATAAACAAAATCACTTGGGATTTTTATTTTTAATAAATTTTCTTGATTTTGAATATTTTCATCTTGCAATCTTACATAATGATAATATTTAGAATCAAGTAAAATCTCATCTAAAACAAAATCATCTAAACGAGATAAGCTAGGAGCTAAAACTAGCATTTTTTCTTTTGTAATTGTACTACGAGCTATGATTTTTTGAAGAGTTGTAGGCTGAGAAATCGGCTCTTCATCAATACTTGCTAATAATTCATTAAATACATTTGAAGGCACAACCTTGCTATCACATAAAAATTCTAAGCCTTTTTTCATATCATTTATTTTACTTTCATAGTATTTAAAGCTTTCTTCATCTCTTAAACCACACTCATAAGCATATTTATTAAGTCTTGTAATCGCATTACTTTCACGAAGTAATAATCTAAACTCAGCCCTACTTGTAAACATTCTATAAGGCTCTTTAGTTCCTTTAGTAACTAAATCATCAATTAAAACTCCGATATAGCCTTCATCTCTTCTTAATACAAAACCATCTTTTTTATCAATCGCTAAACTTGCATTTATTGCAGCCATAAGACCTTGTGCTGCTGCTTCTTCATAACCTGTTGTTCCATTTACCTGACCTGCTAGATAGAAGTTTTTAATAATCTTACTTTCTAATGTATGAAATAAATCAAGTGGGTCAAAATAATCATACTCAATCGCATAGCCATGTCTTGTGATTTTTGCATTCTCAAAGCCTTTAACTGAGCGAATCATTAGATGTTGCACTTCAAAAGGAAGCGAAGTTGAAAAGCCGTTTATATAGTATTCTGTGGCTTCTTTTGTTTGCGGCTCGATGAATAAATGATGGCTTTCTTTATCCGCAAAACGATTGATTTTATCCTCAATACTAGGGCAATATCTAGGGCCTATTCCTTTAATCTGACCTGTAAACATAGGAGCTTTGTCAAAATTTGAGCGAATAATATCATGAGTAGTTGTATTTGTATGAGCTATATAGCAAGGTAGTTGTGGCAATGTATGAGTCTTGTAATCTAGGCTAAAACCTTTAGTATTTAAATCACTTTCTTGAATTTCTAAAACACTAAAATCAATACTACTTGCTAAAATCCTTGGACATGTTCCGGTTTTTAGCCTTCCACGATTAAGCCCTAAAGCAGCTAGATTATCTCCTAAATGAGTTGAACTTAGCTCTCCTACACGACCACTTTTTATTTTGCTTAAACCAACATGAATTAAACCATTTAAGAATGTTCCTGAGCAAAGAATGATTTTTTTTGCTTTATATTCTTTATCTAATTCTGTTTTTACTCCATAAGCTTCGTTATTTTCTACTAATAATTCCGTAACCATTTCTTGAGAAATATCTAAATTAGGCATATTAAGTAATATATTTTTAGCATTTTTATTGTATTCATCCATATCAATCTGAGCTCTAGTTCCACGAACTGCTGCACCTTTACTCTCATTTAAAGTTTTATAATTAATCGCACTTAAATCTGTGATTTTTGGCATAATTCCGCCAAGTGCAGCTATTTCTTTTACTAAATGCCCTTTTGCAAGTCCGCCTATTGCAGGGTTACACGAAGTTGCTCCGATCCTATCGTTTAAAATTGTAAGAAGTAAGGTTTTTTTACCCATTTTTGCACTAGCATGTGCAGCTTCGACACCTGCATGACCAGCACCGATAATTATAATATCATACATCATTAATCCTTTTTTTTATAATACACTAAGCTTATTGTAAAGGATAAAAATGTTTAATGGTTTAATAAGAGAATTAGCAGTTGTAAAAAAATATTCAAATAATGAATTAAGAATAGTTTCAAAATTAAAACCAAATATAGGAGATAGCGTTGCAACTAATGGAGCATGCCTTAGTGTGATTAAAATCCACGATGATGGTTTTAGTCTAAACTTAAGCAGTGAAACCCAAAGCGTAATTAAGCCATTTGTAGTTGGCTCTAAAGTTCATACCGAATTAGCTATGCAACTTGGAGATAGAATTGATGGGCATTTATTAACAGGACATATTGATACTCTTGGAAAAATTATAAAGATTAATAAGCTAAATAGCGGAGTTGATTTTTATATAAGTATTGATAAAAAATTTATGCCTTTAGTTTGCAATAAAGGCAGCATTGCAATAGATGGAGTAAGCCTTACAATTAATGAAGTTTTAGATGATTCAATAAGACTTACAATTATTGATATAACTTTAAAAGATACTTTATTTTCTAGCTATAAAGTAGGAGATTTAGTAAATGTAGAAACCGATATTTTGGCAAGATATGTAAATAGAATGCTAACCTATAAAGATAAAAGCCTTAGCTGGGATGAAATTGATAGAATTAGTGCGATTTATTAGGATTTTAAATGAATAAAGAAATATTAATCAATGCTTTAATTCAAAAAGCCGATGAAATGAACGATGATTATTTAAAAAACGAAAGCCTAACAAGAATGCTTGTTGATAAAGAAAGTAAGTTTGAAAATTACGAAGAAATAAAAGACTTTTTAGAGTTTTTAAAACAAGCTAAACACAACGCTCAAAAGAGCAAATAATAATTACGAATTAGCTTTTATAAATTTTGCAAATTTAAAAAGCTAATTCCTATTTCAAATTCTTTAAAATTTTAAACAAAAACTATTGATAATTATTATAAATTCGAAACTCAACCAAACTCAACCAAACTCAAAAAACTAGTCTAAGCAATAAGATATTAGGTTAGAAAGTTAATAAAATACAAAAATATTTGAAGCTTATATTAAAGTATTTAAAAATAAGAGAATTTGAATTAGAAATTTAAAAACAATATTTAGACTTTATAAAGTTAAAAAGCTAATTCCTATTTCGTAATTCTTAAGATTTTAATACTTGAAAACTAAAGGAATTTGAAATAGGAAATTAAATATTTGCTAAGCAAAAGCTTAGCAAATATTAACTTAGAGCGTTTAGCTCGTTGTTTATTGCTTCAAGTTCTTTACTTGCACTCTCAAGCGCTGCTTTATTCTGTTCTACAACTTCTTTTGGAGCGTTTGCTACAAACTTTTCATTGCTTAGCATTTTATTTAGCTTTTCATACTCTGCTAGAACTTTTTTGCGTTTGTTTTCTAGCTTTGCTTTCATCTCGCTAAGTGCTGAGCTATCTACAAAAATAGCGGTTTTTAGGTTTGTGCTAACATTTACACTAAAGCTTTCTTTTACATTTTCGCTTTGCTCTAATTCCCCAACTTTTGCTAATTTTGCTATAAGTTTTAGATAATACTCATCAAATTTATGCTCACTAATAATTTGCGCTGGAGCGTTTTTATCTGTGATATTTGCTGTCTTTTTGATACTTCTTAGGCTGTTAATCGCTTCTTTGCAAAGCTCGTAGTTTTTGATAATTTGCTCTTCGTTAGATGAAATTTCGCTAACTTTAGGGTATTTTTCAACCATAATTGAGCCATTTTCAAAAATACTTGTCCCGCTTAATTTATGATATAAATACTCACTAATAAACGGCATAAATGGACTAAGTAATTTCATAGCATTTAAAAACACGCTTGCAAGCTCGTTTATACTTGTTTCATCAGCCTTGCTAAACTCTATACCATAATCGCAAAACTCATCCCATAAAAACTTATAAATATTCATAGCAGCATCGTTAAATCTATACTCATCAAGATTTTTTCTAGTTTCATTTACACACTTTTGAAACTCTGCGTTTATATAAATACCTAGCGTTGTTTTATAGCTATCAAGTATTTTGTAATCTTTACCTTTAAGTAGTAAGAAATTTACCGCATTATAAAGCTTGTTTGTGAAGTTACGAACTAAAATCATTCTATCTTCACTCATTCTTATATCTCTTCCTTGAACGGCAAGTAATGCTAAAGTAAAGCGTAAAATGTCAGCACTATATTTATCAATGCTATCAAGTGGGTCAATTACATTGCCTTTACTTTTACTCATTTTTTGCCCGTTTTCATCTTTTACAAGTGCGTGAAGATAAATGTCTTTAAATGGGATTTCGCCTAATTCATTTTCACTTTGAAATAGCATTCTACATACCCAAAAAAACAGTATATCAAAGCCTGTAATTAAAAGTGAGTTTGGATAAAAGTCTTTTATATCGCTTTCATTCCATAAAGTGTTTTTACCAAAATCGCCGTTGTTATAACCTAGAGTTGAAAACGCCCAAAGACCTGAGCTAAACCAAGTATCAAGAACATCTTTATCTTGAGTAATGCTCTTGCACCCACATTTTTCGCATTTTTCTACCTTGCTCTCGTCTACATGAATATGCTCGCACTCATCACAATAATAAACAGGAATTTGATGTCCCCACCAAAGTTGCCTTGAGATACACCAAGGGCGAAGCTCACGCATCCACGCATTAAAGCTATTTATCCAATGAGCTGGATAAAACTTAGCATCACCATTATTTACTTTTTCTATAACTTTTGTTGCGATATCAGTTTTTACAAACCATTGTTTAGAAATGTATGGTTCAACGATATTTTTACAGCGATAACAATGCCCAACTTGATTTACATAATCTTCTATTTTTTCAATAAAATCTAATTCGTTTAATTTATCAACTACTATTTTTCTAGCATCAAGTCTTTCAAGTCCAGCAAACTCAGCACAATGTTCGTTTAAAATCCCGTTTTCATCAAAAATAGTTAAAAACTCCAAATTATGTCTAAGTCCTACTTCATAGTCGTTATTATCATGAGCTGGAGTTACCTTTACAATTCCTGTTCCAAATTCCATATCAACATGACTATCAGCTATGATTTTAATTTTGCGATTTATGATAGGTAATGTAACTTCCTTACCAACTAAATGCTTATACCTTTCATCATCTGGATTTACCATTACAGCAGTATCTCCAAAATATGTCTCAGGTCTAGTAGTTGCAACTACTAAATAATCCTTATCATTTAAAAAATACCTTATATGATAAAGCTTGCCTTTGTTTTCTTCATATTCAACTTCAATATCGCTTAATGCCCCATCTTTGGTGCACCAGTTTATCATTCTGTTATTTTGCTCAATTAAGCCTTTATTATAAAGGTCCACAAAAGCTTTTTTAACAGCGTTTTGAAGTCCTTCATCCATAGTAAAACGAAGTCTTGAAAATGCAGGGGTAATTCCAAGTGCTTGCATTTGCTTAACTATCGCTCCACCGCTTTGCTCTTTCCACTCCCAAACTTTTTCTATAAACTTTTCACGTCCTAGCTCTTCTTTTTTAATGCCTTTTGCTAAAAGTTGCTTTTCAACTACATTTTGAGTAGCAATTCCAGCGTGATCTAAGCCTGGTTGATAAAGCACCTTATAGCCATCCATTCTTTTATATCTTGTCATAATATCTTGAAGAGTAAAAGTAAGTGCGTGTCCGATATGTAAAACGCCTGTAACATTTGGTGGTGGCATCATAATGGCAAAATTTTTACCTTTTTCTTGGATATTTTTATTTCCATCTATTTCAAAATAGCCTTTTTGCTTACAAAATTCATAATAATCTTTTTCAATTTCTTTTGGATTGTAAAAATCGCTCATAAATAATCCTTAAAATGTATATTTTCGCCCATTTTATTAATTTTTGCTTATTTTTAGGTTATTTTGCTAGACTTTTTGGCTTTATTTTTGATTAATGGAGATGTTTTGAACAAATTAAATGAAGAACAATTTGCTGCTGTTAATGCAAAATTAGGCAGTAATTTAATAATAGCAAGTGCAGGAACAGGTAAAACAAGCACCATTGTTGCAAGGATTGAAAAGTTATTAAACGATGGAGCTAAGCCTAATACCATTATGCTCCTTACTTTTACAAATAAAGCTGCAAAAGAAATGATGGCAAGACTTGAAAAAAAGCTCGGCTCAAGCAAGATAAAAGGCATAATAAGTGGGACTTTTCATGCAATTAGCTTAGAGTATTTAAAAAAACATAAAGAAATTAATCTTAAAAAAAACTCTGAACTTAGAGCCTTGCTTAAAAGTATTTATGAAAAATACAATCCTAATCGTGATGATTTATTTGATTATTCATACTTAGCTGATATTTATTCAAGATTTAATAATACTAATTTGGTTGATGACTTTCGTGGATATTTAAAACAAAATTATGAAGAGCAAAGCGATAATATTAATTTTTATTGCAAGGTTTTAGATGAGTTTAACGAGCAAAAAAAAGCTCATAATTATTATGATTTTGATGATTTATTGCTAAATTCTAAAGATTTTTTTAAAAATGATTATAAAGATGAACCTTTTTATGAAGTTTTAGTAGATGAATATCAAGATACTAATAATCTTCAAAGCGCTATTTTAGATGCAATTCCTAAAAAATCTTTATTTTGCGTGGGTGATTATGATCAAAGTATTTATGCTTTTAATGGTGCAAATATTGAAATAATAGGTAGTTTTAAAGATAGATATAAAAACGCTAATATTTATTCACTTAATAAAAATTATAGAAGTCTTAGCAATATTTTAGAGTTTGCAAATAGAGTTATTACAAAAAATGAAAGGCTTTATCCAAAAGAACTAATAGTTACAAGAGATGATGCGATAAAGCCTATAAAATTACATAGTTTTAATTTAGCTAACGAACAATATGAATTTATTGCTAACGATATTTTAGCCAAGCTTCAAATGAAGCCAAAGAGCGATATAGCAGTGATTTATCGCAATAATTCAAGCGGGGATTTAATAGAACGCTCATTAAAATTAAAAGGTATTAAAGTAGCTAGAAAAGGCGGAACGAGTTTTTATGAACTAAAAGAAATAAATACCTTAATAAACTTAGCAAATCTAACTAATAAAAATAGCGATATATTAAGCTTTTTAGGGATTTTACTAGAGAGCAAAGGCGTTGGAAATGCTAAAGTAAATATTATTTATAAGGCTTTTTTAGAGCTTGGAAATGGCTCTTTGCTAGAAGGGATTTTAAGACCTATTAAAAAAGATAGATATGATTTTTTAGCTAAAAGCGATGAAGCTTTTGGACTTTTTGCAAGCACACAAAATGAAGCAAAACAGAATGAATTTAGCTTTTTAGCAAGTGATTTTAAGCATAATCCTGTTTTGTTATTAAAAGAACTAAAGTTTGATAATGTAACCTTTTTAGAAGAATTATATAAGTTTTTAAAAGAAAATGAAAATATTGATAATCCTAGTATTTTGCTAAAAAACGCATATTCATCTAAAATTTTTAGTCTAATTATAAATAATATTGCAGCAAAGCGTTCATTTAAAGGTGCAAAAATCGTAAATGAGATAAAAGAACAAAAGCTAGAAAATATCAAAAATAATTGTAAATATATTTTAGAAGATGCGAAAAATTACAATACTTTTAAAGATTTTTATGAAAAAACGATTTTAAATATTGATTATGAAAGCACAAAAGGAGTGCAACTTCTAACCGTTCATGCGAGTAAGGGCTTAGAATTTGAAATCGTATATTTAATAGATTTAGCACAAGGAAGATTTCCAAATCTAAAGCTTAGCAAAAGCGCTGGTGGAATTGATGAAGAAAGAAGATTGTTTTATGTAGCACTTACAAGAGCAAAAGATGAGCTTATTATGAGTTGGGCAAAAAGACAAAGTGAAGACGATAAAAATGATGCTATTCGTTCTATTTTTATAGATGAAGGTAAAAAGCCTGAAAATATTTAAGAATTTAAAATAGGAATTAAAAGCAAATTCCTAATTCAAATTCCAATCTTAAAAAGGCATTAAGCCTTTTAAGATTAATCCCAGCACTCAGCGTTTTTAATTCCTAATTTTTTCGCACTAAATGTTGGATCTAGTCCTTTTTTCTTTTGCTCATCATAATCTTTTAAGCATTTAATTAAAACAGGGCTTAATAATAAAATCGCAATTATATTAATTGAAGCCATTGCAGCCATTGTAATATCAGCTAAATCCCATGCAACAGCTAAATCAAGCTGAGAACCTATAAATACCATAGCAACTGCACTGATTTTAAACACTAATTCATTGAAATTATTTTTTGTAAGGTTTTTTACGTTTGCATCAGCATAATAAAAGTTACCAATTAATGAAGTAACTGCAAATAAAATAACAGCAAAAGTAATAAAATGAAGCCCCCAAGTGCCATAATACTCAATCATAGATTGTTGAACCATAGGCAAGGCATTTAGAGTTTTTTCACCTTTGCTTAATTGCTCCATATAGCTAGTAGAAAATAATACTAAAAAGCCAGAGCAAGAGCATATAATTAAGTCAATAAATACTGAAAAGCTTTGAATAATCCCTTGCTTTACAGGGTGACTTGTATTTGCTGCTGCTGCTGCGTTTGGAGCTGAACCCATACCTGCTTCGTTTGAAAATAAACCACGCTTAATTCCAATAACTACAACGCTACCCGCAAAACCACCAAAAATAGCTTTAAAATCAAAAGCATTTTCAAATATTAATGAAAAAACAGCTGGTATTTCAGAATAATTCATAATCATAGCAATTAAACTAAGTAAAATATAAACAAAAGCCATAATAGGAACTATGATTGAGCTTACTTTTCCTAGTGATTTTGAATTAGAGAAAAATAAAGCAAAAGCAACTACGCTTAAAATAATACCTATAACAACGCTTGCTGAACTAAAATTATCAGGAAAATATATTGCAAAAGCTGAAGTCATAGTATGGCTTTGAAGTCCATTGAATCCATACGCATAAGTTATTATTAAAATAACAGAAAATAATTTACCAAAAAATCTACTTCCTAAACCTTTTTCAATAAAATATGCAGGACCTCCACGAAATCCGTTTTCATCACGGCTTTTATAAACTTGTGCTAATGTGCTTTCAGCAAAAGCGCTTGCACCTCCAATAAATGCCATTACCCACATCCAAAATAAAGCTCCTGCACCACCAACAACAACAGCCGTGCTAATTCCTGCGATATTTCCTATACCAACTCTTGAAGCTGTTGAAATCATTAAAGCTTCAAAGCTACTAACATCACTTTTATTATCTTGTTTTTCTTTTAAAAGTGAAATTACATTACCCATTAATCTAAATTGAGCAAAACGAGTGATTATGCTATAAACTACGCCAACGATAATTAAAGCAAACACTAAAAAATAAGTATATAAATAACCATTTATAGTGTCTAAAAATAAATGAATTTCATTTAACAAACTTTGCAAACGCTCTCCTTAATAAAAAATTCAAAAAATCATTATATATAAATTCGAGCGTTTTTGGTAACAATGCTTATTTTTTATCAGCCTTATCTTCACAAGCTATTATTAATCTCTCAAAGGGATTTTTAGATAATTTATCTTTTTTGATTATTTCTTTAATGCTTTTTGGATGAACTAAATTCATAAAATCTCCTTTAAAATTAGTAATATTTTTAAATTATATATTAAAAAAGAAAATAAAAATCATAATCAAAACATATTTTTTAAAACAACGAAGTGATTGTAACCATGAGTAACATTTTTTATAAAATTTCTTGAAAATTTATAAAAATTATATTTTTATAACTAAAATAACGGCTTTAATTTATTTTAAGGAGTAATGATGAAAAAATGGAGCGAGTTTGACAATCGTTGGATGTTTTCATTATTTGGCACTGCAGTAGGTGCTGGGATATTATTCTTACCTATTCGTGCAGGAACGGGTGGCTTTTGGCCTATTGTTTTAATGTGTGTTTTAATTTTTCCGATGACTTATTTATCACATTTATTTCTATCATATTTCGTAGGTTCTACTAAAGGTGGAGATATTACTGATGCTGTGAATAAATACTTTGGTAAAGAAGTTGGAATTGTGATTACATTTTTATACTTTTTTGCAATTTATCCTATTTGTCTTGCTTATGGGGTTGGTATTACAAACACAATAAGCTCATTTATGGTAAATCAATTAGGCTTAGCTGAGCCAAATCGCTTAATCTTAGCTATTATTTTAATTACTATTATGATGGCTGTAATGTTTACTAATGAAAATTTAGTAACTAAAGTATGTGAGTGGCTTGTTTATCCATTATGCTTAATATTATTTTTATTCTCACTTTATTTAATACCACACTGGAAATTAGGAGTTTTAGGTGAAGTTCCAAGTATTAAAGAATTTATTACTACAATATGGCTTACTTTACCTGTGCTTGTATTTAGTTTCAATCACTCTCCTGCAATTTCAACTTTTAGCTTAAATACTTATAATGAGTATAAAGAAAACTCAGACGCAAAAAGAAAGCAAATATTATTTAATAACGCTACACTTTTATTAGTATTTGTTATGTTTTTTGTATTTTCTTGTATTTTATGCCTTGATAAAAGTGAGTTTGCTATTGCAAGAGATGCAAATATTCCAATTCTTAGCTATTTTGCTAATAAATTTGAAGGAAATATTATAAGCTATGGTGCTCCTGCTGTTGCGTTTTTGGCGATTTTAACTAGCTTTTTTGGACACTATTTTGGTGCTAGAGAAGGCTTAAACGGACTTATTAAAAAAGTAAGCGGAAAAGAAGTTAGTAAAAACAATGCCTTTACAACTATATTTATGTATGTAACTATGATAATAGTTGCATTTTACAATCCTAGTATTTTAGGATTTATAGAAGATTTGGGCGGTCCTATTATTGCTGTTATATTATTTTTAATGCCTGTATATGCGATATACAAAATTCCTGAGCTTAGAACTTACAAAAATGGTGCGGCTTGTTATTTCGTAGCTATTATGGGAATTATCACAATTACTAGCGTAGTTTATAAGATGATATCATGAGTAATTTAAGTATTTTTAAAATCGGCATAGGACCATCAAGCTCGCACACGGTTGGACCTTTTGTAGCAGGAAATGAGTTTTTAAAAGATTTAAATTTAGATGAAATTACAAGAATTAAAGTTACTTTATTTGGCTCTTTATCACTTACTGGTAAAGGGCATTTAAGCGATATTGCTGTGGTTTTAGGTCTAAGTGGCTTAAACGTAAAGACAATTAGCGCAAAGCAAAAGCAAGAAGTTTTATTAAGATTAAATGAGCGAAAGCTTTTATTAGGCGGAGTAAAAGAGATTGATTTTAATGAAAATAGCGATATTGTATTTTCTAATGAGTTTAAACAATATCACGAAAACGCCCTAACAATAGAAGCATTTGCTAATAATACTTGCATTAAGGCTAAGACTTATTATTCAGTTGGCGGTGGATTTATTAAAAATGAAGATGAAATCAAATGCCAAAGCAATAGCTCAGATGAAAAAAATTATGATTATTCTTTTGATAGTGCTACAGAACTTTTGTGGCTATGTAATAAATATAATAAAAATATAGCCGAAATTGCAATGCTTTATGAACTTAACTTTAATAGCGAAGAATATATAAATAATTATTGCAAAGAGATTTACGAAGCTATGCATGATAGCTTTATAGCAGGTGCTAATTCAAATGAATTAATTTTACCTGGACCAATCAAGCTTAAAAGAAGAGCTCCTGCACTTGCAAAAAAACTTGCATTATTAGGAGATAAACACTTAAATCGTAAAGGTGATTTAGATTTTATTGATTATTTTAGCCTTTATGCTATGAGTGTTTCAGAAGAAAATGCAGCAGGTAATCGTGTAGTAACTGCTCCAACAAATGGAGCTTGTGCTGTTGTTCCTGCTGTGCTTTTATACTTAAAAGAACATGTAAAAAGTATGAGTGAAAAGGACATTAGAGACTTTTTATTAGTATCGATGGCAATAGGTTCATTATTTAAGAAAAACGCAAGTATTAGTGGAGCTGAAGCTGGTTGTCAAGCAGAAATTGGCTCAGCATCTTCAATGGCGGCAGCTTCGTTTGCATTTAGCATGGGTGCAAGTCCGATTGATTGTTGCTCTGCAGCTGAGATTGCAATGGAGCATCATTTAGGGCTTACTTGCGATCCTGTTGCAGGACTTGTGCAAATACCTTGCATTGAGCGTAATGTATTCGGAGCTATAAAAGCTGTAAGCGCAGCAAAAATGGCTATGGATAGAGAGAGTGCTCCTAGCGTTGGGCTTGATGAAGTAATTAAAACTATGTATGAAACAGGCAAGGATATGGATACAAGATACAAAGAAACAAGCCTTGCAGGATTAGCTACAAATTATAAGAAATTTTGCTAATTTTTATTTAGAATTTGAATTAGGATTTTTAATTTCCTAATTCAAATTCCCTTGATTTTTAAGTATTAAAATCTAAAGAATTACGAAATAGGAATTAAGACCTATTCACTGCATTCATCTAGCAAATATGCAATGTGTTGCCATGAAATGTTAGTGGCATCACTAAGCCCTACTTCGCAAGTGCTTGAGCTTGAAAACCCTCTTTTAATATTTGTATTTGCATAAAATTTCTTAAAATTATTTGTCGCACTTATATTTAATTTTGGAGTTAAAAAGCCTTTATATCCTGCAAAGCCACAGCAATATGTATCATTATCAAGAACTACATTTTTAGCACACATTTTTGCAAGTTCTATTAAGCTATTTTCAATATGCATTTTTCTAGCAGCACACATTATATAAAGCCCTATTACCTCATCAATTTGTTTAATCTTAAGCCTTGGAGCAATAACCTTATATAAATAATCAGCCAAATCATAAACTTTATGATTTTTAAGCATTTTTGCTGAACATGCACTATGATCAATTACGATATCAGCATTTGCATTTGCTATAAATTCGCTAAGTTTTGCTTCATTTTTACTTTGAATATCTGCATAATTTTCATAAGCTTTACCACAGCATAAGTCGTTTGGAGCATAGATTATTCCAATTCCAGCTTTTTTGCATAAGCTTTCAAATACTTCTTGTAAGGCTCTTTTATCACTCATCTTAGCATTTGGCTTAAAGGCTTTATTTAAGCAACTTGTAAAATAAATAACATTTTCTTTTTGCGTATTGCTTTTATAATTATAATCATTTGCAAGTGGCAAATAATTTCTACTTTGTGGCATAGAAAATGTCGCTAATACATTGTTTAGTTTAAAATTATCAAATTTATTTGCTATTTTTAGTGATGATTTTGCAAGTTTTAAAGTTCTTTGATGATTGTTATAAGCTAAATTACCAATGATTTTTGAAATAGCACCTTGACTAGCTTTTCTATAATTTAAGCTAAAATCAGCAAAATTTATCCCTAAAGGACAAACCATAGAGCAAACCCCACAGGCTGCACAGCTAGTATCTACATAAAAATTATAAAGCTTTTTCATCTCTTTTAATTTTTGTCTGCTATCGGTATCGTTTAAACTTTCTAAGCTTTTCATTTCTTTAAGCACTGCAATTCTTTGTCTTGGGCTTAAAGTAAATTCATTTGAAGGACAAAATCTTTCGCAAAATCCGCATTCCATACATAAATTTAGAGCTTCATCAACTAAGCTTGGATTTTTTATATTCTTTTTATAAATATCTTTATCTTTTGTAATGATTACATCAGGATTAAAGATATTATCTTTATCAAAAATCTCTTTTATTTTGCAATTAATCTCATAAGCTTTTTTGCCCCACTCAACTTCTACAAACGGAGCAACCATTCTTCCTGTTCCATGCTCTGCTTTAATACTTCCACCATAGCTTGCTACTACGATTGACATCTTTTCAACTAATTTTGCAAAATTATCAAATTCAGTTTTATCATTTAAATTAGGCGTAATAATAAAGTGAATATTTCCAGCTAGCGCATGACCGAATATTATTCCATCAAAGCCAAATTCTAAAAATAAATTCTGAATTTCTTTAATACCCTTTGCTAAATCTTTTACTTCAAAGCAAACATCTTCAGTAATTACCGTTGCATTTGGCTCTCTTTTACTTGCTGCAATAGGTAAAAGTGCTTTTCTAATCTTCCACCATAAATCATATTCATTTTTATCTTTAGAAAAATAAGATTTATAAGTCTTGTTTGAAAGCTCTTTAATCTTTTTTATATTTTCATCTAAGATATTTTCTTTATCACTTTCAGTTTGAATTAAAACACAGGTATAACCTTGCTTAATATCACTTAAAAGCTCTTTTAATTCATCATAGCTACTTGCTGCATTTAAACTTGCATAATCCATAATCTCAGCCGAGTTTATAAAATCGCATTTTGCAAATTCACTAATAGTATTTGCTGCATCTTCTATATTTAGGAAAAATAATAAAGCACAGGCTTTGTAAGGTAAATCATCAATAGTTCTTAACCTTGCTTTGCTGACAAAACCTAAAGTCCCTTCACTTCCTATAAATAAATGAGCTAAAATATCTATTTCATCATCATAATCAACAAAGGCATTTAATGAATATCCTGTGGTATTTTTTATCTTAAACTTACGCTTTATAAGATTATTTAATTCAGCATCATTTCTAATTTGATTTTTAAGCTCTTTTAATTCATTTAATAATTTTGCATGAGATTTTTTAAAATCACTCACACTTTTAGCATCGGCTGTATCTAAAATAGTGCCATCATTTAAAATCACTCTAATACTATTTAAAGTCTTATAAGAATTATCCTTTGTACCACAGCACATACCACTTGAGTTGTTATTGATTATTCCGCCTATTAAAGCTGAATTAATTGTAGCTGGATCAGGTCCGATTTTTTTAAAAAGTTTGCTTAAAGCCGTATTTGCATGAACGCCGACAACCCCACAGCCAAGTGTGATTTCATCTGCATTTTTGCTTACATTTATTTCTTTAAAAGCATATTTAATAACAACCAAAACACTATCAGTAGAACTTTGACCGCTAAGACTTGTGCCAGCTGCACGAAAATTTAGCGGAGTTTTATATAGATTTGCTAAGCGAATGATTTCTTTAATCTCTGCTTCACTCTTAGCAATTACTACGATTTTTGGAACATATTTATAACAAGACGCATCAACCCCATAAGCAAAACATCTAAGATAATCATTAAAAATCCTATCTTTAAAAATATACTTTGCTTCATTAAAAAACATTTCATAATTATTCACAACTTCCTCCTAAATAAAGTTAGTGTTATAATAAAATAATTTATTTAAAAGAAAGGAAAAATTATGCTTACATCTTTTATTATTTTAGCAATAATTTTATCTATTGCTATTGGTTATATAACAAAGCTAAATATAGGTATATTTGCAATGATTTTTGCATATATCATAGGTGCATTTTTTATGGATTTAAAACCTAAAGAAATCATTGCATTTTGGCCTATTTCTATATTTTTTGTTATATTTGCAGTTTCGCTGTTTTATAACTTCGCAAGTGTAAATGGAACACTAGAAAAACTAGCAGCATTTCTAATCAAAAAATTTGAAAATTATCCTTATTTTTTACCTTATGCTATATTTTTAGTATCTGCATTAATTGCTGCTATGGGTGCTGGATTTTACAGCGTGCTAGCGTTTATGGCTCCTATTACATTTTTACTATGTGAAAAAACAGGGCTTGATAGAGTTGGCGGGGCAATGGCGATTAACTATGGAGCTTTAGGCGGAGCAAATTTTCCAACTTCACAAAGCGGAATAATATTTCGTGGTTTGATGCAAAATGCTGGGATTAGTCAAGAAGTAGCGTTTAATGATGCGTTTGTGATATTTTTATTTACATTTATTTTGCCTATTTTTGTGATTACATTTTTTGTTTTAAAAGCTAAGAAAAACAATGTAAAAATAAACCTTTTAGATGAAGTAATAACCTTTGATAAAAAACAAAAAACAACACTTATTTTAATGGTTTTAATGATGTGTTTGGTGCTTGTTTTTCCACTACTTCACATAGCTTTTCCAAATGCTAAAACAATAAGTTTTATAAACTCAAAAATAGATATAGGACTAATTGCAATCATTTTTGTAGCTATATCTTTGCTTTTAAAATTAGGTGATGAAAAAAAGGTGGTAGCTCTCATTCCTTGGGGAACTTTGATTATGATTTGCGGAGTTGGGATATTAGTAAGTATTGCTACAAAAGCTGGAGTTATAAATCAATTATCAGGCTTTGTAGAAACTAATGTGCCTAAAATTATTATTCCTATAATGATGATGATAATAGCTACTATTATGTCGCTATTTTCTAGCACATTAGGTGTGGTTACTCCTGCACTTTTCCCACTTGTGCCTACTTTAAGTCTTGCTAGTGGATTTAGTGAAGTTGTGCTTTTTACTTGTATAGTAATTGGAGCTCAAGCAAGTGCAATTTCTCCATTTAGCTCTGGCGGCTCACTTGTGCTTGGTGCTATTTCAAACGAGCATAAAGATAGCTTGTTTAAAGGCTTGATTGTTAAGGCTATACCTATTGGTTTTGTTGCAGCGATTATTGCTGGAATTGTTGTTATGAATATTTTTTAAGGAGGAATTATGTATATAGATACTCATGCTCATATTTTTAGAGCGAACGAAAGTGCTGCTAAAGTAGTTAGATATGTGCCAAATTATGACGCAAGTGCTAAAGAATACTTAGCTAATTTAAAGGCTTTTAATTTTTCTTATGGGGTTTTAATCCAGCCTAGTTTTTTAGGTGTTGATAATTCTTATTTATTAAATGCACTTGAAAATGATAACCTAAGAGGTGTTGTGGTGATAAACCCAAACAATATGAATGATTTAATGCATGAAAAAGTTTGCGGACTAAGGCTTAATCTAATAGGAAAAGATAAGCCTGATTTTAATGATTATAAAGATGTTTTAGCGTATTTAAAAGAAAGCAAAAAACATATAGAATTACATAAAGAGCTAGATAAATTACTCTTAGTTATTGAAGATTTAGCTAAATATGATGTAAAAATTATGATAGACCATCTTGCAAGACCTAGCAAAGATACATTTAAATTATTAGATGAGTTTAGCAACTTCAAAGATTTAGATATTTATTTTAAGGTAAGTGGTTTTTATAGATTAGATGATGATTTGGCGTTTAGCAAAGATGTTTTTGATAAATTAAAAGATATATTTAGTATAAAACGCTTTGTTTATGGAAGCGATTGGCCACATACAAACTATGAAAACTTAATAAACTACGAAAAAGCTTTTAATGATTTTTGTTTTGTTGCAGGCGAACATAAAGACATTATCTTAAAAGATAACGCTAAAGAACTCTTTTTTATTTAAACAAGCTTAGGAATTTCGTTTTGAAATTCCTATTTCAAATTCTTTAAAAAATTATTTAAATTAAGCACAAAATACTTTTATAATTTAAGTTAAAGTTAAGAATGGGGGGGGGTATAATGCTTTTTTTAATTTTTTAAAAGGAGTTCTTATGTCTTATGTAGAACAGGTTTTAGGCGCAGATGAGAGCGTTGTTATGAAGGCAAAGGTTAGTATTTTTGCTTTTTTAGGTGATTTTTTTGCTATTTTAGTTTTAGCGATTTTAAGTGTTAGTATTCATCCTTTTATTGCTATATTTATCATCTTTCTTTTACTTCGTATGTTTGTAATTATTACAACAACAGAACTTGCTTTAACAAATAAAAAAGTTATAGCAAAATTTGGCTTTATTAGAAGAGATACAATAGAACTAAGATTAGAAAAAATAGAAAGCATTAGAGTTGGTCAAGGAATTCTTGGTAGGATTTTTAATTACGGCACAATATTTATAAATGGTGCTGGTTCATCTGCTCCAATTCCATTTATCGGAGCACCGATTAATTTTAAAAGAAGTGTAGATGAATACATAGAAAATAAATTATCAAAATAAGCCCTATTTCTAGGGCTATTTTTTAAAACGAATATCTTAAAGTTCCGTTTATATTGTAGTTTGTATTATACTTACCACTAAATGTTTTTTCAGCATCTAAGCTAAACTTAGTATTATTTCCTAAGTTAAAATTAGCTCCTACACTAGCAAATCCACGACTATCTTTAAAGCCTTTTTCAACTCTTTTTGTTACGCCATCACTTAGTGTTATAGTAGGAGTTTTGTTTAAATCAAATGCCCCACCAACGCTAGCTCTTAAACCAAAGCTATCATTAATATTTGCACCAGCACTTAAAGCAACTTTAGCTGCACTCATAAACTTACCTTCGCTTTTTAAAGTAACTTTATCATTACCTTTTAGATTAGCCATAGGAATATAGCCAACGATTAGCTCAGCACTAGGCTCAAGATAAAAATCACTTCCCATTCTATATCCAGCTTCAATACTTCCTAAGAAACCACTTCCGCTGTCTTTTAAATCGCCTAACCATACATTATCTTTAAATGTAGATTTATGATGAGTATATTTTGCAGTTGCATCAATATATAAGCCATCATTTCCAACTAAACTAACATAAGCACCAAAGCCGTGATTTTTAACCTTTGAATCACTTGAATTGCTTGTATTTTGACCTATATTTGCCATTACACCTGTATAAAGTTCGCCGTAATTTGTGCTAGTTTGTTTATCTGCACCAAATTGCACTTCATAATACTTAATCTTAGCATTATCAATCTTGCCAACTCCACCGAAATTCCTAATCCAAATTCCAGCGTTTTTGCCATTATTATTTCTTAGTTCTCCCATTCTTTTGTTTAGATTATTCCATTCGCTAACATAAGAATAATAAGTTTGATTTAGCATATTTTTTGCATCTTTTAATGCCTTTGTATTAGCACCCTTTAAAGTAAGCTCAATTTCATTGCCATTTGTTGAAGCGTTTTCTACTTTTACAGCTTCTTCAATTGCTGCGTTTTTAATGTCTGTTTGTGCTTCTTCAATTGCTTTATCAAGGCTTGCTTCATTTGCTACAATCTTGCTTGTATCATTTGCAGTATTGTTTGCCTTTGCCATTACCTCATCACTTGCAGTTCCTTTTGCAACATCACTTGCATTTTGAGCAATTGCTCCTACGCTTGAACTTGCATTATCTAAGATACTCTTATCAGCACCACTTTTGCTATCAGCACTAAAATTATCACTTGTCTTACTAGCATCAGCCCTGCTTGCAACTGCATTAACAGGATTTGCTACTACTGAATAATAAATATAATCGCCATCAGTTTGCTTTAATGTCCCGCTTAAGATATTTTTCTTATCTAGTGAATATACACTTAGCCCATCATAAACACCGATTTTTGTTACGAAATTTTCAGCGTTTGCTGTGCCAGCTCCAACCTTTAATAAAGCTAATGGTAGGTTTGCTAGATTAGTTGCATCGGCTTTGCCATTATTTACACTTAAACCAAGCAATCCTATTTCGTTATTTGCTCCACTTGTGCTATTTCTTGCAATCATTGTGCCAAGGAATGTATTATTTGTGCCACCCATAATAAATGTATTATTGCTTGCATTTAAATCATTTGCTAAGATTCTACCTGTAATCTTAGAGCCGTTTGCATTTAGCTTATCTGCTTTTATATCGCCAAATACAATAGCGTTATTTAGATTAATGCTTGAACCTTTTGAGATAGGGTCTTTATAAAAATTAGCAGCACTTACACCGCTTGCCATTACACCAGTAGTTAAATCATCGCTAATATTAGCATTACCTATAACTTGACCTTTAATAGCTGAACTAGTAATGTTTATATTTTTTGCTTGTAAAAGTGTAGTATTAGCACTCTTATCTAATTTATAAGCACTCTCAATTCCTATTAAGCTTAGATTATTTGAAGCTGCGATATTAGCGTTATAGCTAATCTCTCCGTGATACTCTCCTGCTTCTTTATCTAGCCTTTCTACATCTTCAACAATTCCGCTTAAGCTTAGGTTTTTGGTTTTAACATCTTTATCAAACACTGAGCTAACAGCATTTATTGAGCCATAGTTTATAACGCTTTCACCAAATAATGCTTTATTTGCATTTACATTAAACTCTGCGTCTTTTTTATTTGTTCCGTGTGTAAGATTATCAATAACTGCATTTTTAAGAGTAATTGTTTTAGAGCTTGTAGCTTTATCGTTTACTATGATTCCTTCTGCATAAGTATTTGTTAGGCTTATATTTCCATCATTTACATTGATATTTTTAAATCTTGACATTGTATTAATTGCATCATCATCTTCAATATAATTAAATGCAGGATTTAAACCACTTTTATCAGCTTTATCGGTCAATAAATTTCCTAAAGCATTTAAATCACCCTTAGCAATATTTACATCACTTGCAAATTCTGTGTTATTAGCATTTAAATTACCTTCTGTAATATAAACACCACCTGTATTTTCAAAACTACTAACAATAGTATTTATATCGCCTTTAGCAACCCTAACAACCCCAGTTCCTTTCATTTCAAAACCAGTTGTATCAATACCGCCATTAGCTATCAAATCTCCTGATATTAAGTCTTCACTATCTACATATTTTAAAGCGTCTTTATAAAATGTTGTGCTATCTATTTCTGTATGATTGTTTGAAGTCGCTGCTTTAATAAGTGGTAAGAAATTTTCTTCATTTCCCATTATCTCATCAAGTTTCTTCATATCTTCAGCACTTGCTATTTTTTCACTATTTAAAAGACTTGCGAAATGCTTATTCGCTAATTCTTTTTGATGAGCTCCACTTATGAATTTTCCTTCTGTTTCTACATTACCATTTATTTTTGTTCCATAAATTTCTATATCGCCTTTACTCTTAACTCCGTTTTGAATGTCCGAAAGAATAAATCTAGCTTTGCCGTTTTGATTATCAATAGCACCTTGAAAAGTCGTGTTAAAGCCATAGAATGAATTATTTGCACTTGCTTTAGTATTTGCTGTAACTTTACCGCCGATTACAGCTGTTTCAAATTTAGCTAAATTAAAGCTTGTTATATCTCCACCATATAAATCACTTGTTTGTTTTCCATGTGGAATACTAGGCTCTCTTGCTATAAGTGGCTTATCATTTCCAACTGGTGTTCCCATTACATATAAATCTTTAGCACTTACGCTACCATTTACATCAGCATCAAGTAAAATCACATCTCCATTTCCACTAATAGCTACACCACTACTACTTTCAATAGCACCTTCATCTAAAACAAATAAATCATTATTCTCAATTGTAGTTCCTAAAGATTTAATCTCTATATTTGATACATGCAAACCACTATTGTTTGTAATTTTTTTACCTTCTGCAAGATCTACTTGAATTCCATCAATCAAACCATTGATTTTGTAGTTTTTATTTAAACTTAAAAGTTTTTTAAAAAAACCTACTTTTTCTTCTGTAAATTGTGGGTCAATTAAGGCTTGATTAAAATCAACTAAGCTTTTATTATTTGTAAAACCACCTGTTAAAACATGTTCTTTATGAACGCCACCACCTTCATGGTCTAATAAAAACGCTCCATTATTTACAATATCACCTGTAATTTTTTTAAGACCCATGTCTTCTTGAAAAGTTGCTTTTCCGTAGTTTTTAATAGTAATATTTTCAGTAATATCACTTGTAATTTTGTAGTAGTCTTTCTCAGCTTCTGCGTGAGTAGCTTTGTTTAACTCTAAAGCGTTTAAGCTAGTGCTTAAGATTAATGCACTTGCAACTAATGAGAGCTTAAATACCCCCCCCGTTTTGTGTCTTACCATGACATCTCCTTAAAATAAATTTTTGCTTAAAGCAAGGCTTAATCTTAGTAAATAGTTTTTTAAAATTTGCTTAAAATTTATCGCAAATATTTAATTCAATTTCTATTTTTTTTTTTTTTTTTTTTTGATAAAGTTTATTGATTTTCAAAGAATTTGAAATAGGAATTTAAAATGAATTATGATTAAATCTAATATTTTATTTTTTAAATGAATTGCTATGATTTGCTATGCTAACGCAAGTTAAAATTAATATGTTTTTATCTTTCTTATAAACTAATACCAAATCGCTTTTTATATGACAATCTCTAAAACCTTTAAGGCTTCCTTGTAATGCATGGTCTTTATATTTTTCTTCTAAAACCTCATCATTTGCTAATCTTAAAATAATTTTATTAGTCAATTCTTTATCTATTTTGTTTAGTTTTTTAAAAGCTGTTTTATATGCTTTTGTTTCTTTTACAAGATATTTTACCATTTCATACTTTCTTCAATAAATTTTTCAGCTTCTAAATATTCAACTTCGCCACGCAAATAAGCTTGTTCTAATTCATTAGCCTCTTTTAGAGCTTCTAAAAACTCATCACTTTTATAAAATTCAGCTAAATTACTTTTTTGTTTTTGTATTTTAATAGGCTCATTAAAAGCTTTTGCTAATTGTTTTACAGCTTTTAAAAAATGTGGGTTATCGTTTATTTTAATTGTTACTTCCATGTAATCTCCTTTGTAAAACATTATAAATAAACCAACTTAACGTAACTTTTAAATTAAAAGAATTTAAAATAGGAATTTGGTTTAAATTCCTAATTCAAATTCCACAAATTTTAAGCTCTTATGTGTCCGTCGCCTATGATTTTGTATTTTGTAGTAGTTAGTTCTTTAAGTCCCATTGGACCTCTTGCATGAAGCTTTTGTGTGCTAATACCAATTTCTGCTGCATAGCCAAACTCCGCACCATCGCTAAATCTAGTGCTTGCATTTACATAAATACAAGCTGAGTCTAACTCATCTAAAAACTTATTAATATTAGTAAAATCTTCTGAAATGATTGCTTCTGAATGATTTGTGCTGTATTTTTGAATGTGAGATATAGCTTCATCTACATTGCTTACTATTTTTATCGCTAGGATTAAATCCTCAAATTCATCTTCGTAATCTTCTTTGCTTGCTTTAACAAATCTAGTTAAATATTTGCAAGATTTTTCGCAAGCTCTTAGCTCAACATCACTTAAACGCTCTTGCACTAAAGGTAGCAAAATTTTTGCAATATCTTCGTGAATTAATAAAGTTTCTACGCTATTGCATACCCCTGGTCTTTGTCTTTTTGCATTATCAATGATTTTTAAAGCATTTTCTAATTTTGCATTATAATCAACATAAATATGACAATTTCCAACTCCTGTTTGAATACAAGCAATGGTGCTATTATTCTTAACTTCATTAATTAAACTAGCACTTCCTCTAGGAATTACTACATCTATGTAATTATTCATTTTTAATAGACTTTTTACTAATTCTTTGTTTGTATCGCTTATGATTTGAACAAAATTTTCATCTAAATTAAAGCGTTTTAATACTTTTTTAAAAATTGAAACTAAAAATAAATTAGTGTTAAGTGCTTCTTTTCCACCCCTTAAAATAACTACATTAGAACTTTTAAAACATAAAGCAAAAGCATCTACACAAACATTAGGGCGAGATTCAAAAATAATTGCAACAACCCCTAAAGGCACTCTAACTTGCTCTAATTTAAGATTATTTTCTAAAGTTTTACCAAATACTACTTGATTAATCACATCATCTAATAATGCAACATTTCTTAAAGTATTTGCCATATTTTCTATTCTGCTTTCATTTAATCTAAGCCTATCAACGAAAGCGCTTTTTAGATTAATATTTTCGTTTATATCTTTTAAATTAGCTTTTAAAAGCTCATCTTTATTTGCTAAAAGCTCATTCGCACATTCGTTTAATACTTCGTTTTTAAGCTTTGTGCTAAGTTTTATAATCTTTGTTTTAGCAAGTTTTGCATTATTTCCTAAAATTTCTAGCATTTTTCTTCCTTATCCAAAAATCGTTCCTATATCAGCTCCTGCTAAAACTTCTGTTATATTCATAGGATTATCTCCGTTTAATATAGCCATTTTAATACCAGCTTTAGCACAAACTAAACCAGCTTGAAGTTTAGTCTTCATTCCGCCTACACTAAACTCACTGCCTTTATCTTCTCCCATATTCATGATTTTATCTGTTATTTTTTCTACATAAGCAATTCTTTTTGCGTTAGGATTGTTTTTAGGGTTTGCTGTATAAAAAGCATCAATATCGCTTAAAATCATAAGCAAATCAGCACCACTAAGCACTGCAACACTAGCTGATAAACTATCATTATCGCTAAATTCAATCTCATAAGTTGAAATAGTATCGTTTGCATTAATTATGGGGATAATTTCATATTTTAATAAAGTATTTAAAGTATTTTGGGTATTTATCTTTCTTTGTTCTATTTCAAAATCATCTTTTGTTAATAAAATTTGAGCAACAAAACAACCAAAAGTTGAAAATGCGTTTTGATAAATATGCATAAGTTCAGCTTGTCCTATTGCTGCTGCTGCTTGTTTTTCTTTCGTTTCTTTAGGTCTTTGTTTAAAGCCTAATTTCTTTGAACCTACTCCGATTGCTCCTGAAGTAACCAAAATCACATCTTTGCCTTGATTTTTCAAATCAGTTAAAACCCATGCTAATTTGCTAATTAAACCAAGGTTTAGATTACCGTTTTCGTAAGTTAGAGTTGATGTGCCTACTTTAATTACGATTCTTTTGCTATTTTTTAAATTGTTTTTCATAATAATCCCCTTATTTTTTAGGAATATTAAAGATTTACAATTAACACTCGTAAAAGAATTTAGATTAGGAATTACTTTCCTAATCTAAATGATAAACTTCTTTCATATTTAGCCATTTTTGACCTGCATAGCCAAGTGATATTTGGCATGGATCAGTGCAAGCCCACCACTTACGAGTGTTCTCATCTGCTGCCATTTTTGCCATATCAGCATCAAAATCAGTTCCTACATACTCAAAATATGCGAATAAATACTCGCCAAAATTATAAATTGAATAATTACGAATATTGCAAGCTTTTATCATCTCATTTACGCCTGGCATAGGGTTTGCGTGAAGTCTTTCGTATTCAGCTAATTTTTCTGGAATAACTTTGATAATTTGTCCAAATCTTTGCATTAAATCTCCTTTGTTTTATAAATTTCTTTTGCATTTAAATAAAAAATCTTTTCTTTTAAATCATCGCTTTTAAAATGACTATCAATTATTCTAATCCACTCATTTGGTTTTAGCTCACTTACAGGATAATTTGAGCCAAAGCAAATTCTATCTTCGCCAAAAATATTAAAAGCCATATCAAGTAATTTTGAATAATCTTTACCTAAAACAAAATCATCTTGGCATGATAATTTCATATAAGCATTTTCTTTTTTAGCAATTTGTTTTAAGGTATCTTTGCCACTAAAATCCTTAATATTTGCAAAATGATTAAAGATAATTCCTGTTTTAAATTCCTTAATAATTTTATTAAAATTACTTAGTTCGTTTTCGTTTATGCAAACTTCAAATAATAAATCATTTGCATTTACTAAATTAATCGTCTTTTTAAACTCACTACCTAAACAATATCCGCTTTGCTTTGTATGTAAAACTTCTCTAAAGCTATTTGCTCCTATTGTAGCAAGACATAAAGCAAGTAATTTTTGATGTTTAAAGCTAAGCATTTTATCACTTTCTGCTTTTGGCTCATCTGCGTTTATTTCCACATAAACACCGCCTAAAAAATCACATTCACTAAATTCAGTTAAGTATTCAAGAAAAGTAAAATCACGCCTTAGTCTAGCTGGGGCATTTTGCACCCAACTAGCGTCATTTTGTTGCCATATATGAAAGTGTGTATCAATTACTTTCATGATTTTTTAGTCCATAAAAAGCTATATAATGCTACATATAAAAAGCAAGGAGCTAAAGCTAAAAATCCTGCACCTGTGCCATAACTATCATTTATAGCTCCCATAATTGTAGGCATTATTGCACCACCACAAATACTCATTACTAAAATTGAGCCACCAAGTTTTACTTGATTTAGTGGTAAATCTTTTGTAGCAACTGCAAAAATAGTAGGAAAGCTAATACTCATAAAGAAAAACACTAAAATTAAAGCATAAACACTAATCATTCCATCAGCTACATATAAATAAAAGCATAATGCAACATTTATAAGCGAATAAATACCTAAAATGCTCTCGCCTTTCATTACTTTCATAAGTGGAGTTGTAACAATTCTTCCTATCATAAATGCTACAAGTGCAGCTGAGAAGAAATACGCAGATTTTTCATCACTTAAAGCAGCATCGCCAAGGTTTGCTGTATGCTCTACTGCATAGTTTATAAAGAATGCTCCTGCTCCAACTTGAGCTGCAACATATAAAAATTGAGCTAATACTCCTAAATTAAAATGCTTATGTTTAAATACATCACTTGCTTTTGAATTGTCTTTAACACGAGCTTCGCCACTTACTTCGCTACCTTCTGGAATTTTATTAAATACGAATGCAAGTAAGATTAAAAATACTATTAAAGCAATTCCTACATAAACCATTTGAACGTTAAACATATTTTCAAGTAATGCTTGTTCTTTTTCAGCTGCTGTTGCGTTTTCTCCACTATGTGTGATTGATAAGAATAAGCTACCACCAATAATAGGTCCAACAAATTGTCCAAAACCATTAAAGCTTTGAGCTGCATTAATTCTAAATGAAGCGTTTTTCTCATCGCCTAACTTTGTCATATAAGGGTTTGCGTTAGTCTCAAGCGCACCAAGTCCGCAAGCAAGAACAAAGAATGCAAATAAGAACATATTAAAACTAGCCATATTTGTAGCTGGAATTATCAGTAAGCAACCAATTGCATAAAGTGCAAGTCCTGTAATAATTCCTATCTTATAAGAAAATCTTGAAGCAATCCAGCCAGCTGGAAGTGCCATCACAAAATACGCTCCAAAATAAGCCATTTGTAAAAGACCACTATTTTGTTGAGTAATTCCTAAATGGTTTTGAAAGTTTTTATTCATAACATCTACAAGTCCATAACTTACACCCCATAAGAAAAACAAAGATGTTACTAATCCTATTGCAATTTTTACATTTTTATTCATTTTTTCTCCTTTAGTTTTCCCAATTTAATGCACGATCAAGATGCATATAACCACCATCTGGCGTTAAGATTTGTCCTGTTGTATGAGATGCCCTTGGGCTTATTGTAAATACAGCAGTATCAGCGATTTCTTCGCAAGTTGTGAAACGATGTCCTAGTGGAATGAATTTTGCAATTTCTTGATATTGCTTTTCAGGGTCGGGGAAGTTTTTAATCCATTTTTCATAAAGTGGAGTCCAAACTTCAGCAGGGCAAATGCAATTTACACGAACATTATCAGGAGCAAAAGCGCAAGCCCACTCTCTTGTCATTGCTATTTGAGCGCCTTTTGCACTTGCGTATGCTGTGGTTCTTCCTTGTCCTGTGATACCTGTTTTACTTGAAATATTTAAGATACTTCCTTGCTCTTTTTTAATATAAGGAAGGCAGCATTTTGTCATTTCGTAATAATGAAATAAATTACTCTCATAACTTTTAATAAGATCCTCTGTTGTAGCACTTTCAATATGAAGATTATCATTCATACCTGCATTATTAACAAGTGCATAAATTGAGCCGTATTTAGCTACAATTTGCTCTACAACTGCACTAATTTCTTGCCATTTTGATAAATCTAATTGATAAAAGCCATAATTTGGGCAAAGTGCTTTAATCTCTGCTTCAAAATCACTATCAAGCTTAGAGCGAGATACAATAACAGGAATTGCACCTTCAGCTGCAAGGCATTTGCTAATGCCACCACCAATTCCTTTTCCGCCACCTGTAACAATTACAACTTTTCCTTTTAATCCTAAATCCATAATTTCTCCTTATTTAATATTTTTGTAAGATTTTTTTAAATGAATTAACATAAGCACACCTAAGAATGCAACCAAGCATAAAGCAATTAAACCTGCATAAGAATTATTAAATTGATTTTCTGCTAAGGTTTTTAAATTAGGTGCAACAAAGCCACCAAGATTTCCTAAAGCTCCAATTAAAGCAATTCCAGCAGCTGCACCAGTTCCTTTTAAAACTTGTGTTGGTAGATTCCAAAAAATAGGCTGAATTACAATAAAACCAACAGCAGCTAACGAAATAAATAAAATAAATAAAGCTAAAGAATTCATAAATACAGATATAAACATACATAACACTGCTAAAAATAATAATGCAATGCTAAAAGAACTCCAAGACTTTAATTTATCAGCATAACTTGTAATAATAGGTAGAGCAATTAATACTACTAGCCAAGGAATTGCGCTAATAAGCCCAACTTTTAAACCTACACTAGTTCCTAAAAAATGTGATACTTGTGTCGGTAAATAAAACAAAACCCCATAAACACTAAGCTGTATTGCAAAATAAACTAAAACAAATTTCCATACTAATAAAGAAGTTAAAGCTTTACTTGTATTACAATCTTTTTTACTTGCTTGTTCTTTTGCAAGTTCATTTAATAAAATTTGTTTTTCTTCTTCGCTTAAATACTTAGCATCTTCTGGTTTGCTAGCAAGCTTAAAAAATGCATAAACACCTACTACTACCGTAATTGCTCCTTGAATAATAAACATCCATTGCCAGTTTTTAAACCAAATGCTAGGTGCGTAATCTAAAATAGCCCCTGTAATAACGCCACCAAGCATAAGAGCTAATGGAGCTCCTAATTGATAAAAGCCATAAGCTTTTGACCTATATGCAGTAGGAAAAAAATAACTAAGATATAAAATAACTCCAGGACTAAATCCAGCTTCGCTAAGTCCTAATAAAAATCTTAGAATATAAAAACTTGTTTCATCTTTTATAAACATCATAGCCATACAAACAAGTCCCCAAGTTACCATAATTCTACTAAGCCATACTTTTGCTCCTAGTTTATGTAATAACAAATTTGATGGAACTTCAAATATTGCATAACCTATAAAAAATATCCCAGCCCCTAAAGCATAAGCACTATTGCTTATACCCGCATCAATTGCAATATAATCTTTTACATAAGCAATGTTTGATCTATCCAGCATTGCTAAGCAAAACATTAAAAGTATTAAAGGCATTATCTTTAAATACATTTTATTTACTATTTTTTCCATGTAATCCTCCTTTGATTACGACTTAACAAGTTGTTGCAAGTCTCCAAACGCTAAAATCATTTTGTTTATTGATTTCTGCTTTTGTTAATTTACCTTCGCTTATTCTTATAATTAATTCAATTAACTCATCTCTAATGTCTTCTTTACACTTATTACCATCTACGATTTCACCAGCATTTAAGTCAATTACATCAGCCATATTCTTCGCACAAAAATTATTTGTGCTTAGCTTAATCGTTGGAGTTGTAGGGCTTCCTGTTGGAGTTCCACGACCTGTTGTAAATACAACTAAATTCGCCCCACCTGCAACCATAGCACTAAGCTGTTCTATATCGTTTCCTGGAGTATCCATAAATGTAAGGCCTTTTTTAGTAACTGGCATTGCATAATCAATCACATCTACAACTTTAGTTGTCCCTGCCTTATAAACACAACCAAGGCTTTTTTCTTCAATAGTAGTAAGTCCGCCTGCTATATTTCCTGGGCTTGGATTTGCACCACGAATGTCTGAGCCGCTGTTTTTAACATTTTCTTCAAAGCCATAGATTTTTTCATATATTTTTTTCTCAACATCAGCATTAATTGCACGCCTTGCTAAGATATTTTCAGCTCCTATTAGCTCAGTTGTTTCAGCTAAAATTACAGCTCCACCATTTTCAACCACATAATCACTTAGACTTCCTAGCGATGGATTTGCACTAAGCCCACTATAAGCATCACTTCCACCACATTCAGTGCCTAAGATAATATCGCTAAAATCGCCTTCACTCAATTTGCATTTACTAGCATTTTCAAGCATTTCTTTAACTATTTTTATGCCTTCATTTGTTGTATTTGTAATACCACCTAGCTCTTGAATACTAATCGCTCTTACATCTTTATAAGGTGCTAAGCTTTTAGCTAGTTCTTTAACCGAATTTGAGCTAATAGTCTCACAACCAAGCCCTACTACAAGTGCAGCATATACATTTGGGTTTGCACAATTTCCAGCCATAAGCATTCTTGTTTGTTCTGCGTCAAAATCAAGTTGGCTACATCCGTGCTGATGAGTTACATATACAGCTTCAGGGCATGCTTTGGCAATATTTTCTACAACCTTATTAGCGCATACAACGCTTGGAATTATTAAGACTTTATTTCTTAAGCCAAACTTGCCATCTTCTCTTCTATAACCTTTCAAAACTACTTTTTCGTGTTTTGAATCTTGTGCGTTTAGATTTTTCTTGTTTGCACTCTCTTGGCTTAATTTTAAAGCATTTTCTAATTTTGAACTATCACAGCTATCGCCTCTACCACGAACGCCCTCGGTATTATTTGTATGAACCCACTCGCCTTTTTTTATATCAATACTAGCTGCTCCTATTACTTCGCCGTATTTAATGATAAAATCACCTTTTTTGATATCAGTTAAAGCGAATTTATGTCCGCTTTTAATATCATTTAGCAAAGTAACATCGCCAAAAACTTCGCCGTTTTTTAAATCACTTATTGCAGTTGCGACATTGTCTATTTCGCTAACTTTTAAAAATCTATTTTTCATAATGCACTTTCTATGTTTTTAACTAATTCTTTTGCATATTCAAATTTTTCACTAAGTGCTTTTAGAGTTTCTTCGCTTAGTGGATGAATGCTTTTATTTGCGAATGCAAAACCACGAGCTTTAAGTAAAAGTGCAAATCCCATAGGAAATGATAAACTCATTCCAAATCTAATAGCTGGCAACAATGCTTTTTGAAGTTTTATTGCTCTTTCATAATTTTTTTCATTATATGCTTTATAAATCGCACTCATAACATCAGGGAAAACACATCCTGCACTTGTCATTGAGCCTTTTGCACCCATCATTAAAGCTCCAAAATAATGCTCTTCACGACCCACAAATACATCAAAATCACTTGGCACAACATCTAAAATATGATTTAGTAATAACGCATCTCCACTGCTATCTTTCATACCTACAATATTTGGTAATTTGCTTAATTTTTCAATTAGATTTAAACTCATTGCAGGTGCAAAAAGTGGGATATTGTAAATATAAAGCGGAAGCTTTACTTTAGCTTGTAAGTCTTTTACATAAGTATAAAGCGTATCATCGTTAAACTTATAATAATACGGCATCATAAGTAAAAGCGCATCAGCTCCTTTATTATAAGCTTCGTTTGCAAGGTCTAAGCTTTCTTGGTAAATACAACTTCCTATTCCACAAATAACAGGCACTTTTTTATTAGCAGCTTTGATTGAGAGCTCTAGCATTTTTGCTTTCATCTCATAAGGCATTGCTTGTGAATCTCCTGCACTTCCGTTGCAAAACAATCCATCAAGCCCATTAGCAATGCCCCACTCACACATTTTTAAAAACTCAGCTTCATTAATACTTCCATCATCTTTATATGGTGTATATAAAGCTGGTAAAGTTCCTTTAAGTATTCCCATATTATTCTCCTTAACTTTTTGTATATACAAAAAAATTAAATTTTATTTTTTGTATTTATGAAAGATATTGCATAAAAGGTAAAAATTATTTAATTTAAATCAAAAAATCCAAATATTTTTAAAAAGTGTTACTTTTCGTATAAGTTAAATCATATTTTGTATATACGAAAAAATAAAAGAATTATATTTATGACTTAATGCAAAAAATAATTAAATTAAAGAATAAAGATTAAAAAAGTTTTGGAATTTGAATTAGGAATTTCCTAATTCAAATTCTTTTAAATTAATGCTAAAGTTTGCTTTGCTATTGATAATTCTTCGTTTGTTGGAATAACTAAAATAGGATATTTTGAATCAGCTTTTGCTATATTTCTTGCTACTTTTTCACGCTTAGCATTCTTTTCTTCATCAATACTAAAGCCAAGGTGTGCAAGTTGCTTACAAACAGCTGCTCTCATTAAATCATCGTTTTCGCCAATTCCAGCTGTAAAAATTAGAGCTTTTGCAGGAGTTACTGCAAGGTATGAGCCTATGTATTTTGCTATTCTATAACAAAACATATCAAATGCTAATTTTGCTTTCTCATCGCCGTTTTGCATATTTTCTTCAATTTCACGCATATCATTAGCACCACAAATTCCTAATAAGCCACTTTGTTTATTGCAAATTTTATCAAGTTCAGCAACGCTTAAGCCTTTATTGTATGCTAGATAAAATAAAGCTCCTGCATCAATATCACCACATCTAGTTCCCATCATTAAACCTTCAAGTGGAGTAAGCCCCATTGAAGTATCCACACATTTACCACCTTTAATAGCACTAATACTTGCACCATTTCCTAAGTGAGCTGTAATTGCATCAATATTTTGAACGCCTAAGAATTTTTCTGCTTCGCGAGTTACATACTCATGAGATGTTCCGTGAAAACCATATCTTCTAACGCCATCTTCTTCATAGTATTTATTAGCTATTGCATAGCGATATGCGATTTCTGGCATTGTTTGATGAAATGCTGTATCAAATACTGCAACGTTTTTAACACTTGGAGCAAGACTTATAATTGTTTTAATTCCTGAAATATTTGCAGGATTATGTAAAGGTGCTAATTTTACTAATTCATCTAAAGTTTTTAAGCAATTATCATCTACTAAAGTTGCTTTAATAAATTTATCTCCACCATGAACTACACGATGACCTACTGCTGCTAATTCGCTAAAATCAGTTAAAAGTCCGCTTTTTGCAAATAAATCACGAACTACTTTTAAGCCATCTTCGTGATTGTTTATGCCACCTAAATGCTCTAATTCTTTACCATCAAATTTAATTTTTGCTCTTGAATTGCTTTCACCAATTTGCTCAACCAAGCCACTTGCAACGCTATCTTCATTGAAAAATAATTGAAACTTTAGTGAGCTTGAACCTGCGTTTAAAACTAATACTTTTTTCATTTTCTTTCCTTTTTATAATTTATTGTGCTTGAATTGCACTAATTAAGCATGTATTTACAATATCTTCAACCAAACAACCTCTGCTTAAATCGTTGATTGGCTTGTTTAAACCTTGAAGTAATGGACCAACTGCAATTGCTCCTGCACTTCTTTGAACTGCTTTATAACCTATATTTGCTGCGTTTAAATCAGGGAATACAAATACATTTGCTCTTCCTGCAACCTTACTATCAGGCATTTTCTTACTAGCTGTTGCAATATCTACTGCAGCGTCAAATTGAATAGGACCATCATATACTAATCCTTCATAAGCTTTTGCTAACTCGCAAGCTTGTTTGGTTAAATCCACACTAACGCCACTTCCGCTATTTGCAGTTGAATATGAAAGCATTGCTACTCTTGGCTCAAAACCAAAAGCTTCATAAGTTTTTGAACTAACATAAGCTATTTCAGCTAAGTTTTCAGGAGTTGGATTTGGAGTTACTGCACAATCTGCAAAATACCACACCTTATCACTTAAGCACATGAAAAATCCACCGCTTACACTCTTTACACCTGGCTTGGTTTTTACTATTTGAAGAGCTGGGCGAATTGTATCAGCAGTAGAACATGCAGCACCACTAACCATAGCATCAGCATAGCCTAAATGAACTAAAAGAGTTCCGAAGTAGTTTCTATCTTTTATAAGTTCTTTTGCTTGTTCGATAGTCATGCCTTTTGATTTTCTAGCTTCAAAAAGCGCATTAGCACATTCATCATCTAACGATGAATTACCTGGATTATAAGTCTTTACATCATCTAAATCAAGACCTAAATCACTAGCCTTTTGTGCTATTTCTTTATTGTTTCCTAAGATTATTAGTTTTACTGCTTTGCTTTCTAATAATTTATGAGCTGCTTTTAAAATACGCTCATCGTTTCCTTCTGGTAAAACTATTGTTTTAATATCGCTTTTTGCTTTACTTTCAAGCATAACTTCAAATGCCATTGGACTTACATATTCAGGCTTTTTAAGATTTAATAATTCATCTATGCTTGTGTTTTCGTTATATAAACTAGTATAGTTATGATGAATTTTAGCAAACTCAAATTTGGTTAAATCACTATCAATTACATAATTTAGATTTAATTCTTTACTAAGTCTTAGATTAATCCAAAATGTATCAAGACCACCAAAAGCACCAAAACTAGAAACTAAAACAAAATCATATTTAGCTTTTAGCTCATTAAACTTGATAATTATACTTTTATAAAAAGCATTCTCATTTTCTAAATACTTCTTAACTCCACTTTGTGTATCAAATAAATATTCTGTTTTGATATTAAAATCTTTACTTAATTTATCTAAACCACAAACACCATCTTCACAAGCAAGTGCTTGAAAAACTACCATATTAGGGTATTTTTTAGATAATTTAATAGCAAGATTATTTAGGTTTTCCCTGTTACTTTTTTGAAAGTAAATCGCATTCATTGCTACTCCTTCATTGATTAAATTTTGCTAGAGTATATGCCTAAAGTATTAATAAATAAGGAAAATCTTGTGAAAAAAATATATGCTTTTATTTTAGGCGTAATAATTTCAGGTTGTGGCTTAGCAGACCCACAAATGGATATGAAAGCCCCAACTTATGTAGAACAAATTGAACCTAAGGCTGAAAATAATTTAGGAAGTCCTGGCTCACTCTTTGGCAAAGGCTCAAACCCATTATTTAGCGATAATAAAGCAATGAATGTAAATGATATTGTTACAATAATCATAAAAGAAGATGCTTCGCAAAGCTCAAAGGCAAGCAAAAGCACTAATAAATCTACAAATACTAATTTAAACGCAGGAGTATTCGCAGGATTATTATCAAAACTTAATAAAAATACTGATATAGGATTTAATACTAAAAATACTAGTGATTTTAGCGGTAGTGGTCAAGCAAGTAGAAACGAAAAATTTCAAACCACGATAAGCGCTAGAGTTATAAAAGTTTTAGCTAATGGAAATTATTTCATAGAAGGAAAAAAACAGCTTTTAATAAATGGCGAAAAACAAATCGTGCAAATCTCAGGAGTAATTCGCCCTTATGATATCTCAGGGCAAAACACAATTGAGAGTAAATATATCGCAGATGCTAAGATACTTTATTCAACTCAAGGAGAGATTGATAAGGCTACTAAAAAGCCTTGGGGAACTAAAGCAGTTGAGACTATTTGGCCTTTTTAATTCCTAATTCAAATTCCAAAGAGTTTATATGATATATTTACCTAATGAATTAGGAAAAATTAGTAAAAAGGTGATTAATTCAAATTATCTTAATCTTTGCCTTTATGAAAAAAGTAAAAATGATGATTTTTATGAAGTATGCTTTGATGATTATGCTTTAGTTTTTATAAACGAAGGTCAAAAAATAATTCATACAAAACAACAAGATTTTACTATTAATAAAAATGAGATTTTGTTTTTTACCAAAGGCTCGTATTTAATAAAAGATTGCATTCGCAATAATTATTATAATTCAATCATTATTTGTTTTAAAGAAAGCATTTTGATTGAATTAATTTATAAATATAAATCTTTATTAACTAGCAATTTTGCTACTGATGAGCATATTTTTAAGCTTAATTCAAACGAGCTTTTAAACTCAATTTTTACTTCATTTTTGCCTTGTTTTTCTTATAAAACTAATGAAGAAATTATAAAATTAAAATTTGAAGAATTATTTTTAGCCCTACTTTATAGTAAAAATAATCAAAGTTTTATTACATTTTTAAAAACGATAATAAATAATTTTAAATTACCATTATTTCAAATATTTTCATATTGCGAAAAAGATTTTCAAAATGTTTTAGAAATGGCAAAATTTTCAAATATGTCGCTTACTAGCTTTAGCAAAAGTTTTAAGCAAAGTTTTGGAATAAGTGCTAAAGAATGGCTTGATAATAAAAAATTTGAAAAAGCAAAATTCTTATTAGAATTTTCAAATAAAAATATCACAGAAATTTGCCTTGAAGTTGGGTTTAATTCGCCTGCTTGGTTTATTTCAAGATATAAAAAAAGATATAAAACAACCCCAAAACAATTCCAAAAAGCAAAAAACTTATATTTTTTACATTAAAACTATTAGAAAATAAAATTATTTTTTCTTATAATTTATACAAAAAACAAGGAGAGAAAAATGAAAAAAATTATTTTTAGCATGGTTGCACTAAGTTTTGTTAGTGCTTATGAAATTAAAGAAATCAATACTTTTGCTTCACCTGAAAGCGTTGTGGCAAATGATGATTATATTTTTGTATCAAATGTAGGAGCTAAATTAGAGCCACTAAATAAAGACAATGATGGCTATATAAATATAATTTCTAAGAAAAATGATAAATTAGAAGTATTTGCAAAAGATTTAAACGCTCCAAAGGGTATGAAAATCATTGATGATGTTTTATATGTTGTAGATATTGATACAATTTATGGCTTTGATATTAATACTTATAAAGAAGTGTTTAAATTAGTGATTAAAGATGCAGTATTTTTAAATGCTATTGAGAGTCTTGATGCAAATACACTTTTAGTAAGCGATACAGGAACTTACAAAATCCATAAAGTTGATTTAAATGGTGGAAAATATTCTGATTATTTAAATATTGATAAAGAAAATGGTGGTCCAAATGGCTTATTAATTGATGAAAATTATTTGTATGTTGTAGGCTATGATCCTAGCGAAAAAGATGGCGGAGCTATTTTAAAGATTAATCTTAGCGATAAAAGTATTGAAAAACTAAGCAATAATTTAGAGCAATTTGATGGAATAGTAAAAGTAGATAAAGATATATTAATTACAAGCTGGGGCAAAGAATTAAAAGGCTATATTTATAAATTATCAAATAATAAATTAGAAAAGCTAAATTTAAGAGATTTGAAAGGTCCTGCTGATATGTTTTATGATAAAAGCACAAAAACTCTATTAGTTCCTGAAATGGCTAATAATTCTTTATTAAAAATAAAATTAAATTCATTATGAGATTTTCTCATAATGACTTATGAAAGATGTTCTTCTATTATCTTTTTATAATTTAATAATTCTGTTGTTATTATTTCTTTTTTCTCATCGTTTAAATGAAATTTTAAAATCGTTACGCTAATTGCTGCGAAAATCTCTTTATTTTTTCTAATAGGCACAGCAAAACAAGAAAAATCATCGTCATATTCTCCATATTCATAAGAATATCCTAGATTTTTACAATACTCAATATTTTCATATAAATCATTTACATTATTAATCGTTCTTGCAGTGTTTTGCTCTAAGATTTGCTTTTTAAATATTCTTTTTAAATCAGCCAAAGTCTTATCAAATAATAATGCCTTGCCTAAAGCAGTTGCATGTGCGTTAGCAACATCTCCTGCTTTTGTTTTTAAAGCGATTTTTTCATTTCCTTCGCTTTTGTGAAGATATATAACCTTTTTACCATTTAGCATACCTAATTGAACATTTAATTTAATTTTTGCAGCTAATTCATCCATATAATAAATAATAACTTTTGTTGATTTTCTTTGTTCTAGCTCAGGATTTAGACAAAAAGATAATTTATAAACTTTATTATCGTAAGTTAAATAATCTAATTCACATAAGGTTTTTAAAATAGGATGTAAAGTCCCTACGCTTATACTGCATTCTTTAGCAATTTGGCTAATATTCAAACCTTCATCACAATTTTTCAAAGTTTCTAATACTTTTATAACCCTTAAAGTTGGTTGATGCAAATTTTCCACGATTATTCCTAAAGTTTAATTCCTATTTCAAATTCTTTCAAAATTACAAAGAATTTGAAATAGGAATTTCAAAAGAAATTCCTAGTTTTTAAATCTTGATTTTATCAGCACTAAAGCCAAAGTGTTTGAATACATCTTTTTCTTTTCCACTAGCGCCAAAACTATCCATTATTATAAGTTCATCGCAATATTTGTATAATTCATAAGACCTTGCAGCTTCAATTCCTATAACTTTTCCTTTTAATAAAGATTTATCAAATTCTTTATTAAATAATTCAAAGCAAGGCATACTTAATACATTGATATTTTTATCTTTTGCAACTTCAAGCGCGAGTGCTACTTCACTACCACTTGCAATTATTGTAGTGTCTGCAACATCATTATATTTTACAAAATAAGCACCCTTGCTAATATCAGGAATGCTAGTATTTAAGCTAGGAAGTGCTGAGCGACTTAGTGCAAATGCGCTTGGATTATTTAATTTAAGTGCGATTTGCCAGCAAGCAATATTTTCAGCCATATCAGCAGGACGGAAGGTGTATAAATTAGGTATATTTCTAAGAGTACTGATTTGCTCTATTGGTTGATGTGTTGGACCATCTTCGCCTACACCTATGCTATCATGAGAAAATACGAAAAACGCCTTAAGATTCATAAGTGCAGCAAGACGAATTGAAGGCTTTAAATAATCACTAAATACTAAAAATGTAGCACAAAACGGATGTAAGCCATATCTAGCCATTGCATTAACAATAGCTCCCATTGCATGCTCACGAATACCAAATGCTATATTTTTGCCACCATCTTTTAAATCTTTAAAATCATTTAAATAAGTTTTATTTGATGGTGCTAAATCAGCTGAACCACCTAAAAATGTAGGAATTGCTCTAGCGATTTCATTTAAACAAGCGTGGTTGCTATCTCTTGTAGCATAATTTTTACTTAAATCTAATTTAGAAAAATCTACATTTAATTCTTTTTTACCTTCTAGAAAAGCCATAAATTCAAGTTGTTCTTCGCTAAATTTATTAGCTTTATCCCAATTTGCAAAATACTCATCACTTCTTTTAATCATTTCTTTAAAGCCATTTTTTGCAACTTCATCTATATAAAATTCTTCTTCACTCCAAGAAGCTGCTTTTTTTGCTTTTAGCGCTAAGTCTTTTCCTAAAGGTGAGCCGTGAGTTTTCTCGCTACCTTCTAGCTCGCAAGCACCCTTGCCTATCTTAGTTTTTGCAATAATTATGCTAGGTTTTTTAGCGTTTTTAGTCTTTTCTAAAGCTTCGTTAATTTCGTCAAAATCATGTCCGTTGATTGTAAGCACATCAAATCCAACGCTATTAAATCTAGCTACTATATCATCACGAAATGCGTTTTTTACATCGCCTTCAATGCTAATTTCATTGCTATCATAAATTAATACTAAATTATCAAGATTATGAACATTTGCTAAAGAACAAGCCTCATAACTTATACCTTCTTCTAAATCCCCATCTCCACAAAGGCAATAGATTTTATGATTTAAAGAATTATTCAATCTCGCACTTGCAAACTTTGCAGCCATTGCAAAGCCAACAGCATTTGCTACACCTTGTCCTAATGGGCCTGTATCAATCTCTACTCCGTGAGTTTTAATCTCAGGATGACCTGCTGCAAGTGAGCCTAATTGACGAAAATTTTTAAGCTCATCAAGACTTAAATCAAAACCACTTAAATGTAAAAACGAATATATAAGTGAGCTTGCATGACCGCCTGAAAACACTAATCTATCACGATTGATATGATTTTTTGTGTTTAAATTAAGCTTTGTGCTAAGAACTGCTAAGATATCGCTAAGCCCCATAGCTACACCAGGATGTCCGCTATTTGCAGCATTTATCATATCTACACTTAAAAACTTTAAATTATTTGACATATTTTGTAACATTTATATTCCTTTGTTTATAGTGATGAAGAATTGAAAATCTCCATTTTTATTCTCGTCTTTAATATATCTTTGAATTAATATATTTAAAACTCCGCCTTGCTGAACTAATTTATTAAACTCTGCTTTATTACGCACGATAACATTATTTACTCTTAAGATTTTATCTTTAAGTTTGAAGCCCAAATTCCTATTTGAAATTCCAATAACATTTAAGTTATTATCAAGGCTTATTCCTAAAGAATTTGAAATCTGAGTTTTAACGATAGCTTTTTTTGTAGTAAATACAGGTTGTTCGTAGATTTTAGGACTAACAACTGAGCTTATATTAATCTCTTCATTATCCCTTAAAACTTTTAGATAAATTGTGCTTTGATTTTCTGCAAATAATATTCTTTCATTTAAAGCCCTAAGCGATTCAATAGGCTTATCATCAATGCTTAAAATCTCATCATTTAATCTTAAATTACTATTAAAAGTAATTCCATTTACAAAATATCTATCCCCTCTTTGAGTAAAAGTAGCACCTATATCGCCCCAATAAACATCATTGTATTTTTTAAAATGATTTAAGTAGCGATTACCTATAAATTCTCCATTAAGCAAACTAATACCTAAAACTTTGCAGCAAGGTGAGTTTAATAAACCGATTTTAGTATTAAAATCTAGCTTATCTCTTTCAAAAAGTCCTTGAGCTAGATATTTTAAATGACCTATATATTCTTTTTTAGGATCAATTACACCTAGCCAATCATTTCTAGTTTTTTTAGTTTCATCATCGGTTATAGGTTTAATTAGTGAAAAATCAGTTCTTACTAAATAAAGATTTAAAAATGGATCATATTTAATATATGAATTAAGCTTTGTTTCCGGTAGTTTAATAACTGCTAAAAGGTTTTCTTCTAAAACAAAAGCAGGTAAGCCTTCATAATTTAACATGCTTGATTTGTTCTTTTCATAACAAGCTAAAAAATCATCAAATGTAGGTCTCTCAACCCCAAATAAAGAAATGCTAAGCATTAAAGATAATGCTAGCTTTTTCATTGCCCACCCTTTAAAAACATATCAGCAGCCATATTTTTAGTATTTGCACTAGCTTGTTCTAAAGCTTCGTTTAAAGCAGAAATTAAAAGTATTTGCATAGAAGATTTATCTTTTAATAAATCATCATCAATTTTAATATCAATTACTTGAAATTTGCCATTAACTTTTACTTCTACCATTCCAGCACCACTTTTTGCTACGAATTCTTTATTTACAAGTTCGTTTTCAAATTCTTTTGCTTTGTTTTGAACATCTTGCAACATTTCTTGCATTTTTGAAAAATCAAAATCTTTAAACATATTCGCCTTTCAATTTAAGTTTTTCTTCATAATTATTAATTTCTTCTAAGCATTCAATTGCAACTTTTTCATCTAAGAATGGATATTTTACACCTTTTATTTCTTGATAATCTTCATCGCCTTTGCCTAAAATCATAACACAATCATTCTTATTTTGTGCCATTAATGCTTTATATATAGCTAATTTTCTATCAATTACTATATTTATATTTTTAAGCTCTTCAGCACTTAAGCCTTCAATCATATCTTTTATAATTTCAATCGGCTCTTCATCTCTTGGATTATCGCTAGTTAAAAATAAAGTTTTTGCATAATGACAAGCGATTTTTGCCATAGGAGTTCTTTTGCTTTTATCACGATTACCACCTGCACCTAAAACTACTATTAGTTTTTTATGTTTCATTGCTTCTAATACATTTGCAATTCCATCAGGTGTGTGTGCAAAATCTACTATGATTTCTCTTCCGTATTTATTAGAAATTTGTTGCATTCTTCCCATTACACCTGCGTAGTTTGCTATTGCATTAATTAATTTATCTTTATTTGGCTTAACTAATTCATTTACACAAGCAAATGCAGCTAATAGATTATAAATATTAAAAACACCCCTTAAAGGTGAGCTTATTTCATATAATTCATTTTTAATTGCAAATACAGCGTCAATTCCATCATTTAAAGTATAAGCTTTAACGCTATATAAAGCTGGATTTTCAATACCATATGTAATAGCACCTTTTATATTGTATAAAAATTTATAAGCATCTTGATTTATTATTTTTAAGCACTCATCTTGAAAAAAGCTAGCCTTACATTCGGCGTAATTTTCAAATGTTTTATGAAAGTCTAAATGATCTTGAGTTAAATTAGTATAAATTTTAGCTGCGAATTTCATATTACCATAGCGATTTTGCGCAATTGCATGAGAACTTACTTCCATTACGAAATATTCGCAATTATTATCGGTAGCTATTTTTAAATAGCTTAATAATTCTAATAAAAATCCAGTGGTTAAAGACTTATTTGCAACTCTTTCATCATTACAAAAAGCCCCACGAGTTCCACATAAAAATACCTTTTTTCCTAAATCGATTAATATTGAATAAATAGCAGCAGCCGTTGTAGTCTTACCATTAGTCCCGGTAATTCCTATTATTTTTATATCTTTATTTATATTTAATAATTTTCTTGCTTCTTCTTCATTAATTATTAAAGCACCTTTGTTTTTTGCATCATTTTCGTATTTGGAATTTGAATTCGTAATTAGAAAATAACAGCCCTTTTCACATTCGTTTGAATTATCTGTTATAAAAGTTTCATTAATTTGTATTTTCATAGTTTTAAGAAAGCTTCCTTTCCACCTTCTAAGTTGATTAAAGTTAAATCATTATCAATTTGCTCTTTTAAAGCTCTTTCTAGCCCTAATTTTAATGTAGTATTTGCAGCAGCACAACCATGGCAAGCTCCAAGTAATTTTATATAAACTACACCATTTTTAACACCTAAAAACTCCAAATCTCCACCATCATTATGTAATATATGAAGCTTTGATTTTAATACATTTAAGCAAGGCTCAATTAACTCTTCATCGCTAAATATCATAATTTTTCCTTGAATTATTTTTATCATTATTGTGCTTAAATAAAATAAATATTCATTAACTAAGTTAGATAATAATTTTTATTTACAAATATTTTTAGGAGATTAAAATGGCAAAAGAATTAACAAGTGAAAATATTAATTTAGCTAAAGAAGGCGTTGCATTAGTAGATTTTTGGGCACCTTGGTGTGGACCATGCAGAATGCTTGCACCTGCGATTGATGAATTATCAAATGAATTTGAAGGTAAAGCATTAGTAGCAAAAGTAAATATTGATGATTGTGAAGACTTAGCAGCTGAGTTTGGTATTCGTTCAGTTCCAACTATGCTATTTTTCAAAAATGGCGAAATCGTTGATACAGTAATCGGTGCTCAAGCAAAACAAGCTTTAGCTGATAAATTAAACGCGTTATTATAATCTCCATGATAAATCTAGCAGTATTCGGAGCAAATGGTAGAATGGGCGTTGAGCTAGTAAAACTAGCTTCAAACGATGAAAATATTAATCTAATTTATACTTTTACTAAAGAAAATTCTAATTATGATGAGTTATTTAAAGCTCAAGTTATAATTGATTTTTCAGCACCTACTGCTAGTATGGAGTTATTAAAAAAAGCAAGTTCTTTAGCAAATCCACCTGCTTTAGTTGTAGGAACTACTGGACTTAGCGATGAATATTTTAATCTAGCAAAAGATTATAAAGGTAAGTTCTTTTGGGCTTCTAATACTTCTTTAGGGGTTGCGATTTTAAACGAACTAACAAAAATTGCCGCAATGGCATTAAAAGATTTTGATATTGAAATCTACGAAAAACATCACAAATATAAAGCCGATGCACCAAGTGGAACAGCTTTAACTTTAGCAAATAATGCAAAAGAAGCAAGAAATAAGGCTTTAAATAAAGAACACACAATATGTTTTAATAGAACACAAAAAAGACAAGATAATGAAATAGGACTTGTAAGTCTTAGGGGTGGTAGTGTTGCTGGTTATCATAGTGTGGGATTTTATGGAGATGATGAAAGCGTAGAGCTAATTCATAATGCAAATTCTAGAATAATTTTTGCCAAAGGTGCTATTAAAATAGCAAAATGGCTAGTAAATAAAGAAAATAAAAATTATTCAATGAGTGATTTTGTAAAAGAGCTTTTAGATTAACGATAAAGCTCAAATATCAATAAACTTCTTAAAACAATATCGGTTATAATTAAGTCCTTTTCACTACAAGCAGTAAAAATAAGGGCGAAAATTATAGCTATAAGAATTTTAATTGCGCTCATTTTAAATAATCCCTTTCTTCAAAAATTACTTCATGCTCTAATTTTAAAAACTCACTAGGAAGTAAATAATAACCTTTATTAATAGGTAAATCCAAATAAGTCTTATTAAGCTTTATGTTTAAATATTTTTTCAAATCATTATAAATATATGTAGTGCAATATAAAGCATTTTCGCTTTCGTCTAAAACAAAATCACTTTTTAATTTAGCTTTTAAATCATTAATTAATTTTTCTTTATCTTTTAGATTTTTTAATCTTATAATTTTTACTTCTTTAGCACCATTTAAGAAGTCCTTTAAATCAAACTGAACTACCCCACTAAAGCCAAAATCTTCATAAGTAGCATGAAGAATCTTAGTTGGATTAATACTAGAAATTATTCCTATGTGAGTGTATTTTGAATTAGTAGCTAACTTTATTAGCTCACTTTCAATTCCTATACCTTCTCTTAAAATCAAATCTCCAAGCATTAAATTATTTGGAATGCTAAATGAAGAAATATTTAAATTAAAGTATAAATAAAATATAAAAATATTAATTAAAATTATTAATTTTTTCATAAAAACCTTTAATTTATAAATTATTTATTAAAATTTATATAATACTTTTTATTGCTTATTGAAAGGAAAATTATGAAAAAATTATTATTAACAATTGTTGCATTTTTGTTTGTTGCTTGTGGCGGAACAAATCCTGAAGATATTGCTAATAAATTTTTTGAAGGTGTTTTTGAAGGAAAAGTTGATAGTGTAGTTGAGTGTTTTGAATACAATCAATATACCAAAGAAGTAGTAAAGGGCAAAGTATCTATGATGGTTTTAACAGCTAGTGAAAAAGCAAAACAACATGGTGGTTTTAAATCAGTAAAAACAAAGCTAATAAACAAAACCGAAAATACTGCAAAAGCAACAACTACTTTAATCTTTAAAGATGGAACTAAAATAGATGAAAATGTATCGCTATACAATAAAGATGGAAAATGGTTTATACAAATGTAAAATAATCTAAATTCCTAATTCAAATTCCACTCAAAAAAGCTAGAATTTGAATTAGGAAATAGAATAATAATTATTATTTAAAAAATAAAAATACTATATTAAAAATTAATCTCAAAATATAATAATACTTTAATAAATTTACTTTAAATGCCTATTTTATCAAATAATACTATTTTTATCTTTTATTTTAAATTTCATTATTATTATTAAAAATTTACGAGATTTAGTTAGTATTAGCATAAAAAATATTTATTATTTTTTGAATAATTTAAGGAGAAATTATGGGTACATTCGCAATGATTAAAATCGCTATTGCTTTAATCGTAGTTATTGCAACAATAACTCTTTTAATCAAGCGTCATGAATCAAGAATGGTTCTTTTTACAAGTGGTGTGATTTTATGTATTATCGCAGGTGCTCCTATGGATGCACTAGAAGCTTTTACAAAAGCTATTAAAAAGGCAAATATAATTGAGCCTATCGTAGCTGCAATGGGTTTTGCTTATGTTTTAAAGCTAACTTCGTGTGATAAGCATTTAGTCCATGCACTATCTAAAGTATTAAAATATGCAGGGATTTTCTTAGTTCCTGGTGCTGTATTAATTACTGCTTTTATTAATATTTCTGTTACATCTGCTGCTGGTTGTTCTGCTGCTGTTGGTGCTGTTATTATTCCTTTACTTATGAGAATGGGAGTTCATCCTGCACTTGCAGCTTCAACTGTTTTATTAGGAACTTACGGAAGTGCTAACCTAAACCCAGGCTATCATCAAACAAATATCGTTGCTGAAGTTAGTAAAGTTGATGTTATGGAAGTTATTCATTATGAAGCATTTTATTTTGGTATGAGTGCGATTATTTGTGCTATTGGATTAATGATAGTTGGAATCGTGCTTAAAGAATATAAAGGTTATGTTCCTGAAGATTTAGAAAATGATGATGAAAACTTTAAAATTAATCCTATAAAAGCTATTGTTCCTATTGTTCCTGTTGCTATACTTTTAATTCTTAGCAATTCACATTTTAAAGAATGGTATGAAGCAAGCTTTGCACTTAAAGTGCCAAAAGTTGGAATCGGTCATGCAATGATTATAGGTTCATTACTTGCATTTATTACTTGCATTAAAGATGTAAAAGCTGGCGATGTTATGAAGAAGTTTTGTGCTGGTATGGGAGAAGGGTTTTCTCATGTTTATGGGATAATCATTTGTGCAGGAATATTCGTTGCAGGTCTTAATGCGATGGGATTTGTTCAGCAATTAATTGATTTTATGAAATCAAATCCAAGCATTGCAACATTTATTGGTTCGGTTGGAACTTTTGCTCTTGCTTTAATTACAGGAAGTGGCGATGCAGCAGGAATTGCATTTAATCAATCAGTTACTATTAAAGCTGCTGATATAGGGCTTGACCCAGTTCATTTAGGTTCAGTTGTAACGGCTGTTGCAGGTCTTGGAAGAAGTATGAGCCCAATTGCTGGTGCAGCTATTATTTGCGCTACTTACGCTAAAGTAAATCCAATTGAACTAGCAAAAAGAAACGCACTACCTACAATAATCGCTGCTATTGTTTATACGATAGTTGCTATTTAATTTAACTTTCCTAATTCAAGAATTTGAATTAGGAATTTCATTTATTTAATTTGTAAAAATTAATATCATTTATCTTTGCTAATTTAACGATATTTTTTTCTAGCAATTCTTTTAATAATTCTTTATCATTTATGCTTATTTCATCTTCGCTAAGCGGTCTTAATTCTAAAGTTTTTAGCAAATCATCATATATTTTTTCGTTTATTGTTCTTGAAATAATATTTACATTAATATTAGTAAGCAAGCTTGCTAATTCTTGTAATTTTTCAAAACTAACAGCCTTTACATCATAATCACTTGGCCTATCAATAGTGCCTAAATCAAGTCTTGAAGCTTTTATATTTTTTAAGATTTCATTTAAAGCTATAAAATCTTCTTTATTATCATTAATTCCTTCTAAAACCAAGCATTCTAAAACAAGTTCGCCTTTATAAATATTACTAAAATTAATAATTCCTTGAATTATTTTTGATAAATTTATGTTGCTTCTATCAATCTTGCGAAAGACTTTTTCATTTACACTATCAAGGCTAAGTTTTACAGCGTCAAGTTCTAATAAGGCTTTTTGAATATTTTCATCAAAAATAGTGCTTGCATTGCTTAAGATTAGTGATTTTGCATTTTTTTTAATTTTATTAATTTCTAAAATTAATTCCTTTAAATTAGGATATAAAGTAGGCTCTCCATTAGCACTTATGCTAATATAGTCTAAATCCTTATGAATATCTAAAGCCTTTTTTAGTTCGCTTATAATATATTCAACGCTTAAATTAGCTTCATTTTTGTGCTTTATCTTTGCCTTTCCTAGCTCACAATATAAGCAATCAAAATTGCAACATTTCTCATTAGGACTTAAATCTATACCTAAAGATTTTTTAAATCTTCTTGAATTAATTGGACCAAAAATTACCTTCATATTTATCCTTAAAATTAATAGAATTTGAAATAGGAATTAAGGCTATAATATAACCTGACAATTTTTCAAATAATCAAATAAATAATATAATAAAAGCTTTTCTATTTTACTAAAATTAATTACATTAAAATTTTAATATAAGTAGTAAATCAACATATAAAACTAGATAATTTATTGGCTAGATTTAATAAAAATTAAATAGATAAAATTAATTATTTTTTATTCTTATAAACAATTTTGTTTATATTTTATAAGGCTTAAAATTATTATTGGTTTAAATATTCTAAATACTTTTGTATTATTTTTTCATTTTTAGAAGTTAATTCTTTTGGAGCTAGAATTTTTACATAAGGTATAAACCTAAACACAACGCTAAGCAATTCATCATCACAACTTACCATTGTGCTGATTATAAGTTTGTCGCTAGTTTTATCTAAGATTTCTTGATTTGCTAGGATTTTATGGTTTAAAAAATACTCTATTCCTAAGCTACTAACTTCTAAAATAACTTCAATCCTATCACAACTAGTAAAGAAAAAATCACTATCTTTTTCAAGCTCTTCTAAGACCTTTTTATCATGCAAAAACTCATCTTTGCATATATTTATAGCCTTTAGCTTGTATAATGCAAACGTTTTTATAATATCATTTTCAGTAGCTACTAAATACCATGCACTTAAATGACTTATAAGCTTATATGGTTTTAAGGTTCTTGGTTTATTATCGTAATTTACTTTTATGATTTTTTGAAAGATGATAGCCTTGCATAGGTTAGTAAAATCACTCGTATTATACATATCACTAATTGGCTGAAACTTTATAGGAAAATACTTACTTTCAGAAAAATTTTCTATAAAATCAATTGCAAATACCCCCCCCCCCATGATATTTTTTAACAAATTTATATAGTCGTTTTTATAAGTTTTTAAAATCTTACTATCTTTTATGTAATACCTACCGCTATCATCTTTAGCAATAGATAAATGCCCTAATCTTTGCATAATATCACGCTGAATGGTTCGCTCACTTACTCCGTATTCAAGTGCTAGTTCGGCTTTGCTAAAACGCTCTTTGTTATAAAGTCTTATTAATATCTCAATTATTCTTTCTACTAACAAATCTCCTGTACTTGGTAATCTCATTGCTTACTTTTCTTTTTATAGTTTCTTGGAAACGCAGCTTTGCCTAATTGCCACAAATACACATCAATTTGCTTGATTTTAAACTTGCCTAAGCCATAAAATTTAATAAACTCATTTATAACATCACAAAAAGTCTCATAATTTTTTAAATCCATTTTTTTAGACTTATAAAAACTATCAATTTTTTGAAAATATTTTAACATAGTGTCTACATAATAATCATATATGGGAAATTTTTCTGGCTTATGATGAGAGCAATATTTGCTAGCAAATGAATAAAATTTTTTATTTACTCCATTTATATTTACACTTGCTATCTTACTAACCAAACTTAAATCCCCATCTTCTAAACCCTTATCAATATTTAAATCTTTTATATGCTTAGCAACAGGAAAAATTGAAAAAATTTTTGTACTATAAAAATCATTTAATGATGATGCTTTTATCAAAATATCATCTATATCATCATTTTTTGGATAAGTTTTAGTAAACAATTTATTTAAAGCAACTTCTTGTAATTCATAATGCTTATCAACTTTTTCTATAGTGTATTTTTGTACTTCTTCTGAAGTTGGTCTTTTTATTTTGATTAATGGTGTCATATTTTTCCTTAATAATTTTATTTTAAACCCTTCAAACCAAAGAATTTAAAATAAAATTTCATTTATTTATTAAACTAAACAAAAATAAATAAAATTACTATAATGATACTTACTGTTTGTTTTAGCAAGTATCACTAAATTATAAACTAATATGAATAATAATCTCTTTACATACTTTGATGATATCCAGATGGACTATTTCTACATTTCCCCTTAAAAATATACTCTCCTTCCGCACAACAATAACGACATACAGGAATAGAATTTTTTCTTACATATACATGAACCCCTTCTTGACTATAACCACATTCTCCAGCAAAACCACAATAATCTCTACCACAACAAGAACAAATATAACTCATATTTTCTCCTTAAAAATAAATTCTTACTTTAATAAGTATTGATATTTTAACACATACAAAAGACATACTATGTCTTTTAACTTGATTAAAATGAGATATTTATAAATTTTACATAAATTAAAAGATAAAATTATGAAGAATAAATTAATTAGCAATTAGTTAAAAGCTAATTGCTAAATCAAAACCTAAAGCATGTCTATTGCTATAAATAGTAGATTGTTTTAAATATTTTAACCCTATTTTATACCCTATCTTGTAGCCAAATAACTCATTATCATAAATGCCTATTGTAGCACTATATTCTAAAGGAGTTTTTATAGTTTTATTAAATGATTTTATATATTTATTTTTAAAATATTTTCTATCATATAAATCAAATTCCAAATAAAGAGTATCAAATAAAATCATAGAATCAAAACCATAAATCACACCATTTAATCTTTCTTTTTCATTAGCTAAATTAACAATTTTATATCCTAACAGCTCATACTTTTCAAGGTGATATTTAAATTTAGTACGAGTATAACCAAATAATAAATTTGTTTTGATTTTAAACAAGCTAAATTCGTTATATAAACTATAAGCCAACATTAAATTAAAGTTTGAATGAATTTGTTTTACATAACCTACTTTTTTTACTCCACCTTCAGGATGCATTATATCGCTTTCGTATCCAGAACCACCAATTGATATCTCAAATCCTATAGGTAAATCATTATATGATTCTTTAAACATTTTTATATAAAAACTATCATATAGATTATTATGGTTATTTTTAATTCTGCCTATTTTATCTACTTCAGGATTTTGTATTTTAAGTTTAGTAAAAGTACTGGATGTACCTATATAAGCAGCATTTATAGTAGTTGTTAATAAAGTAATTATTGCTAATATTTTTTTCATTTTAAATATTTTCCTTTATATTAAATAAATCAAGACTTATTTAAAATACGCAAAATTAGCCAAATAAATTAAGTTTGGCTAAAAGTTTGCGTATTAATACTAATTATTTTTAATCATAATCATCATCATCAGGACCATCGCATTCACATTTACCATGAATATCATAAAGAAAACCACAAGTAGGGCAACGGCCATCATCATAATGGTTAATAGAAAATTTGTCCTCAATTAAAGAAAATCTCATTTACTTCTCCTTAAAATAAATTCTTGTTTAAAAACAGGTGATGAAATGATAACTAAAACAAAAGACACACTAAGTCTTTTTGTGTAATTTATGAGATAATTTTTGTGATTTTGTAAAAATATTTGGATTTAAAATTAACAATAATCTTATTTAGAAATTTAAAATAAATTTTTATTTGTTTAAAGTAAAATTATTTACTTGATATCAAATATATAAAATTACCTTGATAATGCTTATGTGTTTATCTAAATTATAACCTACTTACTATATTACTAAGATTTATATATTAAATATAGTTATAACTTTTTATATTAATTTTATTATAAGAAATATTAACAACTTATAAAATTACTGATTTAAAACTATCAATATAACGCTTTCATTTATATAAATATAAGTTTTATCTATACCAAAATATGCAATCTTTATAAAGTTAAAAAGAAAAATGAAGAAAATAATTCTAAGGATATGATATAAATTAAGCTAATCACTAAGATTAGCTTAAAAATTATTTGTTTTTTAATAAATCTCTAATTTCGGTTAGTAGCACGATGTCTTCTGCAGGTGCAGGAGCTGGAGCTTGTTTTTCTTCTTCTTTTTCTGCTTTTTTAAGCTTATTGATTAGCTTTACAACAACGAAAATTGAAAAAGCAATGATTAAAAAATCAACAACATTTTGAATAAACATACCATAATTAACAGTTACATTCTCAGCTTCTTTAGCACCTTCTTTGATAACTAATTTTAAATCGCTAAAATCAACCCCACCTGTTAAAACCCCAACAATAGGCATAATAATATCGCTTACAAGTGAGCTTACAATCTTACCAAAAGCAGTTCCGATAACCACACCAACAGCTAAATCCACAACATTGCCACGCATAGCAAATGTTTTAAATTCTTGTAAAATTTTCATGATTAATCCTTTTTGAAAAAAGGCGTGATTTTATCAATATATAATAAATTAATCCTTAAAATTCATATTATTTAAGAAGTAATTAAGTTGTCCTAAAGCAATGCAACCATCGTTTATAGCAAAGTCTTTTGGAGTATAAAATTTATATTCTTTATCTTCTAAAAGCAGCCTTAAAATAGTTTTATTACAAAACACTCCACCACTTAAAACCGCTCTTTTACTAGGACTTAAAGTTTTGATTATATAAACAATTGTATTTATAAACTTAGTGCATGCAAGCTCACAGCTTTCATTTATACAACTTGCAAAAATATCTTTATAATTTATAATTCCTAATTCAAATTCTACCTTATAAATATCTTTTATATTCTCGTTATAATAGCTTTCTATTAGCATTCCCGAATGTGCTTCAAAATCATTCTTTTTTAACCCACAAACAAGATAAGCAAAAGCGTCAATTATCCTACCAAGTGAGCCTGTATAAAGCTTGCAGTTTTTTAAGGCTATATCATAATTATTATTTATTTGATAAGGTAATTCGTATTTTTGCATAATAGCATAGGCTAATAATTCATTATTTTTAACATTCACTAATTTAAAATTATCAAAAGAAAACGCAGTATTAATTGTATTTTTTGTAATGTCTAGCACTTCTCCACCACTTATATGATGATTATTCTTAAATCCCGTGCCATCAAAACAAAATGCTCTAATATTTTTAAGATTTAGGCTCATTGCATGGGCTGCGTGATGATAGATTTTTATAATTTTTGTGGTTTTGCTAATTCCTATTTTAAATTCTTTTGTAATTTTTTCGTGGTATAAAAAATGTGGGTGTAAATCAGCCAAAATATAATCAAATTTGATTTTATAATTACTTACAAAAAATCTTAAAGTTTTAATGAAGTTTTCATAAACACTAATATCCTTTAAATCCCCTATGAAAGGTGATTTTATACAAAGCCCATTTGTATATATTAAAAACTCGTTTTTTTCTTCCATTCCAAGGGCAAGAATATTTATATTTTTCTTTATTTTATGATGAAAATAATGCGGCGAAAAGCCCCTAGCACTTCTTAAATGATGATAAGTATTATTAACTACTTGCCCTACACTATCATCAATTTTATTAATAATTTTTCTATTATGATTTATTATTAAATCAGGTTTTAATCTCTTAAACTCGCTTTTTTTAGAATAAATCATCTCACCACTTTTGTTTGCACTAGTAGCCACTAATGCAAAATCAAGCCCCTTAAAAAGTATATGAAATATCGGTGCAGTTGGCAAAAATATACCTATTTGGCTAAATTCAAAATGTATATTAAAAGCAGTTTTGTTAAGACTTTTAAGTAGCATTATAGGTCTTTGCTCACTTTTTAAAATTTGCTCTTCTTTTTTTGAAATTTCGGCGTATTGCTTAGCCATTTTAATATCTTTAACCATTATTGCTAAGGGTTTTTTAGGTCTTTGTTTTAAAGCTCTTAATTTATCAACCGCATTGCTATCGTTTGCATTACACAATAAATTAAATCCGCCAACGCCTTTAATCGCTACAATTTTGCCATTTTTAAGATATTTTATAGCCTTTGCTAAATCTACATTAAGCCTTGCCCCACAGCTATTACATGCAATAGGCTCAGCAAAAAACCTTCTATCATCAAGGTCGTTATATTCTTTACTGCATTCATCGCACATAATAAACTCACTCATAGAAGTGTTTGTTCTATCATAGGGGATTTTTCTTATCACACTATATCTTGTGCCACAATTCGTGCAGTTTATAAAAGGATGATTGAATCTTCGTTTTAGCTTAGGATTATTAAGCTCTTTTATGCAATCCTTACAAGGAGCGAAATCTGGCAAAATAACTGCTAGATTACGCTTATCTTTACTTGGTTTTTTGATAATAAAATCATTATAAGTTTCATTAGTTTTGGTAATTTTTACTTTTTCTATACTTGCTAATGGGCGATTTTTTTTAAGTATTTGTTTTAAGTCTTTTATAAATTCTCTAGCTCTTTTTTCATCGCAATCAAGCGCTAAACTAACTCCTAAAGTATCGTTTAAAATATAGCCATTAAGTCCTTTTGCTTTAGCTAATTTGCAAACTTCAGGGCGAAATCCTACTCCTTGAACCTTGCCTGTTATATTAATTAAAACACTCACTATTAGCCCATTTGCTAATTTTTAAATGTGGATTTAAAAATGCATTGTAACTTAAAAACGAACTATACTCTATAAGCTTTGTGCTTATGTATCTTTCATCGGTATTTAAATTTCCAAGCATTTTTACAAGCCCTTCAAAAAACCCTACTTCAATCATCGCTGCATTTGCTAATCTAAAGCTCATTAATGAAGAGATTAATTTTGCTATATTTAAGCCGTTTTCATCAATTATAAAATCAACACTAACGCCCTTTGTATAATTATTAGGAACTAGCTTTAAAACATCGCTTTCTAGTATTATGTTAGCAAGTTTAATTAGAGCAAAAATATTATCTTCAACTAATTCAAAATCACTTAAGCTAAATTTCTTTTCATAATTTGCTAAGAGTTTTTCTCCATGCTCTAAGCCTTTTAAAAGATTAATCAAACTAGCCTTGTTTTTAGGTAATCTAAAGCTTAATTTATCAATATTAAAAGCATTATCAAACTCATTAGTATAAGGATTTTGAATAATACAAAATGTATCGTTATAAGGCTTAATTATTAGTGCGTTTTCTGGCTTTTTTATATAATAAAGCTCATTGCTTTCTTTTAGTTCATTATACAAATCTTTATTATTTGCAAAACCTACATATAAAAAATCTTTTAAATTATGAGCTTTTTTATAAAGTGGTTTTAGTGCAAGTTTTATAAATGGTTTTTCATAAGAATTTAACAATATTTGAGTATTTTTATCACATACAAATGCTTTTTGTAATAATTCATAATTAGCTATAACTACAAAATCACTCTCATTTGTTTTTTCATAATTTTGCACTTTTAATGCTAAATCATCAAAAATTTCATCACAAAGATTTAAAGGTAATTTTGAAATTCCTATTTCAAATTCTTTTCTTTTTTCGCTTTTTTCTTCGCTTACATTAAAATCTTGTAAAAATAAAAAATAAGGAACTTTTTTAATAAGCTCATTAAACTCTAAAATCTTTTCGCTTTCATCATTTAACTCTAACGAAAACTCATTATTTTCATAAAAAAGCTTATAATTTATATTGATTTTTTTTGCAATATGGCTTAAAAATATTCCAAAATCTTTTAAATTAATCTTAAAATCATACCTAATTAACACTGCTTAAATTCCTATAATTACTAATCGCTTTTTCAATACTAAAATCACCTTTAAACTCTAAATTAAAACCATCTTTGTTTAATTCATTTAAAAGAGTTTTTTGTAATTTAACAAAAGATTTTTGAATACTTTCACTTAAGCCAATCTTCATAGGCTCAAGGCGATTTGGAACAATTCCTAAAATCTTGCACTCTGGCAAATCACCAACTAAATTCATAAAATTAAGCATCATTTGCATTTCAAGCTCATGTGCACTGCCTTGATAATTTATATTAGTTGGCACTTGCTTATAATCAAAAAATACAACATCACCTACTTCTAAATCATCAGCATTAATACAGTCAATCACATAAACTTTATCAAAATCAGCAATTATATGGGCTAAATTCATAGCCATTGTTCCGCCGTCTAAAAATACTAATTGAGTTGAAATTCCGTTTTTAAATTCTTCTTGTATTAAAGGATTAGGAGCTAGATTTTTCCTAAAATATTCAAGAAAAATAACTCCAGCTCCCTCATCGCCTATTAAGATATTTCCAATTCCTAGAACTAAAACTCTCATTTATATTTGTATCCACTAAATATAGCGTCCATTGCACCATCTTTGCCTTTAACAGCATTAAATACAGCCATATAAATATGAACTCCTACAAAAATCATAGTAATCCAAGTTAAAATATGATGAAGAATTCTAACATAAGCAAGTCCGCCAAACATTTCTTCAAATGGCTTAATAAACGGAGTTATCATAGCTGCAAAGCCTTCATGATATACATTTATATAAAGCACGAAACCTGTTAAAATCAGCAATGCTAAAACAATATAAAAGAAAAAATAGCTCACAAATTGAAGTGGATTATAAACACCTTGCAAGTGTGGGTGCTTGCCTAAAAATAAATAAAACTTAATTTGTTCTATCCAAGTTTTAATACTAAAGCAATCCTTTATACTTACACGCTCTTTATGGCTTAATTTATCAAAAATAAAAAGATAAAGTTTAAAGATAAAACAAGCTAAAAGAATAAATCCAGCTACATTATGCACGAAGCGAAACTTTGCTTGCATAAATAAATTTGGCTCAGTTGATTTATCAGGCGCAATAAATACACTTGCTATATAAAAGCCACTAATACAAAGGGCTAAGATAGCAAAAGCTCTTAGCCAATGAGTAGCCCTAAGACCAATAGAAAACTCATAATGTTTCATATCACACCCCTACTTTATATTCACCTAACTTATTACCTTTTTTATCCATAACATGCACAGCACAAGCAATGCAAGGATCGTATGAATGTATTTTTCTAATAATTTCAAGTGGTTTTGTAAGATCTGCAATTTTAAGACCGATTAAGCAAGCTTCATAGCTTCCCATAACGCCATTAGCATCCTTTGGACTTGCATTCCATGTAGATGGAACTACGCATTGATAATTTTGCACTATACCATCTTTAATTCTAATCCAGTGGCTTAAAACTCCCCTTGGAGCATTACCTATAAAGCGACCTTTATATTCTTTGTTTTTATCTATTACATAAGGCGCGCAAGTGCTTTGATCAACTTTTAGATTTTGGATTAAATTATCTAAAGCTTTTAAAGCGTGTTCGCTTATAATTTTAACTTCAAGCATTCTTGCTGCAGTTCTTCCTAATGTGCTAAGTAAGTCTTTAAGCTCAATATTTAATTCAGCTAATAAAGCATCAACTTCTTTTACAACGATAGGATTTTTTGCTAAGTAATTTACGATAATTGTTGCGATTGGTCCAACTTGTACAGGTAAATTATCATATCTTGGAGCTTTAATCCAACTATATTTTCCATTCATATCAAATACTTTAGAATCTTCTAACTCGCCTTTATGATTTAGGGTTTTTTCATCTACTAAACCTGTATAATTTGGCTCTTGTTCGCCATCATAAGGATGAAGTGCTTTATCATTTTTATACCAAGCTCTAGTTGCTTCTTCTGTGATTTTACTCTCATCTACTTCGCTTAAAACAGGGTTTTTTAGCATATTTGTAACAATTCCGCCTTTGAATAAATATTCATCTCCTAAATAAAACTCATTAGAACACATGAAATTATCAACACCTACATCATTCATTACGCTTGGCTCGTTTTTATAAACAGCTGCAGCCATCTTAATATCAGCCAAATAAGCACGATGAATAAAATCACTAATTTCAAGGAATTTAGTTTTGTATTCGCCAATTCTTGCAGGATCAAGTATATCCATAACGCAAGTTACACCACCAACGGTTAAGCTTTGTGGATGTGGTTGTTTTGCACCAAAAATAGCCATTAATTGTGCTGCAATTCTTTGAATTTTTAAGCACTCTAAATAGTGGCTTAATGCAATTAGGTTTTGTTCAGGGCTAAAGCGATAAGTTTTGTGTCCCCAATAAGCATTTGCAAATATTCCTAATTCTCCTTTATCAACAAAGCCTTTTAACTTTTCTTGAACAGCTTTAAGCTCTCCAACACCACAAGCAAATGGCTTATCACACCATTTTAGAGCTTCTTGCTCAGCTTTTACTGGATCAGCGCTTAAAGCACTTACAACATCAACAAAATCAAGCCCGTGTAATTGATAAAAATGAACGCAGTGATCGTGCATAAATAATGCAGCATTCATTAATGTTCTTGTAAGTTTTGCATTTTTTGGCAGAACTATACCTAAAGCATTTTCAGCTGCTTCAATACCTGCTCTATAATGCGAATATGTACAAACTCCACAAATTCTTTGCGTCATAAAGCCCACATCTCTTGGATCTCTACCTTTTACAATAGTTTCAATTCCACGCCAAAGAGTTGAACCTGCATAAGCATCGGTTACTACATTATTATCATCAACTATTACTTCTACTCTTAAATGTCCTTCAATTCTCGTAATTGGATCTACTACTATTTTTTGCATTTTTATTCCTTATCTTTTTTAATTGTTGAAATTGTTGCATGAGCAGCTATTGCTACTCCTGTTAGTGTTAATACACCTATTCCTATCTTATCACTTGTTGCATCATTAAAAAATGTTCTAAATGATTTATTTTTAAGTGGCTCTTCAAAAGCTTGCATACTATCCCAAAAATCAGGCTCAGAGCAACCTATACAACCATGTCCAGCTCCGATTGGCCAGTTTGTGTGCTGATTAAATCTATGCTTTGCACAATTATTGAATGTATATGGTCCTTTACAACCAACTTTATAAAGACAATAACCTTTCTTAGCACCTTCATCGCCAAAGCTTTCAACAAACTCACCTGCATCAAAATGCCCTCTACGCTCACAATAATCATGAATTCTATGCTCATATGCCCACTTAGGACGATTAAAATTATCAAGTGCCATAGAACCAAATAATAATAATTGTAAAACAGAGCCAACGATATTTTTCTCACTTGGAGGACAGCCTGGAACATTAATCACGCTTTTATTTGTAATCTTGCTAATTGGCACAGCATTTGTTGGATTTGGAGCAGCTGCTTGAATACCACCAAAGCTTGAACAGGTTCCTATTGCTAAAATCGCTGCTGCATTTTCACAAGCTTTTTTTGCTATTTCTTCTCCTGTATGGCCTTTAGAACCCAAGGTTAGATAAAAACTAGAACTTCCTGCAGGAACTGCACCTTCTACTAATAATACATATTTTCCTGCATGTTTTTTAATAGCGTTTTCTAAGTTTTCATCAGCTTGATGACCGCTTGCAGCCATTACGGTTTCGTGATATTCAATATTTAAATAATCAAATATTAAACTATCAATTGTAGGTGCATCACTTCTAAGTAAACTCTCACTACAGCCTGTGCATTCAGCCATATGTAGCCAAATTACAGGAGTATTACTAGCATTTTCTACTGCATTTGCAATATTTGGAGCAAAAGTTACTCCAAGTCCTAGCATAGTAGCCATTCCGCTAGACCATTTTAAAAAATCCCTTCTACTAAAACCATGTTCGTTTAGTATTTGCATTAAATCTTTTTTGGCATTAAGATTTTGCATAATATCTCCTTAAAAAAATTTATTAATTTTAATATGATTTAAAGAATTTAAGGTTACAAAAAAGATAATTTTAATCTTAAAATAAAAGCTTTTTGATAATAAAGAAAAAAATCAATTTCTTAATTAAAACATTTCTAGAAATTAATTTAAGAAGATTTAAGTTAATTTTTAAATTCCTAATTCAAATTCCTTAAGAAAATAAAAATAATTAAGCCCTAAAAAGGGCTTAATATTAATTAGAATAATCAGCTGCTGCTAAACGCTTTAATTGTCTGTAGCGTCTTTGAGCGTCTGCTTTGTTGCGTGCATATAATTCTTCTGCTTCTTTTGGATTAGACTTTTTAAGAGAATTATAGCGAACTTCTGCCATTAAAAAGCTTTCATATAAATCCCAATCAGGCTCACGAGAAACAATTTTTAATGGGTTTTTGCCTTCTTCTTCTAATCTTGGATCAAAAGTATAAATCGGCCAATAACCACACTTAGTAGCAATTTCAGCATGATCTCCACTAGCACCCATTCCGCCTTTAATTCCGTGAGCTATACAAGGGCTATAGCAAATTATTAAGCTTGGTCCATCATAAGCTTCAGCTGCAATTAATGCTTTAATAAAATGAGCATAGTTTGCGTTTGAGTTTACTTGAGCTACGAAAATATTTCCATAAGTCATAGCGATTTGTCCTAAGTCTTTTTTCTGACTTGGCTTACCACTTGCAGCAAATTGAGCTACCGCACCAGTTCTTGTTGATTTAGATGCTTGTCCGCCTGTATTTGAATAAACTTCGGTATCCATTACTAATACATTCACATCTTCTCCACTTGCTAAAACATGATCAAGTCCGCCATAACCTATATCATAAGCCCAGCCATCGCCTCCGAAAATCCATTGAGATTTTTTAGCTACATAGTTTTTAAGTCCTAAAATTTCTTTAGCACCTTCAAGCTCTGCGTGTTGCTCTAATAATGGGATTAATCTATCTCTTACATCTGCTGTTATATCAGCATTTTTCTTATTAGCTAACCACTCACCATAAAGTGCAGCAATTGCATTTGGAGCTTTATCTTTTGTATTAATCATAATATCTTCAATTCTATGACGAATTGTCTCAGTTGCAACTCTCATACCCATACCAAACTCAGCATTATCTTCAAATAATGAGTTACCCCATGCAGGTCCAAAACCTTTATCGTTTTTGCGGTATGGAGTTGAAGGTGCAGAACCACCATAAATTGAGCTACATCCTGTTGCGTTTGCAATCATCATTCTTTCACCAAACATTCTTGTTACTAATGTGATATATGGAGTTTCACCACAACCTGGGCATGCTCCGTGGAATTCAAATAATGGTTGTGCAAATTGAGCACCTTTTGTAGTATCTTTTGCTAAATAGTTATCTTTATAACTTACTTTATGGAATAAATAATCAGCGTTATCTTGCTCGCCTTTTTCTAGTTCTTCTTCTAGTGGAACCATTACAAGTGATTTTTCTTTACTTGGACACTCAGTTACACAAAGTTCACAACCTGTACAATCAAGTGCTGATACTTGGATTTTAAATTTAAGACTTTCGCCTTTAATACCTTTAGCATCTAGTGAATGCTCTTTTACTCCTACTGGAGCGTTTGCCATTTCTTCTTCATTGATTAAGAATGGGCGAATTACTGCATGTGGGCATACTGATGCACATTGGTTACATTGAATACAATTTGCCTCAATCCATTTTGGAACCATAACACCAACGCCACGCTTTTCAAATTGAGTTGTTCCGTGCTCAAAACTACCATCTTCATGTCCTAAGAATGCAGAAACTGGTAAATCATCACCTTTAGCAGCGTTCATAGGTTTTACAATGTTTTCAACAAAAGCAGTTCCTATGTATTTATCATCAGCTTTTTTCTCTTCAACAACTAGATTTGCCCATGCTGGATCAACATTAACTTTTACTAAGCCTTGTGCTCCTGTATCAATAGCCTTATAGTTCATTTCAACTATTGCTTCACCTTTTTTCACATAGCTTTTATATGCAAATTCTTTCATATATTTTTGAGCATCTTCATAATCAATAATTTTTGCTAATTTAAAGAATGCACTTTGCATAATTGTATTTGTTCTATTGCCAAGACCAATTTCACGAGCAAGTTTTGTAGCATTGATAATATAGAAATTTACATTTTTTTCTGCTAGAACTTTTTTAACTTTATTAGGAATTTTTTCTATTGTAGTTTGCTCATCCCAAATTGAGTTAAGTAGGAATGTTCCATTTTCTCTAATGCCTGATAAAACATCGTAAATATCTAAATAAGCAGCTACGCTACAAGCAATAAAGTGCGGAGTGCTTACTAAATAAGTAGATGTGATAGGTTTTTTAGAAAATCTTAAGTGGCTTCTTGTATATCCACCTGATTTTTTACTATCATAAGCAAAATAAGCTTGTGCGTATAAATCAGTTTTATCTCCGATAATTTTAATTGAGTTTTTGTTTGCACCAACTGTTCCATCAGCACCAAGTCCGTAGAATAAACACTCAGTTGTGCTCTCATCTCCTAATGAAATCTTTTTACCTAATGGTAATGAAAGATTTGTTACATCATCATTAATACCGATTGTGAAATTATTTTTTGGTTTTTCCGAATTCAAATTCTCAAACACTGCAAGTAATTGTGCAGGATCTACGTCTTTTGAGCTTAAACCATATCTACCACCAACAATAATAGGAGCATTATCTTGATCATAATAAGCTGCTTTAATATCAAGATATAAAGGCTCACCTATACTACCTGGCTCTTTTGTTCTATCTAAAACAGCAATTTTTTCAACTGATTTTGGCATTTCGTTAAAGAAATATTTTAAGCTAAATGGTCTATATAAATGAACCATCATAACACCAACTTTTTCGCCTTTTTTGTTTAGATAATCAACTACTTCAGTTAAAGCCTCATTTACACTACCCATTGCTACAACCACACGAGTTGCATCAGCTGCTCCGTAATATACAAATGGCTTATAAGTTCTTCCTGTAACTTTTGAAATTTCATTCATATAATCAGCTACTACATCAGGTAAAGCGTCATAATATCTATTTGCTAATTCACGAGTTTGGAAGTATATATCATCGTTTTGTGCTGTTCCACGAGTTTTTGGATGTTCAGGATTTAAACAGGCATCACGAAATGCTTGAACTGCGTCCATATCAATTAATCTTTTAAATACTTCATAATCCATAACTTCAATTTTTTGAATTTCGTGTGAAGTTCTAAAACCATCAAAGAAGTGCATAAATGGAACACGACCTTTAATAGCACTAAGGTGAGCAACACCAGCTAAATCCATAGCTTGTTGAACACTATTTGAGCATAGCATCGCAAAACCTGTTTGGCGAGCTGCGTAAATATCTTGATGATCTCCAAAAATTGAAAGAGCTTGAGCTGCAATTGCACGAGCAGCAACATGAATAACACCAGGTAGCATTTGACCTGCAATTTTATACATATTAGGAATTTTAAGTAATAAACCTTGAGAAGCTGTATAAGTAGTAGTTAATGCACCTGCTTGAAGTGAGCCGTGAACACTACCTGCAGCACCTGCTTCACTTTGCATTTCTACAATTTTAACAGGCATACCAAAAATATTTTTCTTACCTTGAGAAGCCCAAATATCTGTATAATCAGCCATTGGAGAACTTGGAGTAATAGGATAAATTCCTGCGACTTCAGTAAACGCATAGGCAGCATATGCAGCGGCTTCGTTACCATCCATTGTTTTCATAACTTTTGCCATAATTTTTCCTTTTTTTATAGAATTTGTGTTTCAATTCTACTCAAAGCTTATAAATAAATGTTAATTTGATTCAAGTTTATATGTGCTTACAAATAGGATATTTTTTGTATCAAAAAGATTATTAGTTGATAAAGAAATACTTTTTACTTTTGGATTTACAATATCATCATAATGAGTTAATAAATCAGAAAAAAATATAATATCTTTATTGTTTCCAAGAAACTTTTTTATTATTTCTTTAAACTCTATAAATATTATTTTCAACGAATCATAATTTTCCATTTTTAATTCAATTTTTTTATTTTTTATCATAAGCTTGATTTTGCTTTCATCAACCAAGGTAAGCTTTAATTCTAAGTCTAATTTATCTAAACCAAGATGAGAATTTTTAATTTCATATTTTGTTTTTAGACTAACATTTATATTTTTAAAAGTATCAATAATTGTTTGATAAGAACTAATATCTACATACCAAGTTAAAAATGCAAAATCATCTAAGATATTGTTTTTAAATCTTAATTTCTTAATTCCTATTTCAAATTCTTTATGAGAATTGTCAATATTATTTATCGGATTATTAAAAAAACTGCCATCACTTAAATAATATTCAAAATTATTTTTTTTAATAAACTCTGCTCTGTAATCTTTACTATCTTTATCTAATAATTTAAAAAAAGTTATTAAATCTTGTCTATTTCTTAGATATAAATTAGAAAATTGAAAATATTTAGAAACTCCATTATCTATATTACATTCAGAATGATTATAGCATTCAACCTTTCCAGCTAAATAAAATCTTTCTAAACTTTTTACTAATAATTCTTCTTCTTGCTTTTGTTTTAAAATTTCAATCTGTTCTTTTTGATTATTTTTATATAAAAACACACTTGTTACAACTATTATAACAAGTATGTATGCTAATACTTTTGTCATAAATTAGCTTCGTTTAAGGCCTCTGCTTGATAGTGTGCTATTAAAGGTTCTATAATTTCATCTAACAAACCATCTTGCATAATGATATCTAATCTATGAAGAGTTAAATTTATTCTATGATCGCTTATTCTATTTTGTGGATAATTATAAGTTCTAATTCTTTCACTTCTATCTCCACTTCCTACTTGAGATTTTCTACTTTCTCTTTCCTTTGCTAATCTTTCTTGCTCTTGCATTTCATAAAGTCTTGCTTTTAATACTTTTAAAGCACTTTCTTTATTTTTATGTTGGCTTTTCCCATCTTGATTAACAACTACAAGTCCAGTAGGAATATGAGTAATTCTTACAGCAGAATCAGTAGTATTAACACTCTGACCACCATGCCCACTACTTCTCATAACATCAATTTTTAAATCATTTGGATTTATTTGTATGTCATTATCCTCAGCCTCAGGCATAACTGCAACGGTTATTGCACTCGTATGAACTCTTCCTTGAGACTCAGTAGCAGGAACTCTTTGAACTCTATGTGTTCCACCTTCGTATTTTAACCTTGAATAAGCTTTATCACCCTTAATCAATAAAATAATTTCTTTAAATCCACCTGCACTACCTTCGCTTTGACTTACAATCTCTATTTTATAATCTTTACTTTCTGCATATCTAGCATATGCTTTAAATAAATCTCCAACAAATAAAGCTGCTTCATCTCCACCAGTTCCTGCTCTAATTTCTAGGAAAATATTTTTTTCATCATTAGGGTCTTTTGGTAGTAAAAGCACTCTTATTTCATCTTCTAACTTAGGTTTTAAATCTTCTAAATATTTTAATTCATCTTTAGCTAATTCACCTAATTCAGGATCTTGTAATAAGGTCTTATTCTCTTCAATTGATTCTAAAGTATTTAAATATTTCTTAGCAACTTCAACTATATCCTCTAAACCTTTTTGTTCTTTTGATAAGGCTGTAACTTTTGCTAAATCTGAAGTATTTTCAATATTACTTAAAAACGCTTGAATTTCTTCATAGCGTTTTAAGAAAGGCTCAAGTTTGCTTGCTAGCATTTAAAAATTAAGCACCAATTTTATTTACTAAAAGCGCTAAACGACTTACTTTTCTTGAAGCTGTTTGTTTTTTTAGAAAACCACGGCTTACCATTTCATGAATTTTTTTATTAGCTACTTTTAAAGCTGCTGCTGCTGCTTCGCTATCATTAGCTAATGCTGCTTCACGAACTGCACGAGTAATGTTCTTAAGTCTTGTTCTATAGAATCTATTTCTAATAGTTTTTTTAATTGTTTGTCTAGCTCTTTTTTCTGATGATTTATGATTTGCCATAAAAAATTCCTTCGTAAAAATTTTTAAAAGAATGATTTTAGTAAAGTTTTGTTAAAATAATCTTAATTTAAAATTAAAATCATAGTGAAAGGCTAAAAATGATATTTGGAACTGATGGAATTAGAGGCTTTGCAGGTAGCGATTTGAGTGCTTTTAAAGCTTTAAGAGCTGCAATGGCGATAGGAATATTTTTTAAAAACAAAGCTGTAACAAAAAAAGTAATAGTAGGAAAAGATACAAGAAGAAGTGGTTATATGATAGAAAATGCTATCGTAAGTGGGCTTAATGCAGTAGGTTTTAATGTATTACAAATTGGCCCTATGCCTACACCTGCTGTGGCGTTTTTGAGTGAAGATATGAGATGTGATTTTGCCATTATGATAAGTGCATCTCATAATCCTTATTATGATAATGGGATAAAAGTATTTGATGCAAATGGTTTTAAATTAAGCGAAGCTGACGAGCTTGAAATTGATAAAATTTTTAATGATGAAAACTTAATTAATTCCCATCTTGTGATAAAAGATAAAATAGGTTCTGCAAAAAGAATTGATGATGTTATAGGAAGATATATAGTTCATATTAAAAATTCATTCCCAAAAAATACAACCCTTAAAAATCTAAGAATTGTGCTAGATTGTGCTAATGGAGCAGCTTATAAGGTTGCACCTGCAGTTTTTTCTGAGCTTGGTGCTGATGTAATCACTTTAGCTTGTGAGCCAAATGGAATTAATATAAACGATGGTTGTGGGGCACTTCATCCAAATATGCTTGCAAAAGAAGTAAAAAGATTAAGAGCTGATATAGGTTTTGCATTTGATGGAGATGCTGATAGATTAGTTGTGGTTGATGAAAATGGCGAAATTATAAATGGCGATATTTTATTAGGTGTCTTAGCAAAAGCTTTAAAAGATAATGATAATTTAAGTGGTGTTGCAATCAGTAAAATGAGTAATATGGGCTTTTTAAATTATCTTAAAAAACATAATATTTCTTATGTTACAACTGATGTTGGAGATAAGTATATTTTACATGCAATGCAAGAAAAAAATTATAATTTTGGTGGAGAACAAAGCGGACATATAATTTTTAGTGATTATGCAAAAACAGGTGATGGAATAGTTGCTGCACTTCAAGTAGCTAAACTATTATTAAATAAAAAAGCTAGCGAAATCTTTAGTGAAATCAAACTTTATCCACAAAGTTTAACAAACTTAAAAATAACAGAAAAAAAACCTCTTGAAAGCCTAGAAGGAATAGATAAATTATATGAAAAACTTAAAATTAATAATGTAAATTATTTGTTTAGATATTCAGGAACTGAAAATTTAATGAGAATATTGCTTGAATGTGAGGATGAAAAAACACTAAAAGCAATGGAAAGTGAATGTGTAAAATACTTTAAAAGTGTGCTAGTATGAAGAAGAAATTAATATATTCTTCTTTAATTATTATTTTTGTAATAATACTTGATAGATTAAGTAAAAATATATTTTTAGCTGGTTATGAATGGCATTTTACCCCTATTAGTTTTTACTTAGTTTTCAATGATGGTGTTGCGTTTTCAATGCTAAGTTTTTTACAAGGATATTTAAAATATATACAAATTATTTTATTAATGATTGCAGGAATATTTTTAGTTAAAGAGAAAAAATTTCTAAACGATAATTATTCTGCTTTATCATTCATTTTAGCAGGTGGAATGAGTAATATTTACGATAGATTTTTTTACCCTGGTGTAATTGATTTTATCGCTTGGCATTACTGGTTTAACTTCGCTGTTTTTAACATTGCTGATGTTTGCATTAACTTAGGAGTGTTTATAATAATCTTAAAAGAAATAATTAAAAAAAGGAGTTAAGAATGGACTTTTTAACAAATAATTATGATTGGATTAAATGGTTACACTTTTTAGCATTTATTTCATGGATGGCTACTTTGTTTTACTTGCCACGCCTTTATGTTTATCATCAAGAACATTCACATAAAAAAGAATTTGTTGAAGTTGTAAAAATTCAAGAAGATAAACTGTTTTACTTCATAGGACAACCTTCTATGATAGTTACAGTTATTACAGGTATTTTAATGATTAGTGCGAATACTACCCTAATGCATTTAGGTTATTTTCATCTTAAATTGCTTTGCGTTGTTTTACTTTTAATATATCACTTTGATTGCTTAAGATATTTAAAACAACTTAAAAACGATACCTGTACAAAAAGTGGTAAATTCTTTAGAGTCTATAACGAAGTTCCAACAATTATAATGATTGGAATAGTTACTGCAATGATTATAAAACCATTTTAATCTAAAAAAGAATTTGAAATTCCTATTTCAAATTCTTTTATTTTTTTATGTCTAAAAACAAGGATTTTAAAGCTATTTGAAGTGTAGAATTTGAATTAGGAAATTCAAATTCTAATAATATTATTTATTTAAAGCTAGTAAAGCAATTCTTACAGCGTTTGTTGCAGCTCCAACTCTTATTTGATCAGCTACGCACCATAAATGCAAAATCTTAGGATCATTTAAATCCTTTCTAATTCTTCCTACATAAGTTTCATTTGTATCGCTTGTAAAAAGTGGCATTGGATAGCGTAATTCTTCGCTTGGCTCTTCTTCATTATGGGCTTTCGCATTTGGATTATCCATAAGAACTACACTAGGAGCCTTGCTTAAAATTGCTCTAACCTTATCTAAATCAACTTCGTTATTAAATGTAATTGTAATGCTTTCACTATGGCTTCTTAGAACTGGTACGCGCACACAAGTCGCACTTATTTGCATTTTTTTATGCAATATTTTTTGAGTTTCATTTACCATTTTAAGTTCTTCTTTTGTATAACCACTTTCTGTAAAACTATCAATTTGTGGAATTAAATTAAGTGCTAATTGATAAGTAAATTTAGAAGGTTTAATCTCTTCAAATGCAAAAACTTTTTGTAAGCCTTCCATAAGCTCACTCATACCTAAATTACCTGCACCACTTGCTGCTTGATAAGTGCTAACATCAACTCTTTTAATATCAAAAGCATCATCAAGTGGCTTTAAAACTTGAACCATTTGAATGGTTGAGCAGTTTGGATTAGCGATAATTCCTTTATGCTTAGCAAAATCTTGCGGATTACACTCAGGCACTATTAAAGGAACATCATCATGCATTCTAAAAAAACTTGTATTATCAATTACTAAAGCACCTTTACTAGCTGCTATTTTTGCGTATTTTTCACTTACACTTCCACCAGCTGCAAAAAATGCAATATCAATATCTTCTTCATCAAAACTATGCTCGTCTAATTCTTCAATAACATAAGTTTCATCACGCCATACAACTTCTTTGCCTGCACTGTTTTTACTAGCCAATAATCTTAAATCTTTTACAGGAAAATCATATTCGTTTAAAACATTTAATATTTCTTCTCCAACTGCTCCGCTAGCACCTACGATTGCAATACTTTTCATATTTCATCTCCTAAATTGTATTTTTGCATTTTTTCTTTAAAAGCTTTTTCGCTCATTGAGATTAATTTTGCAGCTGCTTTTATATCCTTTTCTTGCTTTAAAGCTTCTTTAATTAGTTCAAATTCTAAATCATTTATATTAGTTTTGTTACTATTTGTAAAATTAAGTCTTAAATCACTTGCTTTTACAATATTTTCATCGCTTAAAATCGCAGCACTTTCTATAATTGAAATTAGCTCTCTAATATTTCCAGGATAATCATAATCTAATAAAAGCTTTTTAGCTTCATCACTTAATGATTTTTCTCCTAAATCATATTCATCGCTAACTCTTTTTAAAGTAGCATTTGCAATTTCTATTATTTCATCTTTACGGCGTCTTAGTGGCAAAATATCTAACATAATTGTATTTAATCTATAAAATAAATCGGCTCTAAATTTGTTATTTTTTATATTTTCTTGAATATTTATATTACTAGCACTTATAATTCTTACATCTATATTTATAGGTTTTGCTCCACCTAATCTTTGTATGCACTTTTCTTGCAATACTCTTAATAATTTTGCTTGCAAACTAGCACTCATTTCCCCTATTTCATCTAAAAACAATGTGCCTTCGTTAGCTAATTCAAATAAGCCTAATTTATTGCTATTTGCATCTGTAAATGCACCTTTTTCATAGCCAAATAATTCGCTTTCTACTAGATTTTCAGGAATTGCTGCCATGTTTATAGCGATAAATGGCTTATTTGCTCTTTTGCTATTTTCGTGAATAAATTTTGCAAAAACTTCTTTTCCTACCCCACTCTCGCCACTTAAAAACACACTTACATTAGTCTTTGCAGCCTTTAGCGCAGTAGTTTTTAATAAGTCTAATTCGCTTGAATTACCTAAAAAACCATCTTGCTTAATCAAGCTTTCTTTTTTTGTTTTTTTAGCCTTTTTTTCTCTTATTACTTTTGCTCTATTTATTGCTTCGTATAATCTTTCTAAATCAAATGGTTTTGTTAAAAAATCTTTCACGCCTAATCTTAAAGCTTCTATTGCTTTGTTTAAAGTAGCATTACCTGTAATTATTATAAACTCAGCATTTATGTTTTGTTCTAAAGCAGTTTTTACAAACTCTAGTCCATCCATTTTTGGCATATTAATATCACTAATAATTAAATCAAAACTATCATCAAGCTCTTTTAAAGCATCTATTGGATTTTTATAAGTTTTAAGCTCATAATCATCGCTTAATGATAATTCAAGTGATTTTCTCATATTAATATCATCTTCAACTATGGCTATTTTCATACCTTATCCTTTGTAAAAATTAGTATTTTTCCTTGATTTTGTTCAGCTTTAAAATAAATCGGTAATAATCTTAAATAAGTTTTAATACTAGCTTTAAAATTATTTACATCTACATATTCACTAACTATTGCTTTATTTACACAATCAATTAAATTACTTTGCTGATCTTTTAAGCTTTCATATATATTGTCTTTTGTAGCGTTAAGTTCACAAACATAAGAGTATTTCGCCTTTTTATCAATACTCATTGCACGACTTAGATGAAATTCTTCATTAGTTAGGACTAGATTATTAGTGCTTAATCTAGCCCAAAAGATATAATCAGGATTAGTTGCGTTTAATAATCCTACTAAAGTTATTAATATGAGAACAATTCGTTCCATTTATATTTATCAATTTTAAGTTCTAGCTCAACAGTGTAAAGCCCGTCTTTAAAGCCTTCACCTGTAATGTTTGCATTTTTAATAAGTCCATTTACATAAGTTGTAATTAATGAGCTTCTTAGCATTGCATCTTTTACATTTTCTCTTGAATTTACTCTAATTCCATATAGCTTTCCTGCTAGTTGTCTATAAGCATCTGCTAAAGCTGCTCTTTTTGCTAAAGCTAAGGCTTGTGCTTGAGAAACAGTGTTTTGTGGTGGAATGCCTTCGCCAATTGCAGAAAATATCATAAGACGAACTGCTTCTTCTTCTGGACTTAAAACTGGCTCTTGATAACTTGCTTTTTTATAAGCTGTTGTTTTTTGAGTATTATTTTCTACTTGAATATTTGTTGTCTTTTTTTGTGGAACGCAAGCACAAATAAGTAGAGCAAATGCTATAACACTTAATTTTTTCACGATTAATCCTTTTTAATAATTTTATGCATTAAAGCAATTATTATTCCTTTTCCTTGAATAGCTCGTTATAATATGAAAAATAATCTGTTGTTTTGCTTAATTGTTTAGAAATATTTGAATAAAAATTAATATTTTCATTTTTATTTACTTTATATTCAAAACTAGCAATTTTTTTAAGAGAAGAACATTCATATAAACTTAAATTATCTTCTGCAACATACATAATACTTCCTACAACCCATGTTTTACAAAAATCTCTTAAATCATTTCTACTAGGAACTATCAAAGAAGATGAATATAAATTAGCTGCAAAAACATTCGTATCAAAATAAATAAAATCTTTAAAATTATTTTGAACCATTTCATAATCTTGCTTACTAGGAGCAATTAACATTGTATGTTTTACATAAGTATTTAATACAACCCTATCGCCTATTTGTGGTGCTAAAACAGGCAAAGGTAATGCGGTTTGTTTTAAATCAGAAAATGTATATAACTCTAATTTCAATACATTATTTTCAAAAGATACAAAATTAGCTCTAGCTACAATAATAGAATGCTCTTCTACATCTTTTACTATAAATGCTCCATTTTTTAATTCATCTAAATTTAAATTATTATCCACAATATGTGCATAAACATAGCCTTGCTCAACCTTATCAATCACAGCACTTGTAATTTGATTTGCATACATAAATAAAGAAAAGAAAAAGAAAATAAAAGTTTTCTTAAACATAACAATCCTTTTAAAATTAATTACTAAATTATAAGCATAAAAAAGTAAAATGTTTGCCTTATTTTGTAAAAATTTATTATATTTTAAGGGAAAATAATGCGAAAAATCATATTAATTTTATCTATTTTTTTAAGTGTAAATCTAATCTCAAAAGAACTAAAAATGGAAGAATTAATTTGGGAACGAGGGGAAAGCTTTTTATTTTTCTTACAAAAAAATCAAATTCCACTAAGCATATATCACAATCTTGATAAAGAAGATAAAGAATTAACAGCAGAAATAATTGCAGGTATAAAATATCAAATATTAAGAGATGAAAACGAAAACATAGAACAAGTCTTAATTCCTATTAGCGAAAATTTACAAATCCAAATATATAAAGATTTAGAAGATAAATACGCAATCACATTTACACCAATAAGTTATAAAATAGAAAATACAAATCTAACATTTAAAATAAATAAATCTGTTTATCAAGATATTATTGATAATACCCAAAACTCAAAATTAGCAAGTGCATTACTAAGAGCCTATGCAGGGACAATTAATTACACAGGTATGAAAAAAGATGATAAGGTAGTAATTGTGTATTCGCAAAAAAGAAGATTAGGTAGAGTTTATGGAGATTTAAATATAAAATCAGCAATGATAGAAGTAAATAAAAAACCTTATTATATATTTAAATATGGAGATAATGATTTTTATGATGAAAGTGGAAAACAACTAGAAAGCTATACTTTCATACTACCTGTTGGAAATGTAAGAATTAGCTCTCCATTTAACCCAGGTAGATTTCACCCTATTCTTAAAAAATATAGAGCTCACTTAGGAATTGACTATGCAGCACCTAAAGGAACTCCTATTAAAGCAGCGGGAGCAGGAAAAATAAGCTTTAGGGGTGTTAAGAACGGATATGGAAATGTTATTCAAATAACGCATTCAAGTGGTTATATGACACTTTACGCACACATGAGTAAGTTTGGAAATTATAAAATAGGTGATAGTGTAAAACAAGGTCAAATTGTTGGTTATGTGGGATCAACCGGACTTAGTACAGGACCACATTTACATTTTGGTATGTATAAAAACAATACAGCAATAAACCCAGCTAGTGTCGTAAGAATTACAAAAGATGCTCTAACTGGCAAAGAAAAACAAAAATTTGATTTAGTTGTAAAAGATTATATAAATGAAATAAAACATATTTTAGAAGCAAAAGTTACTCCTATAAAAGAAGAAAGCTTTGAAAATATCGTGGAGTTAAATTAATGAAAAATACAGCAGTAGCTTTTGAAATAATTCAAGATTTTTTAGATGAAAAAGATGTTAGCTACGCTGAATTACTAGAAGCTTTAAAAATAATCAAAAATGATGATTATGAAGCTTATGAAAATATAATAAAAAGCCTTGATGATGAAGACTTAGGAAATATAGCAACTTTAATGCCTGAGCATATGTTAAGTGATGTTTTAAAACTTGCATCTAGTAAAAAACTTGCACTTGCTCTAGGGGAGTTAGAGAGCGATGATGCAACCGACTTAATGCAAAGCATTGAAGAAATAGATGATGAAAAAGCTAATCGTATTTTTTCAAATCTTAGCAAAGATGAACAAGATGATATATTATTCTTAAAACGCTACGATGATGAAAAAGCCGGTGCTTACATGCAAACAGAGATTTTTACGGCAAAATTAGATGATACTTTAGAAAGCGCTATTACAAAATATAAAGAACTTAAAAAAAGCCAAGAAATAGAGCATATCATTCAACTTTTTATAACTGACGAAAATGAAAAATTAATTTATAGTCTTCATGTTGGAGATTTAATTTTATATGAATTCAATGATACTTTTAAGCAAATACTAGATAAAAACGAAGACTTATCAAAAGATTTGCACTTTGTAAGAGACTATGATGATATACAAGAAGCAATTACCATGGTTCAAGATTACGACTTAAGCGTAATAGCTGTTGTAGATAACAACAATAAATTATTAGGAAGAATAACTTATGATGATATTCACGACCTAATTCAAGATTATGCAACAGAGCAAATGTATAACTTTGCAGGGGTTGGCGATATTGATAGCGAAGATGAAAATACCATTAAAGCAGCAAAAAGTAGAGCAAAATGGCTTATTGTAAATCTAATCACTTCTTTAATCTCAGCTCATGTAATTGCTATGTTTTCTGACGCAATAGAACAATTAGTAGCCCTTGCAGCTCTTATGCCAATAGTTGCATCAATGGGTGGAAATACAGGCTCTCAAGCACTTGCAGTTACTATTAGAAAACTAGCCTTAGGCGAACTTAGCTATGAGAGTTCAAAAAATATAATTTTTAGAGAAATAGCTATTTCTTTCTCAAACGCAACAATTTTTGCAATAATTTTAGGAGCAGTTGCGTATTTTTGGTTTTCTATGCCTATGCTTAGCCTTGTTATATTTATTTCAATGATTTTAAATCTTGGTTTTGCAGGTTTAATAGGCTCATTAATTCCATTATTGCTTAAAAAATGTGGGTTTGATCCTGCTTTAGGAAGCTCAGTGTTGCTTACAGCAACAACAGATGCTTTAGGCTTTTTTAGCTTTTTATTGCTAGCAAAACTAATTATTTTATAGATTTAATTTAATTTTAACATTTATGTGATTAAATTCAACTTTTTAAATTATCAATTAAGGAGATAATATGAAAATTTCAACGAAACTTTCTTTGTGTATTTTCATTGGGTTATTTATATTAAGTATAAGCTTAATATTTATATCAAACAAAGGCATGCAAGATATTGATGATGTTTCTCAAAACACAGTGTCAGATTTAGCAATTAACGATGCTAGAAGCGCTGCAAAAAGTGTTGTTTATGGTTTTTATCACTTTACAGAAAAACTATATAAAGACTTCGTAAAAGCAGGAGATGGTCCTGAAGATGCACTTGAGAGCACTATTGAATACTTACAAAATATGAATCTAGATAGTGCAAATATAAGATTTTTTGCTATTAATTCTGATGGAACTTATTTAGTTCATTACCAACCTGAAAAAATAGGTCAAAACCTTAAAGCAGATTTAGATAAAAATGGCGAAAGCTATGTAATGAAATTTGTTAAAAACGGCTTAGCTGGTGGTGGTTTTACTGAAGTTACTTTCTTTGATAAGATTGCTAATAAAGATAGAAGTATAATAACATATACAAAAAAAGATAAAAATATGGATATTATCTATGGTTGCACTATTGATATGGATGTAACTAAAGCTCAAATTAACGAAGCAGGACATTTTATTGATGAAGTAATTGAGAGCTCAAACTTTAAATTTATAACAGCTGCAATTGTAATTTCTGTTGCTATGCTAATTTTAATAATGATATTTATTAAATTACAAATCTCTCGCCCACTAAACAATCTAACAGCTAAATCAGTAGAACTTAGCAGTGGAGATGGCGATTTAACTAAAAAGTTAGATGATAGAGGTAATGATGAAATCGCTGAAGCTTGCAAAGCAATTAATATTTTCTTAGAAAAAGTAAGAGTATTAATAGCAGAAGCAAAAGACATCTCAAACGAAAACGCATCAATTGCTAACGAATTAAGCCACACAAGTCTTCAAACAGGTAAGCGTGCAGAAGAAGGTAGTGTTATTGTAAATGAAGTTGCAAACAAAGGAACAAACACTAAAGCTAACCTTGATAGTGGAGTTGTTGGTGCAGTTAAAGGCAAAGATGAATTAAGCAATGCAACCAAATACATAAATGTAGCAAACCAAGCGATTAATACTCTAACAGCACAAATCAATCATAGTGCAGATATAGAAAGCTCACTAGCTAGTAAGATAGAGCAATTAAGCCGTGATGCTGATAATGTTAAATCTATTTTAGAAATAATTAACGATGTAGCTGATCAAACAAACTTATTAGCATTAAATGCTGCTATTGAAGCAGCTCGTGCAGGAGAGCATGGACGTGGCTTTGCAGTAGTTGCTGATGAGGTAAGAAGCCTTGCTGAAAGAACTCAAAAGAGTTTAAGTGAAATTAATGCAACAATTAGCGTTATAGTTCAAGGCATTAAAGATGCAAGCGAACAAATGAGTAGCAACTCAGCAGAAATTAGCAAACTAACCCAAGTAGCAAGCAATACTCAAGAAACTATTAATGAAATGGGAAGAGTAATGAGTGAAGCTGTTAAGATTAGTGAATCTACTGTGAATGATTATTTAAATACAAGCAAAGATATGAGCGATATTTTAAGTGGTGTAAATAATATGAACACAATCACTAATGAAAATGCAAGAAGCGTTGAAGAAATAGCAGGTGCAGCAAATCATCTAAGCGAAATGACAGAGCAGCTAAACAAAAAACTAAATGAGTTTAGAACTTGATAAGGATTTGTTATGGATTTTTTAGATTCTTTAAAGCAGATTAAAAGCGACATTAAAGAAAACGAAAAGAAAAAAGAACAAGAAGCTGAACTTGCAAAAATAAAAGCAAAAGAACAAGAATTAATGAACGAATTCTTAGAATACATGAAAGACTTAAAATAAGCCCTTTTTATAAAGGGCTTACCTACTAAAACAATAAAATCAAATTCCTATTTCAAATTCTTTGGTTTTTATCATAATTTAATTCTAAATGTTTTAATTAACAGCTTTTTAGGGATTAAAGCAATGATTAATTTCCTAATTTAAATTCTAAGAATTTGACATAGGAATTAGGATTTATAAATCTTAGTTTGTATTAAATGTTTTTAAGTGATTTTTTAAAGTATAAAAACTAAAATTTAGACTTTTACACTCGTGTAATAAAAACAAATTCCTATTTCAAATTCCTTGATTTTTATCAGATGGTTTTGTAAAAAATAATAATTTAAAAGCTTTGTAAAGATTAAAATAAATATAAATTTCCTATTTCAAATTCTAAGAATTTGAAATAGGAATTAGAGTTTATAAACCTTTTTGAATTTCGTCTGTAAATAAATATCCTAAATGGCTTGTATTATTTAAGGTTATAATTTTTGTAAAATCCTTTGAAAGTTCTAAGACATTTATACAAGTATTATCTTGAGTTATATTCCAAAACGAACTAAGCTCTAAGCCTAAAACATAAGCAAGCAATACCTTATTAACAGCATCATGAGCAAATACTGCAATAGTTTTTCCATCATATTTTGTTAAATACTCATCTAAAGCAAGTTTTACTCTAGCTAAAATATCATCTAAGTTCTCTCCATTAGGCATTTTTACTAAATGCGGAGCACTCTTCCAAAGTCTTAATAAATCCTCATCAATTTCGCTTGATAATTTGCCTTCCCAAGTGCCGTGATTAATCTCTAGCAATCTCTCATCTTTTATCACTTCTAAATCATGATATTTTGCACTTTTACAAGCTGTCTCATAAGCTCTTTTTAGTGGGCTTGCAATAAAATAATCAATCTTTAAAGGCTTTAAAGCAAGAGCAAGTTTGCTAGCTTGCTCTTCTCCCAAAGGGCTTAAATCAGTATCAATTTGTCCTTGGTATCTGCCTTCTTTATTCCAGTTTGTTTGTCCGTGTCTAAGTAATATTAGCTTAATCATCGCAAATCTCACTGCAATCAATTATCTTAACCCCATGAACTCCTGCTAATTCACAAAGCTTTTTATAATCATTCTTTAAAGGCTTTTTATTAACGCTAATTGCCATGATATTTTCACCACTTACATGGGTTTTGCTAACTTGCATGCTAAGAATATTTATACCAGCAGCACCTAAAATAGTTCCGATTTGTCCTATCATACCAGGCACGTTATCGTGTGGAACTAAAAGCAGCACCCCAGTAGGTTCAAATTTAATATCATAATCATCAATTCCGCTAACATAAGCACTCTTATCGCTCATTAAAGCACCTTTTATTTCATGCTCTCCTAATTCGCTTACGATTTTTACTTTTATTTGATTATTTACTTCATCACTTTTTTGCTCTATTAGGCTAATTCCCCTACTTTGAGCTAAAACAGGTGCATTAACCATATTTACTTTTTCTTGCAAAATAGAATTAAGTAATCCCGTAAGCATTACTTGACTTAAAGCCCTAGTATCTAGCTCTTTAAACATATTTGAATATTCAATATAAACTTGTTTTATAGCTGAATTACTAACTTCACAAGCGATAAATCCTAAAGCTTTTACTAGATTAAAATAAGGCTTAATTTTATTTAGCATTTCAGGGCTAACTGGCACAGCGTTTAATGCACTTACAACTAATTCACCATTTAAAGCATCTTTAATAGCAATTGCTACATCAACGGCTACGCCTTCTTGAGCTTCAATTGTAGATGCTCCTAAATGTGGAGTTAGGACAACATTTTCTAGCGTTGTAATTTCGTGATTTCCTAGTGGCTCATTAGGAAATACATCAAGTGCAGCTCCTGCAACCCTGCCATCCTTTAAAGCCTTTGTTAAATCATCAATATTAATACATTCACCCCTTGCAGCATTAATAATTCTTACGCCTTTTTTCATCTTTGCTATGCTTTTTTCATTTATCATTTCTTTTGTTTCATCGGTTAATGGCAAGTGTAAGGTAATAAAATCAGCATTAGCAAAAACCTCATCTAATTCGCATTTTTTAACTTGAATTTGTTCTGCTCTTTCATGGCTTAAATATGGATCATATCCAATAACTTTCATTCCAAAAGCTTGAGCTCTAGCAGCAACCCCTGCTCCAATTCTTCCTAATCCTAAAACGCCTAAGGTTTTATCCTTTAGCTCAATTCCTACGAAGCTTTTTCTATCCCATAAGCCATTTTTAATACTTGTATGAGCATTCGGTATCATCCTTGCAAGACTTAGCATTAATGCCATTGTATGTTCTGTCGCTGCATTTGTATTGCCATTTGGTGCATTTACTACTATTACGCCTTTTTTAGTAGCTGCTTTAATGTCAATATTATCAACCCCAACACCAGCTCTTCCGATTACTTTTAATCTATTTGCGTGTTCAAGTACTTTTTCTGTAATTTTAGTAGCACTTCTAAGAATTATCGCATCAGTATCAACAACTGCTTTTAACAATTCTTCTTCACTAATTTTAGGGATTGCAATTACTTTGCAATCTTTTTCTAAAATCTTTGTAGCTAATTCGCTAACCCCATCTAAAACCAAAATCTTATTCATCTACTCTCCTTTAAAATAAAATTTCTATTCTAGCAATAATTTTAAAGCTTTGATTAATTAAATAAGATTATTTATGTATTTTTTAAATTCCTGTTTCAAATTCTTCAAACTAAACTTTAAAATCCACTATATTTCCACCAAGTTTAATAATCTCATCATTTATTAAATCTATTGTTTTATTAAGCGTATTTTCTAAAGCTTTGCTTGAGCCTATTAGCTTTCTTGCTTCATTAAAGCTATTAATTACTCCAATTCTTCCTTGATATAATTTATCTAAATCATTGTCTGAATTAGATATTACATATTCGGCTATTTTCTTACTTGTAGCCTCAACATCAAAATTAGGCTTAGCTGGATTAATAACCTCATCTTTATTTATTATTTCATAATATTTATTCATGTTAAGATTTAGATTTGAAATAATTGCTTGATTTTGAACGCTTGATTTTTCTTCATTAAAACCTAAGCTTGAAAACACATAAGCATTTATCAAATCATCGCTATTTATATGAGAAATATTATTTCCAACTACATCTATTCCTGCTTTTTTAAAGCTATTGCTTATAAAGTCTTTTGCATCGTTAATCGTGTTAATGTTATTTATTTTCATTGTATTCTCCTTGCAATAAAAAAATCGGAAAATACTCATTAACCTTTATAATTCTATATTAAAACTTTTTGGCTCATCAAGATAATAAATCTTTGCATTGTGTGCGGTGCAAATCTGTTTGCAAAGCGCTAAACCTAAGCCATTGCCTTTAAGTTTCGTAGTATTAAATGCTTCAAATAAATTAGCTTGATTTGTGATTTTTTCGCCACTATCAAAAACGCTAATTTTATAAATATCATCGTATTTTTTGCCTATGATTTTTATACTTCCGCTTTCTTCACAAGCATCAACAGCGTTATAAATAAGATTGCTTAAAACTAATGTTAATAATGATTTATCAGCATTTATAGCAAAAGGCTCAAAATAGCATTCGCTAAGGATTATTTCATCATTTTTATTGTAATTATTAAAGACATTTAAGCATTCCTCATTTAATTCTTCTAAATTAAACTCATATTTATTTAGCTTAAAGCCACGAGTAAAGAGCAAGGTACTTTCAATTATTCGTTCAACCCTTTTAATTGCATCTTGCATTTGCAAAACTATATGCTTATTTTTAAGCTCAACCTTGCTAAATAGCACACCCGCTAGAAGTGAAACTGAGCCAATGGGATTTCTAATTTCATGAGCAAGATTTGCTGCAACTTGCCCCATAGAAACAAGCCTTTCATCTCGCTTTTCTTTAGTGATATTTGTAGCCATTATTAGAAGTTTATCGGCGTAATTGATTAATTTTATTTGATAAAAATTATTTAAAAATTCTAATTCATAATGCTCTTTGCTAAGGTCAATTTGCTTAAATAATTCATCATTTGCAAGCTTATTTTTTACTATTAGATTTTTATTTTCATCTAAGACCCAAATAGCACTTGGTAAAACTTCTATAATCTCATTTATCATTAGCATTAAACTATCATAAGAAGTTTTAAGTGCTTTATATTCGTTTTCTACCACATAAGTTTGCTCAATTAATGCCTTTAGCCCATCAGCAAAACTCTGCTTATCCGATAAATCTAAACTATCTAAGATATTTTTATTCATAAAAGTCCTTTAATTTTTTAATTATCTTAGCAGTTTTTATAAAAACAAAAGGAATTTGAAATAGGAATTTGATTTTATAATTTTAGCCTTAATGGCTAAAATCTAATTATTTTTCTAACAAATCTTTCATAAGTCTTGTAGCAAAGCCTGTTGCTTTATGATTGCGGTATTCTTTTATGATTTCGCCGTTTTCATCAAGCACAAAACAAGAGCGAATAAGCCCTTCATATTCTTTTCCATAATTTTTCTTAATTCCCCAAGCACCAAAAAGCTTAGCTACTTCTTTATTCTCATCGCTTAATAAAATCTGATTTAGATTATAATCATTCTTAAATTTCGCTAATTTTTCACACTTATCAGGGCTAATTCCAATTAACACATAACCATTATCAAGCAATTTATCATAATTTTCACTTAACTCACAATTTTGCTTAGTACAACCTGGAGTAAATGCCTTTGGATAGAAAAATACTATCACCTTTTTACCACGAAAATCACTTAAATTAATCGCAACTTCATCTTGATTTAGTAATGAAAAGTCCATTATTTCTCCTTAAAAACTTCTTTAATTATTTTTGCTAAGCATTCTAATTGACTAGGTAAAACGCTTCTTAAATCAATTATCACGCTATCTTTATCATAATTAGCCACTACGCCTTTATCTAAAAGCTCTTTTATTTTGCATTTATTAGCTTTGATTTTTAAAGCATAGCCATTTAATAATTTATCAGGCATTGAGCCACCCCCTACAAGGCTTTTGCTCTCTATTATTTCGCCTAAATTAATTAGCTCTTGTAAGGTTTTTGCCTTAGCTAAAACATCTTGCTTTTTATCATTTATTAATGCTAAGCTAGGTAGTCTTTTATAATCTTTTTCTAAATAGTTTTGCACTGCACGAGTTAGCATTAAAAGGCTAGTTTTATTTAATCTAAACATTCTTAGGAGCTGATTTTTGCGAAGTCTTTCAATTAGCGTTTTTTTACCTAAAATTATTCCTGCTTGAGTGCTTGCAAATAATTTATCCCCACTAAAAGAGATTAAACTAATACCATTTGCTATTAGGCTTTTTAAACTTGGCTCATCTTTTAGGCTATCATTTATACAATCTGTATAACCACTTCCTAAGTCATAATAAAATATTTTTTCATTTTTTCTAGCTAGTTCATTTAAAGTAATTACATCAACTTCTTCGCTAAAACCACCTATATAAAAGTTTGACTTATGAGTTTTAAGTATCATTGCAGCGTTTTCTAATTCGTTTTCATAATCTCTTAAATTAGTTTTATTTGTTGTACCAACTTCAATAAGCCTTGCACCGCTTTCACGCATTACTTCACTTACTCTAAACCCACCGCCGATTTCTACTAATTCGGCTCTACTTGTAATTACTCCTTCGTTTTTACCTAAGGTATTTAATACTAAAAATACAGCAGCAGCGTTATTATTAACCACTAAAGCATCTTCGCAGTTAAATAAGATTTTTAAAAGATTTATTAAATATTCATCTCTTTTTCCACGAGAATTAGTTCCTAAATCAAATTCCAAATTAATATTATTAGTATGAAAATCCTTAAGCCACATAAAATCTTCTTCACTAATTAAAGCACGACCTAAGTTAGTATGTAGCACTACTCCTGTTGCATTTATTAAAACTTTTGGAGCTTTTAATAAGGCTTGATTAATTCTTTTGTCAAGTTCGTTGAGTATCATTTCATAAGTTTGTTCTTTATTAGCAATTCTTAGTTCTGCTATTAGCTCTTTTGCTAAAGCACTTACTAGATAACTTGGTTTATCATTAAAGGCATTAATTAATTTAGATATTTGGGGTAACATAGATATTCCTTAAATATTTTTTAAAATACTAGCAAGGAAAGGTAAAGATGAAAGAGTTTGCATATTTAAAAAAAGCTGATTTTATAAATGATTTAGGCTCACAAATAAAGCTTATAGAAACTCCAACAAGTGAGAAATTTCTAGTAGCAAACGATAAGGCAATAAATGCTTTAATATATGCACCAGAGATTGATTTTTATATAAATAATACAAAAGATTTTAATTTAGAAAAATTAAATAAATTATATGAAGCAAGAGCTATTAATTATGATTATTCAAATGAGATTAATTTATACGCAAAGATAGATAAAAGAATTTGCATTTTATTTGATGATGAAGAGCTTAAAAATAAGCTTACTGATAATGGATTTAAGGCAATTTGCGTTAAGGAATTTGAATTCGTATATGGCGGCATTGGCTCACTTGTAATAGTTACTAAAGCTGGTGAAATAGATTGTGATTTGGCTATTTCAAACGATGATTTAGAAAATCACGCAGTAATTAAAAATGATGAATTTTTATTTGAAAAATTAAACTCATTAACAGGAAATATAAGCTTTGTTAGAAAAATTGAGTTTAACTCAAGCTTATGCCAACTTGATGGGCGTAGGAGCGAGCATTGTGGCTGGTGCGTAGATGCGTGTCCTAGTGTTGCACTTGCAAGTGATGATAATAAAATAATCTTAAGTGAAATAGATTGTATAAATTGTGCTAAATGTGTTAGCGTATGTCCAACAAATGCGCTTGAGTTTTGTGAGTTTAATAAAGACTGCATAAAAGAAATTAGCAAAATCTATAAAAACGAACAAATAATAATCACTGATGATTATCAAAATAATATTGATTTAAAACACTTTTTACCTTTTAATATTCCTTTAAATTTGCTTGATGAATTAATATTAATGCATTTAATAAATACAACCTGTAAAAGCATTGTAATTATTGGAAAAATTAGCGAATTTCTAGCAGAAAAAATCAAGCTTGTAAATGATATTATCTTTGCAATTACCGGCAAAATAGCTATTTATACAAATATTAGCCTTGATGAAGTTTCTAGTGAATTAGTAAGCGAATTTCACTCAAGCGAAAGTAATTTTAGATTAAATAAAAGAGAGCTTTTTGGACTTAAAATCTCTTCAATGTTGCAAGGTGCAAATAAAGGTGAAGTAAATGCAAAAAATTATGCAAAAATTAGCATAGATGAGAGCAAATGCACCTTATGTGCTTCGTGTGCAGGTGCATGTAATACTAACGCAATTTTAGCTGATAGCAAGACTAATTCTATTATTTTTAATGCTTCACTATGCACAAGCTGTGGGTATTGTGTAAGCTCATGCGCTGAAAAAGATACTATCTTTATGCAAAATGATATTTTAGAGCTAAATCCAGCTAGTTTTACTCATCAAACTTTAGCTCGTGATGAATTGTTTGCCTGTATTGAATGTGGAAAAGAATTCGCAACTAAAAAATCAATTGATAAAATCGTAGGTATTTTAGGAGCTACTTTTAGTGCTGATATAACGAAAAAATATTCATTATATTGCTGTGCTGATTGTAAGGCTAAAATAATGATGTTAAAACAAGCTCAAGTTTTTGAAGATAGCGATAATTTCTTCGCTCCATTAAAAGAAAAATTAAATAATTTTTTAAAGGTGTAATATGAACGCAGAATTAAATATAACTAGGTCTTATTTTTATGAATTTTGTGCTAGAGCATTAAGCTTTATGAATGAAAGTGATTTTAATATTTTAAGAGAACAAGCTAAGTTTTTTTATGATAATTTAGATGATTTACAAGATGATTTTAAAGCTATTTTAGATAGCGATTATGCTACTTATAAAGATGAGCAAAATGCTGTTTTTTATGATTTTTCTTATGTAAATGTGCCAACTGATGCGAGTTTTTATGATGAAGGCCGTGATAATGGCAAAATGAGAATAATTACAACAGGTATTTTAAAAAGAGCTAACTTAGTAAAAAATGAAAACATGAGTGATAATGAAGATAGTATGAATTTTTTATTTTTCTTAGGTAGTGTTTTATGCAAAAGCAATGATGAATTATGTAATGAATTATTTTCAAGAGTTATAAATGAAGTTGTAGATGAATTTTGCGAGAAATTAGCACAGCATAAAGGATCAAAACTTTATATAAACATATCTAATATAATTTCATATTTAGTGCAAATTGAAAGAGCTTTTTATGGCATAAATGCACCTATTAAAAAGCAATCAGTTGCCGATATTGCTTTACAAAGAATTCCTTACGAGCCAAGACTTCCAACTGAGTTTTCTAAAATAAATATGAGTGAATTAACAAGCTTTAAAGAAAATATTGAATAACCTGTTTCAAATCAAGAATTTGAAACAGGAATTAAGGATTTTAAAAACTCATATCTTTTTTTATACATTGAGCGTTTTTTAGACGCTATTTCTTCTATTGGGGTAAGTTTGAATTCTAATTTTTTATAACCTAGATATTGTTCTAAAACACTACAATTTTCTTCGTAAACACTATCTAAATTATGAATATTGATAATTTTTCCTTTTCTTTTTTTACCTCTTTTAAAATTTGATATTGCATATTTATCATTAACACCATATACAAATTTTAAACCAATTTGCTTTGCAAATAAAAAAGTGTAAAAAATCATAAAAGTAATAGGTCTTAAACCATAAAATTTTTTAGTAAAATTTTTTAAATCTTCCTTTATATCACCACAACCTTGCAAACATGTTATTAAAATACCATCATCCAAAATAATAAAATTTAAATCATATATAGCTTTATTATTAAAATGAAGACTTAATAAAAACATACCTTCATTAATCATTCTAGGCGTGTTTTTTAAATATATAGAATATTCATTATCAAGTTTCAACAATAATTGTTTTTGGCTAGAAAAAATATCACCATAATAAAAACTTATTAGTTCTAAATCTCTTTTAAAGCATTCATAACCCTGCTTAAAGCTAAAACATTGACAACCATATTTTTTGTGTAATAAATCAACTACTAATGAATTATTATTTTTAAAGAAACAAGATGCTTTATCTGAAGTATGAAAACAAATATCATTCAAAATATTATAATTTTTCTTATAAAACATCTTTCTAAAACTAAATTTTAAATATCTAAAATAATTCTTAAATAGACTATCGTGTTTTACATAGTTATATTTAATACAATTCATTAATCAATCTTTAAAATACTTAAGAATGCTTCTTGTGGTAAGCTAACTTTACCGATAGCTTTCATACGCTTTTTACCTTCTTTTTGCTTTTCAAGAAGCTTTCTTTTTCTAGTAATATCACCGCCGTAACACTTAGCAGTAACGTTTTTACCCATTGATTTTACATTCTCACGAGCTATGATTTTATTTCCGATACTTGCTTGAATTGCAACTTCAAATAATTGTCTTGGAACTATTTCTTTCATAGCAGCTACCAAATCTCTTCCTTTGCTTAAAGCCTTTTGATTTGGCACTATAATACTTAGAGCATCAACGGCTTCACCTGCTACTCTTATATCAAGCTTTACTAAATCCCCTACTCTATAATCGCAAAATTCATAATCAAAACTCGCATAACCTTTAGTTAAAGATTTTAGCCTATCGTAAAAATCCATAATAATTTCATTCATAGGTATGTCGTATTCAAGTAAAACTCTGCTTTCTGTTATATAATCCATTTTTGTTTGAATTCCGCGACGATTATTTAAAAGTGTTATTAAATTACCTAAGAATTCACTAGGAGTTATTATTGTTGCTTTTACATAAGGCTCTTTAATGTGATCAATCTTATTTACCGGCGGTAAATCGCTTGGATTTTGAATATTTAATATAGTCCCATCTGTTAAATTTACTTCATAAGTAACACTTGGAGCAGTTGCTATTAAGTCCAAATTAAACTCACGCTCTAAACGCTCTTTTATAACTTCCATATGTAAAAGCCCTAAAAACCCTACCCTAAAGCCAAACCCTAAAGCTAAAGAAGTCTCAGGCTCATAAGAAATTGAACTATCATTTAATTTTAACTTATCTAAAGCATCTCTTAAATCTTCAAATTTATCAGTATCAATAGGATAAATTCCTGCAAAAACAAAAGCCTTTGCCTTAGCAAAACCAGCAATTGGCTCGTCTGCCTTATCCTTTGCTAAAGTTATCGTATCTCCTACGCTAATTGCTGCAATATCTTTAAGACCTAAAACAACAATTCCTACTTCACCTGCTTTAATACTATCTGTTTGCATAGGATTTAGTGGATGTGGATAGCGTAAATCTAATACACTATGTTTTACTCCTTCGTGCATTAAATATATTTCATCGTTTTTCTTAATCTCTCCATCTCTTACTCTAACTAAAGCTAAAGCTCCCAAATAACTATCAAACCAACTATCATAAATTAAAGCTTTTAATTTATTAGCCTTACTAACTGGTGCTGGAATTCTTTCGCAAATTGCTTGTAATAATTCATTAATTCCTATTCCTGATTTTGCACTAACTTCTATTGCATTAGAGCAATCAATTCCTATGATATGCTCAATTTCATCCTTTACCCTTTGTGGATTTGCAGCAGGAAGGTCAATTTTATTAATTACAGGAATTATTTCTAAATCATGCTCAAGCGCCATATAAACATTAGCAATTGTTTGAGCTTGAACACCTTGAGAAGCATCAACTACAAGCAAAGCACCTTCGCAACTAGCAAGACTACGGCTAACCTCATAAGAAAAATCCACGTGACCTGGAGTGTCAATTAGATTTAAAATATAATTTTCATTGTTATAAACATAATTTAATCTCACTGATTGAGCTTTTATTGTTATTCCACGCTCTTTTTCTATATCCATAGTATCCATTACTTGTTTACTCATTTTGCGTTGTTCTATCGCATTACAAGTTGTAATCAAGCAATCTGCTAAAGTGCTTTTACCATGGTCAATATGAGCTATTATTGAAAAGTTTCTTATATTACGCATTGATTATCCATTTTTTTGATGTGATTTTAGATATTAACAAAAAAAAATAAATTACTTGTTGTAGCGAGTAGAATTTGAAATAGGAATTTCAAATTCTACTTTTAAATTATTTAAAAGAATTAGCTCTTTTAAGCTCCCATTCTTCCCAACTATGTGGAGTTGTATCCTTTAAATCATATAAAGTTTTTGCTAAATCTTTATGACCTATATGTTTATGACAATCAGTACATTTCATTTCATCTGTGCTACCCTTAAAGCCTAAATAAGTTTTATGAATAGGTAAAATATTTTCATCTTCTTTATTAAAAGCATTCTCATGGCATTTTAAGCAAGAGCTATCAAAGGTGTAGTTTTTTCTAGCGTGTTCTCTGTTTACTAACCAATCTTTTTTACTTGGATCTTTTGTAAGAGTTGTAAAACCTTCTGCTACTCCATTTTTAGCCTTATTAAATAAATATTTAGCTAAATTATCATGTGGCAAATGACAATCAGCACAATTAACAACTACTCCTTTAGGATTTTTTGCTCCGTGAATATCATCATTTACATTTGTAATAGCAATAGGTCCATCCCAAGAATGACAGCTTCCACAGAATGGATATTTTCCAGTTACATGAATAACTTTATTACCTAAAAACACTAAAACTAAAGTAATAACTACTATTAAACCAATAAAAGCAATTTTATTTTTCATACAACACCCCTTATTTAACTTTTAAATTTTTTAATATTTCTTGTGTATGACAACGTGTGCACATATTTACAGATGGTTTGTGTGTTTTATGGCAATTATCACAATCTAACTTTTCATAATGCGGGCTTTGATGAACATTGTTGTTATGTCCGTAACCTGCTGTATATTCTGCTAATTTTGAATAATCTCCGTGACATTTAATACAACTATTTAACATAGCTGATGAATAATCTTTAGCTTGAACTTCTAAATGACAATCATTGCATTTTAGATTAAGCTTTTTATGTATGCCTTTTACTTCATAAGCTTTTTCACTAAAATCAACACTAACATTACCTAAAGAATCTCTTAAAACATTTTCATTTGCAAACAATATACAGGTAAAAAAACAAATAAAAGCTACAAATCTCATATTATCCCCTTATTAAATTATAATTTTTAGCTAGAGTATTACCAGCTCTTTTTCCATACACTAAACAATCTAAAACAGCATTTGAACCTAATCTATTGTAACCATGTCTTCCACCTGTAATTTCACCACAAGCATATAGACCTTTTATAAGTTCTAAATCATTGTTATAAACTTCGCAGTCTTTATTGGTCTTTACACCACCCATGCAGTGATGAACCTTTGGACCTGGTCTTGCTGCAAAAAATGGAGCTTTTTCTATTTTTATATATTTTCCTTTGTAGTCTGAAAAATTACGATTAAATTCTGGGTCTTTATAATCTTTATCTTTTGAAGCTAATTCAACATATTCATTGTATCTTTTTAACTGCTCTAAGAAAGGCTCTTTATTAATATTATAATGTGCTATTAATTCATCCATTGTTTCAAATTGCTTTACTGCACCAACTAATAACCCCCTATTTAAATCTTCTATATCAACAGTTTTTGTTCCGTTAATATCCATAATTAAAACTGGTGGATTTAAACCTTTTTCATTCATTGCAAGTATTGCATCACTTCCTTGTTTTCTATCTGTGATTTCATTTACAAATCTTTTTCCTGTTTTAGGATTTACCATCATTCCATAAGCATAAGCTCTAGTGATCCATCTATATGCAAATCCAAAGCCACCTTCATCTTGACTTGTTACATGCATACTTTGAATATATTGCATATCAATAAATTTAACACCATCATTAATTAGTTTTTGTGCTGTATAACCGGTAGCTCCTAAGTGATTTGTGGTTAAAACATCATCTCTTAAGCTTGAATCAAATATTTGTCTAAACTTTAAATCAGCTCCCCAACCTCCTGTTGCTAATATAATTCCTCCATAAGTTCTATAATATTTAACAATTCCACTTTTATTATTTTTTTCTTCATATCCTCGCTCAAAATTAAATTGATATTTTTCTCTAACCTTTATTCCTATTACTTTATGATTTTTATCATAAATTATTTCATCCATTATAACCCTAGTAAGGATTTTGCCACCTCTATTAACAATTTGTTCTTGCAATGGTCTTGTGATATAACTACCAGCTCCAGCAGAATGAGAACGTGGAACGCTATGGCCACCACTTCTACTAACCCATTTAAAATTAACCCCATTATCTATTAGCCAATTAAGAGTCTTAACTCCATCGTTAATCATAATATTAACTAATTCAAGGTCATTTAGATTTTTACCACTTTTTAAAGTATCTTTTATATGTAGCTCTATATCATCTTTTATCCCATCTCTTTCTTGAAGTTTTGAACCAGCTACTGCCATAGAACCACCTGAATAAGCAGAATTACCTCCCAAATAAGGCATTTTATCAATGATAGCAACATTTTTAATACCATTGTCTAAAAGACTTAGCATCGCAGCACTTCCTGCAAAACCACTACCTATTACAACAGCATCGTAGTATTCATCCCATTTAATATCTTCGATGCTAATTTCTTCAGAAAATAACATATTTGGAGCTACCATAGAGCCATAAACTAAACTAGAAAATTTCAAAAATTTTCTTCTATTTTCGTTTTTCATAAAACCTCCTAATAAAAATAATAGTAGTTAATAATTTTAATTAATTAAGAAATATATTTAGTTAATAATTAAAATTTAAAAATAAAAAAAATTTTTTAATATTTTTTAAGTTTAATTAATTCAAAAATAATATTTGTTTTTATGCAAATGTATTCGGTTAATGATTAACAATAATTTCAAATGGTAAAATTAGCTTCGCAAATCAAATTAAGGAGAAAATATGTCAGTAGCAGTAGTTTTCGGAAGTGCTATGGGAAATACAGAAGGTGCAGCAGAAAAAATCGCTGAAGCTTTAGGAGCAGAATTATTAAACATTGCTGATGTTGATGCTGATAAACTAAATAGTTTTGATAAATTAGTATGCGGAACTTCAACTTGGGGAAGCGGTGATTTACAAGATGATTGGGAAAGCTTTGATTTTAGTGGATTAAACTTAGCTGGTAAAACTGTAGCTGTATTTGGTATGGGCGATAGCTCAAGCTACTCAGATACATTCTGCGGTGGTATGGGTAAATTAGCTGCGGCTTTAAAAGAAGCTGGTGCAAATCTAGTTGGTTCGGTTTCAACTGATGGTTATGATTTTGAAGATTCAGAAGCAGTAGTTGATGGCAAATTTGTAGGTCTTGCATTAGATAATGACAATCAAGAAGATTTAACTGATGAAAGAATTGCAAATTGGGTAGCACAAATTAAGGCTAATTTCTAATTATAAAATAGCAAGTTTATCTTGCTATTTTAAGGTTTTTGATGAAAAAAGTTTTAATTTTTCTTTTAGTTTTTATTTCAAACAATCTATTAGCTGATTTAATAAAAGTAGCAATCAAAAATCCTCCTACAAACATAAACCCTATATATAATCCAAACAATGATGTCGTGAAATTATTATATTCTGGACTATTTTATAAAAACAATAATCAAGAATTAGTCCCTGTATTAATAACTTCTTATAAGGTTAGTAATGATAAATTAAAATATGAATTTAAACTTCAAAAAGGCTTATATTTTATAAAAAATAATGTAAATTATGGAGAATTCAGCGCCGAAGATGTAAAAATAACCTATGATACTATCAAAAATAAATTATACAATTCTTCTTACGAACAATTTTATAATAATATTTTAGATATTGATATCATAGATAAATACACAATAGAATTTGTTTTAAAAAGTCCAGATAATGATTTTTTAAATAATCTTACTTTAGGCATAATGTCTAAAAATGCCTTGATTAAATATGGTTTAAGTTGGTTTAATACTGATGCAATAGGTCTTGGTACTTATCACTTAAAGCAATATAGTAACGAACAAATAGTATTAATAAAAAATCAAAATGCTATATTAAAACCAAATAACGATGGAGTGGTTCTTAAAATATATCAAAATGATGTGCAAATTAAAAACGCTTTAAATAATAACATAGTTGATGTAGGTCTTATTAATTATAAAAATCTTAAAAATATTGATGAAGATATAGAATATAAGGTATTAAAATCAACTCATTCAATAGCATTAAATCTAAATAATAAAATTATTTATAATAGAAAATTACGCTATGCAATATCTCTAGCAATATGCTCAAAACAAATTTCAAATCAGTTTCCAAATCTCATAATTAGCAAATATGCAAACAATTGCAATAAAGAAGAAGCAAGAAAACTTTTAAACGAATTAGGATATTTCAAAGAAAGAAAAAGCATTGATTTAAATATTAATAAAGAAAACAATGTTAATTATTTTAAAAAGCTTGATATTCCTTTAAAATTAGAAATTTTTGTAGATAATAAAGAATATTTTAACATAGCAGAAAATATTGCAACTCAGCTAAAAGATTTTGGTATTTTAACCACTATTTTACCAAGCAGTAATGATGAATACGAAGCAAGCAAAATAATAGACATAGAATATAATCACAATATAAACTTTATTAAAATATTAAATTCTAACAAAAAAGATAAAACTCAAACAAAAACTACTATAAATGAATTTCAAGAAAATTATTATAAAGAATTTCAAGAGCAAATTAAGTTTAATCAACCTTATATATTTTTAGTTGATTATAACTATTATTTAGCCTACTCAAAAAATGTTTTTGGTATCGATGATATGCTTGTAGGATTTAATGGAAGTGGGTTATTATCTCAAGTTATAAATTGGTATAAATATGAATAATCTTATTTTAGCAATAAAAGACTTTTTTACATTTAGATTTTTAGCATTTTCTTTTGTGCCTTTAATAGTAAGCTCATTAATATTTATCATAATATTTAAGTTTTTTATAAATTACATAACTAGTATAGATTTTAACGAAGAAGCTTTTAGTTTTTTTCTTGGAATATATATTCTACACGCTTTGCAAATACTAATATTTATATTAGGAAATGTATTTGGTGCTTATTTATCAGTTAATTTATCCATAATTTTTGCCCTAATAATTATTTCATTTTTAACACCATTAATAGTAAAAGCAATTAATTTAAAGCATTACAATTACAACAAACTAGATGAAGTTAGCTTTAGCTATACTTGTTGGATGATATTTAAATTATTTATGAAATTTGGTTTTTTATTATTTTGTGTTTTAATTTCTTATCTTATCCCAATAATTAACATATTTTCTAGCATATTTTTATTCTTTTTAATGTTTTATTTATTTTTTAATTTATTAATGATTGATGTTGCTAGCTGTGTATTAAATAAAAATGATTTTTTAAAATTTAACCCATTAAAATTTCATTATATTATGTGGGTTTTCTTGTTTTATTTGATTTGTAATATACCTTGGATAGGATTTTTCTTACCTGTATTTATTGTGATTTTTTTAACCCATTTAATGTATCAAAAAGAATTGCTTGTAAAAAGTATGTTAATTGATTATAAATAAGCCTTATATTCTATTTTTTAGTAAAATATATCATATTTTTTTAAGGAGAATAAATGATTTTAAATGAAGATATGATTTGTAATGTATGTGCCTTAAGAGCGAGTGAAGATGAAAACGCTGTATTTATTAGAGCGCATAAAAATCTAAAACCTATTGATATTTGCACAAGTTGTATTCCTAGTGTAATTCACGGCTCAGGAATAGTTGTAAAAAGCGATGATGAACTAATAAAAGATTTAGATTAATCTTAATTCCTAATTCAAATTCTTGAATTAGGAAATATTTTTTTATTACAGATTCTATAAAATAATATGATTTTCATAATGAATGGTGGAATTGTGGAGATTTGAAAATATCCATAAAATAATAGTTTAAAAATCTTAGGGGCTATTTTAGGGGCATTTTACTATTTTTTTTTTTTTTAATTCTAACTTTTATTTAATTCTTGTGTAAAAATCTCATCAACTTCATCTATGTCAATCTCGTCATTGATGTATTCTTTGATAGTTTTCTTTGATTTTTTTAGGTATTTATCTTTGCCTTTTTTTGTCCTACCAAAAAAATCAGGAGCTTTTTTGATCGCTATTGGGTCGTAAGGCAACACTCCTTCTCTGTCAATTGTAATTACTTTAACTCCTAACTTTTCATTTATATCAATTTTCTTTACTCCTAGCTTTTTGTCAATATATTCTGTTTTATTACCTTTCAAGTCATCAATACTAATTTTAGCTCTTGCTGTCGCACTAATTTTTATCTTTAGCTCGTTTGGTTTTGCTCTGTATGTTTTCATAACGCTTGATTTGTTTAAAATCTTTTTGTCTATGCCTGTTTTTTTCACCATATTATTTACAGCATCTTTTCTTACTTTTGTAATAGTTCTATTCAGTGCGTTCTTTATCTCTTTGTTTGCTTGTTTTTCTATGTCTTTTATATTTGTAATCCCTGTAATCATTCGCTATCCTTACCTATTAAATATCCTGTTATCTTTACGCTTTTTGCATGGTAAACGCTACTTTTTGGCTCTGCACCACGAGTAAAAAGCTCAGGGCTATCTGTCTTGCTAGTGATGAGTATCTTGCAATCTAAAAAATCATCAAAGCAGATGAAATCTACTGGAGTTTTAGCTTTAACAATCTCATCAAGTTTATTTAAAATATCTAGCCTATCTTCTACTAAATAAGCATTAAAACTTATTTCTTCAGTATATCCACCTACGCATTGATAAAAAGTATTACCTATACCTTCTATTTTATTTATCTTAGGAGTTAAGGTCCTTTTTATGCCATCAATTCCATCCTTAATATAAAGCTCTATATTATCAATTAAAATTACCATTTTTACTCCTACATATCAGCAAAGCTATAATCTTGAGCTTGTACTATCGTTGCTATTTCTTGTGCTGATTGCTGATTGTCTACATAAATATTTATTTGCTTATTGTCAGTTATGCTTTTTTGCTTATTTTGATTGTTTATTACTTGCTCTTGCTTAGCTTTATCATACTCTACGTTTAGTTTTATTAGCTCATTTACTTGCGTGTTTTTGATTGCTTTTTGTTCTACCTTTGGCTCATCATCTCCCCACAAGCCAAAGCCTGTACTGAAAGCTTTTTTGGTGTTATCCCATGCGTCGCCTATACTATCTCCTATTTTGCTTTTAATCTCACTAGCTTTATCAATTAGTCCTACCGTGTAATCGTAGGCTTTTGTAATCCAAGAAATAAGCTCTTGCATAAGATAAATTAGTCCACGCACTGGCATCATAACTATCTCAAATGCTTTAGCTAGTCCTTGTCCGAAACGCTCACCTGTGCTTCTTGCATTCTCTAGCTGTTCGCTTGAATACTCTGTTTGTGTAGTAAAAAAGCTAAAAAATGCTTTTATCTTATCCCACACCCAGCTAATAACATTACCTATTGTGTTAAATGTAGGGGTCAAGCTTTCAGTAATCGGAGCAAATGCACTCATAAAACCATCATAAACACCACTAAAAAAGGATTTTATAATATCCCAATTTTTCCACACTGCAAAACCAATTCCAACAATAGCAGTAATGATTAAGCCGATGGGGTTACTAGCGCAAGCTAAAGTTAAAGCCCTTGATACAGCCCAAATAGAACTTATACTAAGCTTTGAGCTTGTTTGCATAGCTGTTCCCGTGCCACGAGCCAAAAAAGCGCTAAGTTTTATACGCTCATTTAAAGCTGTAATTGGTAAGCCTATTAATTTAAAGATATTTTTCCCGCTTTCAAGGGCAAATAAAGCACTCTTATAAGCTACTAAAGCACTAACACCACCAACGATTACTTGAGTTAGCGTTTGATGATTTGCCGTAAAATCACTTACAAGCTGAATGCCACTTGTAAGATAATCTAAAAGCGTGCTAACAGTTGGCAAAAGTGCGTTTCCTATGTTTTGCCATAAATCCGTAACACTATTATTAAAAACTTTAAGCTGATTATTAAAGCCTTGTTGTACTGCTGCAACTTCGCCATCAAGCTTAGATTTGGCGTTCGCATCATTCATTTTCTTTTTAGCTTTGGTGTAAATATCCATATTGTGAGCTAGTTTTAATAACGCCGTGCTTTCTTTAGCACCCACCAAGCTTGTTAAAAGTTGTTTTTGTGTGTGGCTGTCATATTTGCTTATCATTTTCATAAAAGCTTGAAGCGTAACATCTGTATTTTGCTTAAGTGCGTTAGCAAAGTCTTGTGGGTCTATTCCCATTTGCAAAAACGCATTATTATCGCCTTTTGCAAAGCTTTCATAAAGCTTTTCTATTGCTTTTTCGCTTTCATTTGCACCTACACCTAAACTATTTAACGCTCCACTAAGTGCAGCGGTTTGTTCTAAGCTAAATCCGATTTGCTTACCACTTTCACCTAATTTATCCACTACATTTAATATGGCTTGTGGGTTGGTTTGCAAACTCTCGCCAAGATTATGAATTTGACCTGCAAGTAGATTTATCTCATCAGCTTTTAACCACATTTGATGAAGTTTGCCTGTTAGTTCTGCTGCTTTTGTGCTATCTAATCCAAATCCGATTGCAACCTTATTAGTCAGAGTTGTCATTTCATTTAGACTACTAGCACTTACGCCATTTTGAATGAGTGCTCCACTCATTGCTATTAGTTCGCTTGTAGCAGTTGGCGTCGTTCTTGCTAGATTTTTAATAGCATTTTCATAAGCTTTTTTTTGTTCTTCACTTAACGCAAGTGGATTTTTAATACTATTAATGCCTTCTTCAAAACTTGCAGCAGCACTTACATATTTTCCAAATGTATTTTTAAGAGTATAAAATCCTGCAAAAGCTTTAGTGCCATTGCTAACTATATTGTCAAACGCTTCTTTAGTATCAACCACTAGTTTTTGCTTTAGTGCTAGTTTTAAACTATCTCCTAGCTCTTTTATCTTATTTTGAGCTTTACTAATATCTAAATCAGCACTTTGTGAGATTTTTGTAGCTAGTTCTTCTTGAGCTCTTTTGTATTGTTCGTAGCCATCTAAAATAAGGTTATTATATTTAGTGCCTAGCGTTTCGCTTTCTTTGCTTATGCGATCAAACGCTTTACTCCACGCATCAATTCCTACACCAAATTCTAAAACTTTTTATTTTGCCACTAGCCACCCTTTTTTATTATTTTTACAGCTTCACTCATATAAAACTTGATTTCGCTAAAAGTCATTTTTTCACAATCTTTTAGCGAAGTGTTGAAGGTCCTACTGATTACACAATAGGACCTAGCGAGTTTTTTGCGATTTTTTCTAATACACCTTCGGGAACATTTAATGTATTGTAAGCATCTAATAACTCCATCTGCAACGATGAAGGCATTGCGTTATAATCTTCTTCTGTAATAAGTTCATCACTGGCGTAATATAAACCTAAAGCTAAGCCCTTGTGTTTATCTTTTTTCATTTCAATTTCAACAGCTCTCATTTTCTGAACTGAAAGCTCTTTTAAAGTTATTTTAAACTCACCTCTAACAATTTCTTTGCTCTTAAATAAAGTACTAAAATCCATCTTTTCTCCTTTTAAATATTACTTCTAATTTCTGCGTAAATGTCTGTAACGCCATCAGGTTTTAAGCTCTCGTTATCTATGTCATAGCTAAATACTGGCTTCATATCTACTAGCTCGTGATATGCATAACAAGTCATTTCTATTTCTACTTTAATTTCTTCTTCCATTGCTATTTTTGATGGTGTGATTTTTTTAATCTTGCCTTTTGCTACGACTTTATAACTAGTGTTTTTATCGTTATCACTTAGGTTATTTTCAAGTGCGATTAGCGTTCTTTTTAAGCTTGGGTTAAATGCAAGGGCAAACATCTTATTGTCAACTGCATTAACAACTACTTTTAGATTCTGTGGTTTTAATGTTGGTAAAACCATCTCTTTTCTGCCAATGCTCGCAGCTACTTCTTTTGTAATAAATTCATGCTCTGGCAAATCTGCTTCTACTAAAGCACCTTTACATTTAATACCGTTCATTGTTAGGTTTGCCCCTGTTAGAGCTTGTGGTTCTATTCTCATTTATTCTCCTTTTTAATAAATTTCCACTAAGAAAGCTACTAAAGGCTTTCCGTTTGAATCAAGTTTTGGGTTATTGTTTTTATCAAGATAGCATTTTGGATTAGGCAAATGCGTATTTAGCTCATCAAAAGCCATCTTACTTTGCCAAACACCTATATTGTTTCTTGTCTTGCCAGGAAGTAAGCAAGAATGAGTATCTGCGTCAGTGTTGCCTGTATGAATTGCCACTGCCTTATCCCACGACAAGTAATTTTTAGGATTATCGCTCCAAAGTCTGGCTAAAACACGCTTAAACTTATAACTATAATAATAACTTGCATTGTATAGACCAGGCAAAAGTGGTTTATCGTTATTTATTTCATTTGTAGGTTCGCCTGGTGGCTCACAACCGTAACATTCAAACAAACTCTCATTATTTTCTGCTCTTAAATCCCACACGCTAAGGGTTGCTTGTGGGGTTCTTAAATCTCTATGAACTATTAGTTTTTTCATTACGCAGCCTTTTGGATATTTTCAATAATAACGCCAAGATGCCCTGTAACTCTGTTTACAAATCTATAAATCTTCTTAGCGACATTGCGTTCTTGTATATCAAAATCTATACTTATCTCACATCCTGCTAAACTCGTTTCTGTGTTTTTAGTTAAATCAATGCTGATTTTTGCATAAGCAATAACTTTATTTGCAATTAATCTATTGTTAAAATCAGTTATACCTGCAAACACCGTGCTAAATAGCTCTAAATCTTCATCATTTACTTTCTTAAGTATTTTTTTAATCTCTCTTGCATATTCGTTGATGACAATGCCTGTTCTAATATCAGCGAAATCATCTTCTAGCTTTTGTATCTTGCACTCACAACCCCACACTTTAAAGCCATCATCGCTAACTACCATCGTGATATAGTTTGCTCTTAGTCTATCAGCTGTGGTGTCTTCACCTTCAAGATAAGTCGCAATTGTGTTTATTGCTGTGATACCTTTAAGATACTTGCTAGAAAGCGATTTACCAAAAGCGTAAGGCTCACTTGCTAATAATTCGCTATATCTAGCTAATAAAAATGCTTTAAGTGGGCGAATACCACCACCAATTCTTGTAACTAGTTGATAAGAGATTATCGCTTGTTGCACTGGGTAGTTTTCAGTCTTTGTTAAAATCGCACTTTCTGTATTTTCGCTAAGCTGATGAAAGAAAATAAAGCCCATTTTCACTGCGTTTTGATGAAGTTTAAAATAAGTATCATCATTATCTAAATCACATAAAACCCAAAACGCACGGATTTTAAGTGCATTTTCGCAATCATTTAGCTTATCAATAGCATCTAAACAATTTTGAGTAGTGTTTAATGTATCATCGTGATATGTGATAATAGCTATTTGTGAGTTAAAATTAGCTGCTTTTAAGTCGTTTAGATACTCTGTATCTTTTAACTTTAGTTCTGCTAGATCTTGCTCTAAATTAATTAAATCATCATATAAATAATAATTAATGCCTACATTTTCGCTCGCTAATATTAGCACTGTCGGTCTTGCGTTATCAATTTTAATAAAAGGAACACCTTTATTTTTCTTTATAACTGTTGTTCCAAACTTTCCTACTGACATTTTTTCTCCTTTTTATGTAATTGAATATTTTCCAGCACTTGAACCGCTGGTAATATCTGCTTTGGCATTAGCTTTGATTTCAGCTACAACTCCACTAGCGATTGCATCTATAAACTCTTTATTAAATGCTTTATGGTTTACTCCACCTTTAACTTGCTTATAACCAGCATTACTAAGGGCATTACATATAGCTTCACTCATAGCTTCTTTAGTCATTTTGCACTCCTTGTATTACTTGAGCCATCGCCGTGTGGTGCACCTGTAAAATGGCAAATGCTTTGACAAGTAATAACCCCAGTTCCACCAAGCCCTAAATCAATTGAAGGACTATCAACCTTAACAGTATTTGCTTTTACATTACAATCTACGCAAGTAATGTTTATCGTTTTTACTGCGTTGATTTCTAGTGTATTGCTTTTAGTGTTGTAGCTTAGTTCTGTGCCGTCTTCATAAGTTATTTTATGTATAAATTCATCGCCGTTACTTAGATAATCAGCGTTAAAAAAACTAGCTATTGCATACATAAAGCCACCATCTAATTCAATTATGCTTACTTGCTCTCCGACTCTAGCTGGTGTGTAGATTTTCACATACGAGTTTGCAACTTGCTTGTAAGGCATAAAATCGCTTATTGTTCCTTGATAGTCAACTTTAACCAAACTTTTTTCATAGTTTACTTTTACGATTTTTCCTAAGTACGCTTTCATATTGCAAAATGCTCCGTGCTATATTTAAGCTCACATTTAATAGACATTTTAAAAGCTTCTTTATTCGCAAGTTCAATATGTTCACGCTCAATACTTTTAATGCTTTTTACCATCGCTTTTAAATCTGCACTTTTAAGCATTTGCAAGATATTAAAAACAAGTTCATTACATTTAGTATAAGAGCTATCAAACACACTAATATCTAAGTCTATTATGTGAAAATACTGCTCAATATTTGCACTTATACTATCGCTCTTGTCTGTGATAATACATAGAGGAAACTCATCGCTATTTCTAATATTTAATGCGAATAATGAAGTATTTTTAATCAGCTTTTCTAATTCCGATTTTAAATTCAGCATTATTTCATTGATTTTAACTGCTGGTGCTTGTAGCTCTTCGCTTATAAATTGCTCTGTAATCTTCATAATGTCGCTTTCTTTATTGCTTCTCTTAGATAAAATCTATTATTAACTTCAGCGTATATTTCTTTTTTGATTGCTTCATATACGCTTTGATTAATTGTGATTTCATCGCCTACGCATACATAATCACTTGAGCTTTTTAGAGCTATTATTGAAGTTTTAACTTCACTTAGCTCATCGTAATTTAGTAATCTATTTGAAAAATTGGCGTAAAAATTGCCTTTTTCGTGGGCTACTTCTACGCCGTTTTTAAATAGTCTTGACAAATCACGCTCAAGTGTTTTATGTATTTTCATTACTTGCCTTTTTGTTCTTCGCTTTTTAGCTCGTCTGCTGTTTGTTCTTCGGACTTTAGCTCTTCACTAGACTTTGGACCTTCTTGTTTTTTGCTTTCTTTTTTAGTTTTTTTACTTGTTTCATCAAGCTCTTTAATGTAATTTGACCTTAATAGCTGCCTAGCGTCTTGTTCGCTAAGCTCTATATTGTCGCCTACTGGGTAGGTCTTTTTCTCGTAATAAAAGCTAACTAATACTTCATATTTTTTCATTTTTCATCTCCTTAAATTGTGGTATTTTGTGCTAGACAAAATGCTTTTTCATTTAACACGCCCATTCCTACATCATAAAAAGCTTCTAAGATATAAAGTCCTGCAGGTTGTGGCAACATTGACATTCTTAGATTTCCAAATGTTGCAAGTGCTAGATTGCTAAAATCACCAAACACCATATCTCCTTTTTTAGCGTTTGACAATGTGAGATTTTATTGCCTGCTAAGGTGTTATCTTTATCTATTAGATAAATACCTGTATTTGCTGATTTTTCTGTAGTTCTTAAGATATTAATATCTGTTTTATTTGCATAAAACTCAGTATTGCTTGGATCATAATTAGCACTTATTAAAGCGTTTTCAAAATCAAGAGTTTTAGCAAATGTAGGAGCTTTCATATAATTATCGTTTCTAGCTATGCCATTTGTAGCGAACAATCCTGCAAACTTACCAACTTCGCCATAACCTTCGTATAAAGCCATATTTTCAAACTTAGCTTTAAATGCTCTTACGCTCTCTCTCCAAACAATGCTTTCAAGATCAAAATCACTCATATATAACATTTGATGAGTAAGCTTTACTGTAATTCTAAGTGTTACAGGACTTATTTTTAATACATCAAAGTCTAAATTTTGACTTGCTTGTTCTGTTCCGTAAGCAACTTTTTCAGCTGTTAGCGTTGAGAGATCTTTTGGGATTACGATTTCATTTGTAAGTCCTGCAAACATACGACATTTATTTAAAATATCGCTTTCTATTCTCATTTGTTCTACTAATAAATCAGCTCTAAACTCATCGTGTGTTGCACCTTTTAAATTGTCGTTTAAATAGCCATTAAACGGATTTGCAAACTGATGACCGAATGATTTTGGCAATTCTAACATTGTGTTTGTTTTTTGATATTCACTTAGATTAAATCTTAAATCACTACTCTTAATCACTCCAGCTTGTAGCTTTAATGCTTGTGCTAATGAAAATTCACAATCGCTCATACTTCTTCCCGCTCCTTTTACACTAAATGTTTTTAAATCTTTTTGTTGGCTTAATAAAAGCTCATCTTTAAACTCTGCAAGACTTTTGCCTTTTGCGATAAACTCATTTGCTAACTCGCTTTTACCAAATAAAGCTCCAGCTTTTGCTATTTCTTGTTGCTCTGCTAGTTTTGCACTAAGCTTTTTTGATTTAAGCTCTTTTTTGTCTTCATCTTCTTCTAACTCTTTATCTTCTTATTGCTCTAGCTCTTCTTCATCCTTTTCCAACTCATCATCTTTTTTGATGTCTTCATCATTTAGTTTTTTATTCATTCTTGTCTCCTTTTTAAATTGATTAATTTTTTTTGCATTTGGGTCAGCTCCTAGCCAAACAGCAGACAATTCATAGATTTCGGCGTTTTTTAAAATGATATGTTCTAACTCAACGCCGTTACTTACTTCTGTAATTACTTCATAATCATCAGCTCTAGCACCAACGCTTACACTATCGCTAAGTCCATTTTTAAACTTTAAATATGCCTGATAGCTTTGTTCTACTTCTTTAAAGAACTGAACTTTACATTTAATGCCGTCTTGTTCGTGTTTAGTCTGCGTTATCTTGCCGATAGCATTTTCAAAGCTTGGCTCGTGGTCTAGGTAAAGCGTAGTGGCATTAAACTTAGCCGAACTAATATCTATTGATAAAAAGTATTTTTCATCGCTAAAAAAGTCAGTTCGCTCGTGCTTGTTGTCTTTGCTTAAAGCCATAAAACATATTTCAAGTTTTTCATCATCGTGGCTTAGTGCTTTTGCACTTAGCTTGAAATCTTTCACTCTTCTTCTCCTTTCTCTGTATTATTTTGTGTAAAATTTTGTGTATTATTTTGTGTATTTTTGTTTAGTTCTCTTTCCTTAATCAGTTTTATCAACTCTTGTTCTTTTTGCATTTCGCTTAAATGAGTATCAAGCTCTTTGCCTTTTTCTCTTAGTATCTCACTGTAAGTTTTCGTGCCGTTCTTTAATTGAATATCATTTGCCTGTGCGTCTTTGGTTGGGTCAATACTTTCGTATCCTTGCCCTTTAAAACTAAAATTAGCTTTTATTAATTCGTAGTCTTTTATGCTTATTTGTTCGTTTAAATACTCAATCTCTAGCCATTTTGTAAAAATTACTGAGTGTATTTTTCTAGCTAACTTTTTTTGTAGTCTTTTGTAATTTCTTATATTTATTAATGCACCTTGGCGAATGCTCGAGAAATTAACTTGGCTCATATCTCCTGTGTATGTGGCATAATCAACCTTTAAGGCTTTTGCCGTTTCTTGATTTGCACTTAATAAGAATTGTTGGAGTGATACTGGGTTATACTCTTTTATCATTTCAACATCTACATTTGATGGGATAAACTGCATTTTTCCACTATCAACTTCTCTAATTAATTGTATCTCTTCATCATCGCCCAAAGTGTCAGCTAATGGATTTTCTTTTTCTTTTAAAAAGCCTGTAAGTTTGCTTTGTAATTGTGCTCTATCTAATTCAGCTTCTTTTAACTCAGCACATTGTGTAACATTCAAAATCACAGATACAAACTCGCTTATCCCACGATGAGAAAAGGTCGCTTTATCATTTTTCACATAGATAATATTGTTTGAGCTTATTTCAATGGTTTTGCGAGTTATAGGGTCTGTGTAGATAAATGATTTTATCTCTTCATAACTTTCATCTTTGTATCTTATGCTATAAAATAAATCTTTATAATTCGTGTTGGCTGCTAAAAAGTTTGCACTATCAAGTAGCTTAATATGAAGCTTGTTTTTTATAATCTCACAATATATAAAGACTTCACCATCACGAATAATATTACGCAATATTTGCTCTTCTATATCTTCAAAATCAATATCAAGCTCGTATTTAAACCACTTGTTCTGAATAGCTTTGTTTAGCTTTGTATTTGGCGTGGCTACATCTAATACTAGACCTTCATCGCCTAAAATTTGAGCTACCATTGTATTTAAGTAACCTTGAATGAGTGGAAAATCATTTTCTAAATTTCTTGCCTGTATCCTAATTCGCTCAAAATAATTATCAGTTGAGCGTGGGATATTAAGTCTTGAAAATGCGTTTTGCTTAATAGGATTAGTATAGATTGATTTACTGAGATTTGCTTTTGCTTTGCGTTGCTTAGAAAAAAAATTAAATAACTTCATGCAAAATAAACCTCATCTCTTTAACTTTTAAAGAGTTCGCATAAGTGCTTTTTAATCTTTCAAGCTCAAGCACAAGCTCAGCACTTGATTTTTTGCTAATCACAACGCCATCAATCGTATAGCTTGTAATTGGGTCTGCAAGGCTTTCGCTTTGCAAAACTTCATCAATGGCAATGTCAATTAATCTAATTCTTTCTCTTATACGCTCTTTATTCATAGCGTGAGTTTAAAAAATAAAAGGTTGTTAAATAGCCGACATTTAAGAAAAAATAATTTGAAATTAAAAACCTATATAATAAAAAAAATAAAAAATGAATGGAGATTTTATGGCAAATGATTTAAAATTAGAAGACTTAATTTCAACACAAAGATTATCATATTATAAAGATATAAATGAACATTTTGATAATTTAATTTTTATAAGTAAACTTACACCTAAAATTGCAACAATTGAAATATGTATAAGAAACATATTTGATATGCACTACCCTAAAGACTGGATCATACAAAGTCAAGACAGTGAAATACAAAAACAAGTTAAAATAATCCAGCATAGATACAAAAATAATAATAATATTAATCATGAGCAGTATTTATCTAACTTAACCTTTGGGAGCATTGTTTATCTTATAAAAAGCAAGGGTTTGAAGTATCATCTATTTTTTAATAATGTAAATATTATTAATTTTAAAGATTATAGCAATTCCAATAAAAAATATTATAAAACTGAAAAACGTCCAAAAAATAAATTTACTGATCAAGATGTTTTTATTATTATTTTAAATCTGCTTGTAGAAATTAGAAATAGAAGCTATCACTGGGAAAATATGTTAAAAACAAAAATAGATATTAATAATTCAAATAAAATACTACCGCGTATTTCAACAAATATAAGAAATACAACAATAGGAATTATGCCTGAAAAAATCATTACCTTTCTTGATGATGTATTAGATATGATAAATCCAAATATTAAGCAGTTTTTAAACATTCAAAAAAATAAAAGAAGGAGATTTAAAAAAAAATAACAACTTAAATTAAGTTTTAAAAAGTGAGGCAGTAACCCGCCTCTTTCGTTCATCAAAATCGAATTATAGTTTTTTTGATTAACAAATACTTAACATACTTAGCAAAACATGTCAAGATTTTATAGAAATAAACGACCGACTAAGTTTTGCTCAAGTTTCACAGCTCGGAAAACTGCGTGACGCCGCCCCCATAAAATGGTTTAAGCTAGGAAGAACCTATTAAATCTCTAGCTCACAGTTGCTATCTAGTTCTTTATATTTTTCTAATAATTCAAGCTTTAAATCACTTAGCAATACTTCACAAGCTTCTTGTAAGCTTGAATGCTTATGCACTTCTTTATCAAGTTCATAAACTTTTTTTGTGAGCGCTTTGTAAGCATCGCTTAATACATTCTCAACTATTGAAGCTTTTATGTATTCTTTTTGCTTTATTTCATAATCTAATCGTTTTAAATCAGTTTCCGCTTTGGCTTTCTCCGTATCAGCTATAATCTTAGCAATCTTTGGATCATCATTCTCTAAGATTTGATTTCTTAAAAACTCAATATATACTTTTAAAAAATCATTTCCCCAATTGTTTTTCGCAATTGGCTTGATATCGTTTTGCTTTGCGAACTGATAAATCCTATCATCACTAATAGAACAAATGTTAGCAATTTCTTTAGTTGTCATTATACACTTTCAAATACACACTAAGAGCTTGTCTTAAAATCTCACTATGCTTTCGCTGTCTATGTTCGCTTAACTTACAAAGTTCATAAAGAGTTTTATCATCAACTCTTAATGTGAGCTTATGCCTTAAAAATGATTTTCTATTTCTCGTTTTCTTCACTGCTTAATCTTCCTTTTCTTTTTGCTTAAAAATGTTTTTATAGCTGCTAGATTTAGAACGCTTAGGTCTAACGCTTCGTTTCTATCTCTGTCCTTTGTAAATCTTAAGCCTTCATCTCCATATTTATTTTTTATCACCTTCAAACTCTCGGCTGTTAGTTGCTTAAAATACTCATCGCCATAAGTTCTGGCAAATACTACTCGCTTATTTTCTATCATTGCAAATACTTCGCTTTTGCCTGTGAATGTGCCGATTTCAATTAATCCTACACCTTGTTTAATAGCCTTGACTTTATTTACTAATAGCTTTTTATTATTGCTTGTTTCATTCGCCCCCTTTGTCGCAAAATAACTCTTATCTCTAGCTACGAAGTTGTAAACTTCTTCTGTTAGATAGCCACTATCAACAAAACATAAACTGCATTTTAAATACTCACCAACTTCACTCATAAAAACGCCGTTTTGCACTAGTTCGTGCAACTTATCCCACACTATTAAGTCTCTTGGATTGCCCTTAATAACTTTATGCATAATGTTATAAACTCGTAAATCTTTTAGGTCCTTATTTGCTCCTGCGAAATTAACTTCAAGCCTATCTTTTTGCACATCCACACCAGCCACGATAAACGCCACATCTTGCGAAAAACTAAGATTGTCATAATCTCTTTTAAGCTTGATTAAATCACTTTCATTCATCTTGCTTTCCACCTTTGGAGTATAGGTCCTAGCCAAAGTGGTATTTATAAATACTTGTAGTCCTGCCTCTGTTTTACACTTGTCTTTATAATCTTTAATTATGCTTTTTAAACTCACGTACTCACTATAAAGCGATGATAGATGAAAGCCTGCCGTTTCACTTTCGCACTCTTTTATCCACTCGCCTTTTTTAATTATTGCTAGGCGTTCTCTTTCGCTTATTTCGTGTTTGCAACTAATACAAACTAAGCATTCTTTATCTAAATCCACATTCTCCCATTCCAAAACTTGCTTAAACTCACATTTAGGACAAGGCACATAAAAACGCCTTTTGTCACTCTTGTCATACTCGTTTTGTATCTTGCTAGTGCCATGTAAAGTAGGTGTAGATACTAATAAAATCTTTGCGTTTGGAAAAGTAATTGTTCTTTTCTCTGCTAGTGCCACGCTATCACCTTCAGCGGTGTTAGAACATCTATCTACTTCATCAACGATTAAAAATCCGATAGGCTTAGAAGCAAGCTTACTAACACTATTTGAGCCCACAAAGTTTAAAGAGCCACCTTTGAAGTTTTTAATTAGTATCGTATCACTTGCGTTCTCGCCCATTATTTTGGCAACTTCTTTACAATCTCGCTTAAGTGGTGCAAATCTACGCTTACTAAAGTCTTCTGCCATTCCTTCGTCTGGCAACATATAAAGTATCGGCGTTGGGTCGTGTGCTATTAAATAAGCTAAAGTATTTAGACACATTTCAGTTTTGCCAAGTTGTGAAGCAAGATTAAGAACTACTCTTTTATGCTCTTTATCACTAATTACAGTAAGTATCTCACGCTGATAACTAGCCGCTTTAACCTACCTGGACGAGCACTTCCTTCCGCACTTAAGAAACGATATTTCTCACTCCACGCCAAAAGGTCTAAGTGTGGCTTAGTAAAAATACTATTCGCAAGTATCGAATAAAGATGCTTCGTATTCTTTAAGTCGTAATTTACGCTTAAACTCATTTATTAGCTCCGCATATTTGTAATAAATAAACTCGTTTTCAAAAAACACGATTTTATAACCTTGCTTGATTTCTTCTTCACTTAAGTAATCTCTAAAATCTTTCTTGCTTTGCTCTCTAGCAGTTCTTAACAATATGCTTTCAATTTCATTAAGATTTGTATATTTACAAGTTGAGTATAAAACGCTAAAGCTTTCTTTAATAAAGTTTGTTAATTCACTATCTTCATTGTAAGCATTAATCTTTTGCTCTAACAATTGTCTTCTAAGCGAATACGCTTCTCTTAGCTTAACTCTTGTGTAATCACTCTTAAACTCTTCAAATACTAATAACTTTAAGCTCGGTATTTTATAAGCAAAATCAGGCGTGTAAATACGCTCTACTCTTGTATTTTTCATCGGTGGCTTTCTTGCATGATTTTTACTATTGCGTTCTAAAGAATATTTAGTTTCTAAAGTGTCAATAATCTTAATCGGTGCTTGATGAACTAAGTCTTTAATCGCTCCTACGCTTTGCCAGCTATCCAAGATTTCAAGTCTTTTTAATTCAGGTTTTGAGCTACTCATACTACAACCTTTATCTGAAACAATTTAGCTAAGTTTTTACGATCTTGTTCTTCTTGTAAATATCTTTGCTTTTCTTCTTCACTTCTTAAAGCAAGTTGTAAATCTTCATATTTTGTTTGTTTTATTAATCCATCATCGTAAAAAATATAACAAATTGCAGGCTGAAACTCATCACTATTTTTAAGTGCATTTTTCTCGTTATAAACATATCTTCTTAAGCTCTTAGCTTGTTTTGAAGCTAATTCTATATACTTATCGCTAAAGCTTTTTATTCCCCAATCATTAAAGAAATATTCTTCATCTTGCTTGTTAAAAAATTCTAAGCCACCATAATTTTCAACTAAAGCACTTAAGACTAAATCGCTAAAAGTTATCATAAGCGTATTGCTCCATAGATTTCTTGAAGCTTTATAAAGTGTCTTCCTTGCTTTTTCTATGCGTTCGCTTAATGCATATTTAATTAAATCAGCTGGTAAAAGCGTATTTTTTGCATGCATAACTAGACATTTTTTTACTCCGTCTTTTAATTCTTCATCGCTTAAATGCTCTGTAGCTAATTCAAAACTCATTAAACAATTTTTATCTTTATCAAACGCTGATAATAGTGCTATCAATAGCTCTTTTCTCATATTCTGCTCCTTTTTTGATTTCGTTTTTAACCGCATCTAATGCACCCTTTGTTTTGCCAAACAAATCAAGCCACATCGCTTTTTGCACTGTGTAATTTTGCTCTGCATGTGCTTCTCTTTCTGTCATTTCGTTGTTATCTACTTTTCTTTGTAGTTCTGGTGCTAGGTATTTGTAGTTACTATTTGGCTTATTGCTTGTGCTTGTTTGAAAATAATGGCTCTCGCAAGTTATCCACCCTTTAGCTAAACATTTATTTATTGCAGTTAATGGGCTTTGGATTTGTTTTAACTCGTTAATTAAATCGCTTATGAACGCATCTGTGATTTTGTGCTTTTTATTACGATTGTTTAAAAACTCATCTAGTTTAGAAATAAATTCATCGCTAGTATTATTTAGCTCAGTTGCTATTCTTTGTACCTTTGATTTTATTTGAGATTTAATTTCATCTTTGTGGTTTTGTTTGGTTTGAGTTTTTAAAGAAATTTCATCACCAACAACGCAAGCCCCTTGCAAAGGGGTTTGGGGTTTTATAAATTCATCTCTTACTCTACTCTTACTCTTATATATATATAGGTAGGGCTTGTGTCATTTTGGCACTTAGCTTGTGACATTTTGTCAGTTGGCTTGTGACATTTTGTCACTTGCTTTGTGCCAAAAAGTCCCTTTAAATCATTTTCAAAATTGGGTTCTAATTGATAAATAACATCGCTTTCATTATGATATAATTTATCATCATTACTCTTTTTGATTATTAGATTTTTATTTAGCAAAACTTCAACATTTCTATAAAATGTCCTTGATGAGATTTGCAAGGCTTTTATACATTTGTCTAAATTAAACTTAGTTTTGCTTTTTAGTAAAAAATACAATAATTGCTTTTGTGTCTTATTAACTTTTACTAATTCATCAATTTTGCTATCAGCTACGCAAAAAGTCATTTTCTCTCCTTACTAAATTGATAATATTTAACGTTGCTAAAAAGCGTGTTTATCTCTATTAACTCATTTGCTTTTAGCTCTTCTACAAAGCTATCAAGACTATATTTCATATCTTTATCAAGCTTTAGAATTGTTTTCTTTAACTCATCTAAAGAAAACTCGTTTTGGAGTTTCGCTCGTAAGTTAGACATAAACATAGTTCGCTTTTTTTGAGCCCTTAAAAGCTCGTTTGTGTTAAATGTGCCTAATATCATTTTTTATACCTTATTTTCATATTATATATACTTTTTTAATATTAAAGTATAATAATTTAGAAAAAATAATATACTTTTTTGGTAAATATTATATTTTATTAATATACTTTTAGTATAATAAATTATATTTATAAGAATTTAAATCAGGAAAAAGGAGAGAAAACAAATGCTAGATTTATTTTTAATAATAGTAATTGCTTTTGCAATAGTTATGTTTGCTGACTTTTTAGAAATACTAAGCAAGAAAAAATAAGGAGCTAAAAATGAGTAAAGAATTAATTAATATCATCAGTAAAGATGATTTAAAAACAATCAAAGGAGCAAGTAACGATTTATTACTTATAAAAATAAATTGTGTATGATTATAAAAAGGATAGAAAATGGAAAAAGAAAATATAGTAAAACAAACTTGTAAAGAATTAGGAATTACGCAAAAAGAGCTAAGTGAAATTTTAGGTGTTGCACCAAATACAGCTACACAATGGGCTACGCAAATAGAACCACCGCAAATAGCTATAAATTTTATGCAATTATTACTTAAACACAAAAAACAAGAAGAACAACTAAATAACTTTAAAAAAGCATTTGATTTGATAGACGAAGCAAGGAAACACTAAGAAGGGAAAATTTTTCCCTTCTAAAAAATTCATAATATGAATATAGATAATAAAAAATATATATAATATAAATAAAATTACTTGACAATTATTCATTATATAAATATAATAATGGCATAAGAATTCATGTTATGAATTTTTATGTTCTTTTAGAGATGATTGTTAATTAATTTTATTTGCTATAATTTTTACTATGAAAGATTTATTAAAAGAATTAGGAAAACTTTCATTTGATTTTGCAAAAGTGATTTTTGCTCTAGCGATAATTACACCCGTTTTAAAAGATGAAAGTTTTAATTATTGGAGCATCACAGCAGTTATAATCTGTGTTGCTATCGGTTCTATTTATATTTACAAAGGAGGTAAAGATGGAAACGCTTGATATAATTTACAAAACAATTACTATAGGTGGAGCAATTTTAGCTATCGCTTTATGGTTTCTTATTCCAAATCCAAAAAAAGGAAAAGATAGTTAAATAAAATTAAACAATCATCTCTTAAAAATATTAAATTAGGAGATGATTATGTTACAAAAAATACAATACAAAAAACGCAAAAGGATTAAGAAATGATAAAATGCCCTCAATGTGGTAGTGAAAATATAAAAAAAGAAAGAATACATATAGAAGAAGCTGGAGATAGAGAAATAGATACTGGCGATAGAATATGTAAAGAATGTGGATATACATCTTTTAAGACAAGTTTTGAATACAATATAGTAAAACAAACTTGTAAAGAATTAAATTTAACTTATAAGCAATTAGGGGAATTGATAGGATACGGAGAAGATGCAGTAAGCAAAGCATCTAGAACTAACAATGTATCAAGTGCAATGAGTAAAGCAATAGATTTATATTTGGAAAATAAAGAACTAAAAGAAAAGCTAGAAACACTTAACACTCTATCTACAATCATTAAAGATTTAATCAAATAAGCGTATATTTTACGCTTATTTTTATCAATATAACTAACTTAATCATTTTTTTACTTGACTTTTAACGGATAAAATACTATATTTTTATTTATTAAAACGGATAAAAGCCGTTTTAAAATTAAAACGAAGGAAAAATTATGTTAGAAGTTTTTAACAACAATCAGTTTTTAGTCAGAGTTGCAAAAGATGAAAACAATGAGCCATTATTTTGCCTTAATGATGCTTGTAAAAGTTTAGAGTTAACAAACACAAATCACGCTAAAAAGTCTATTGAAAGGGAGTGGCAAGGTGTTACGTTAAATGTAACCCCTTTTAAAACAGAAGGTGGGGTTCAAAATTTTACAATGATTAGCGAACCCCAGCTTTACTTTTTAATAATGCGTTCAGACAAGCCAAACGCAAAAGCTTTTAGAATGTGGGTGAATTGCGAAGTCCTACCAACAATCAGAAAGCAAGGTTATTATAAATTGCAAAAAGAAACAGACAATAAAATCTCAAACCTAGAACGCAGAAATAAGCGAGTTGCCTTAGGCTATAAATCACAATTAGCACAACAAAAAGAAAAGTATGAGTTAAAGCTCAAGGTTTTAGAGTGCGAACTAGAACATAAAAGCAAGATTGATTTAGACAATCCTAGTAACGAGCTAAAGAAAGCATTAGCAGAGCGTGGGTGGTTGCTTATGAATAAGGATAATTTCAATGTTTTAGGAGAAAATATAGCCACTAGGATTTGCACTGGGCTTAGGGATATTCTAGGTACTAATTATCCGCCTTGCTTGAAGCAATTAATTGATATTAGTTTTATGGAAGCAAGGAATTATTTTATTAGAAAAATACACCTTAACCAAAACAAGCCTTATACGCTTGAAAGTTATAAAATAAAAAGAGCCGATAATTCTTATACACCGATTTATGGCAAATGGATTATTGAAGATGGAAAGCAGATTGCAGGTTGGGAGCTTGAGTTAAGGTGGAAAGGGGATAAAAAATTAAGTTATGGGAGCTAATGGCTCCTAATAAATTTAAAATAATCACCGTTTTGTTCTTTAAAATTAAATATTTTCATGTAAGATTAAACAAATTATTAGAAAAGGATTTAACATGGATAAAAAAAATACAATGGATTACGTACTTTGTACAGAGAGTTTGGATGTACGACAAGATATAAAAGCAATAATGGAAACCTATAGAAAAACTCAGCAAAAAATTTTAGACTCTAACAATAATAAAAATAATAACAACAACAATAGTAGCAATCAAAAATAACCCAAAATGGAGACAATATTAGCTTTTTTGAGAATATATTATGAATCTTTAAATGAATCTATGGTTTTGATAGTGTCCGCTGTTGGAGTTATTAAAACATATGTACTTATAGATTCTTATGCGAAAAACAATAGATATAAACAAATAAAGATTGAATTAAAACTAGTTGAGCAAGTAATAAAAAAAATTAAAGAGCTACGTTCAAAAGAAGAGCTTCAAGAAAAAGAGGTTCAAGAGTTCTTAAACCAAGTTGAACAACTAAGCTATTACATTAATAATGGAGATATTGATTTTAAAATTGCACAACAAATGCTATCTCATGTATATGAAACTATAAAAGAAGATTGTGAAGTTTTTTTAAAAGATCCAAAAACTTACAAATCAACTAAGAAAATTATAAATAAATTAAATAATGCTTGTATTTTTAATATTGTTGATTTTATTAAACGATATTTTGCTATTATCTTCGTTATTATATATATTGTTTTAAATTTTATTTATCTGAAATATAAATAATAAAATCGTTTAACTTACCTTATTTAAGATGAGTTGGGCGGTTTTATTAATGCCTTTGATTTCTTCTTTTACTTCTTTGCACATCTTCTTATTCCACAATATTTCAACATTACTTGCATATGTAGCGTTAAAAGTTAACAATAAAAAGGAGAATGGCTAAAAAGTTTTAATAACGATTTTTGGATAAAATCGTAAAGGAGCTTAAAAACTAAAATCTGCAGGATTTTAGTCATTTTTACTCCTTTTGAAACTTTTAAATGATAAAATATCACATAGTCTTATGACTATTAAAATATTTTAAAGGAGAGATAATGAAAGAATTATCCACAACAGATATAACTAGTATGCCAGGTATGGAAGACGCTAAGCAAAAGTTTTTAAATGGAGAGATTGACTTGCAAGTGGGCGATAAGATTATCAGCAATAGAAAAGACAAAGATAACACAAACGATCGTTCTAACGGCGATAAGTAAAATTGTAAATAATTTTATCAGCTAAGTGTGCTAGTTATATTTTATAGTGCAAGCTGGTCTAACAGCAACTAAAAGCATAAAAACAAGGTTTGCATTTATAAAAACCTTGTTTTTTTAATCTAAAAATTTGGGATTACACGCCAATTTACTTCATCCTCTCGCTCAAAACCTTTAAAAGTGTTACGATTTCTTGACTTAAATGCTCAATTCTTTCTAATTTCTTTTGATTTAAATACATTTGATAAATCAACATTCCGCCAAGCACTCCTGCGACCGTTAAATCTTGTATAGTCGCACCTTTTAAAATTAAATGCAACAACCCTTCTTCCATTATTTATCTCCTTCCACAAAATCTCTTATCGCTTTTAACTTAGCTTTGCAATCACGATAAGCACTCACGCTATCTATCACAAACAAAGCAAAATCGCCGTTTGTTTTCATATTTCTATCCATATCCAAATTCTCGCATTCTAAAAAGTCTGTTGGCACTTGCTCTTTTACATACACTATCTTTTCACTGCAAGCTGTTAAAAATATCAAGAAAATAATCATCAAGCTTATCTTTACTTTTCTCATTTTCAATTACCTTTTTTGTTAAAGATAAACGGATTTTTTGTTTATCTTGTAGTTTTTTATTTAGCTCATCTCGTGCTAAATTTGCTCTTTTTAGCTCATCATCTTTTGCTAAAATCACGGCGTTTAGCTCGTTTGCTCTAGTTTTTGCTTTATCTAAACTAGACTTTAAATCACTTATGTATAAATACATTAGCAAGATGATAACTCCTAAAATCGCATTTATCTTCATTAGCAAAACTCCACACTAGTTGTAAATCCACTTGCACTTATAGAATGCGTTATTTTTTCTATTTGAGTGTTTAAAGTCTTGTTTTCAAGCACTATATCAAGCAACGCACCTGCATTCATAGCACGACCAAGCACCTTTAAAGAGCCTTTAAAGCTCGCATTCTTTTGAGTTTGTAGCTTAGAGTTTGCTAGTGTTAATGCTTCTTGTTTATTCTTTACAAAAGAATTAATTTTTTTTACAGGCTCACTGCTACCTGCACGAACTACGATATCTTTATTCTCTTTCGCATCAAAATAAGTAACTTCAACACTACCTGTACTAACTCCAGCAATGAACTCATAATCAAGCTCTATAAGTTCGCTCTCTTGCAGCTCATATTTAAGCCTTTTATTCTCTTTATTAGCATCGTGTAAAATCAAAGTATTATTTTTAATGCTCATATTTACACCCAACTTATCACACTCGCTAGATAGGAAAGCTAAATCGCTTTGATTGTTTTGCTGATAATTTTTAAGCTCGTTTTTGCTAACCTGTGCTTTAAACTTTAAGCCATTTTCTTTTGCTATGCTTTCGGCTACTTTTAAAAATTCACTTTCTTTAAAAGTCCTGTTTTTGATTTGTTTTGCACGGCTTAGATTAGCACTCACGCATTCTAGCTCATAAGTTTGCTTATACTTGATTTTGATTTTATTTATATAAAAAGCACCTAAAAGCACACCATCGCAAAATACTTTTATAGTGTCATTTAATCTTGGCTCAGGTGTGTTATAACTTAGCGTGATATTGCAAGTATCAGCTTGTCCTTTTGCATAATCGTTTATCGTGATATTTATAAAAGGCATTTGAGCTGTTTTATCTACATCATTGTAAAAAAGCGTGATTATAGGCTTATGAACTAGCTCCATAAAGTCTCCGTTTTTTTAGTTTCGGCTTTAGGTTCTATTAATTCTATTTGTTCGCCACCATTAAAATAAATCTTATTCAAGTGTTTATGATTAGCTCTTAAAAACTCTTGATAAAAGCTAGATGAATAATCATCTCTTTTATAATGCTTTGCATAAATCACGCTTAGTTTTTCATCTTGTTTTGCAATATAAATCATCTAAAAGCCTTGTATTTTAAGTAGTGGTAAAATCTGCAAGAGTTGTAAAATAAAGCCGATTTGAAATTGCTAATATCAAGTTCTTTTAATGCAATAAAAAAACACTTTGTCAGCTAAGATAAAGTCTTCATAACTTTTATTATTTTGATATGCTTTATCACACAAGTAGTCATGAACGACTACTGCACTTAAGTATTCAGGTGAATTTGGCGGGTAGATACTCCACAACAAACGAGGTATGTTTGCTCCATTTGTTTTATATCCGCTAGGAATATCAACTTTAGCAAAACCACACTCAAAACTATAATCTTCTATAAGCTCAAACTTATCTTTTTCACAAGGCTTTAAAATAACTCTTTCCATGGTTAAAACTCCAATTTGATTAAATCTAGTTCATCGCTAGTAGTTGCATTTCTAATTTGCTCTTTATAAGACCAATATTTGGCAGTTATTTCTTGTGTTCTTTGTGCAATTAATAAAGATAGATTTTTTAAATCATCTAAGCTAAAAACATTAAGACTATTATCAGAGCTTTTCCAAACAAAATTATCAGGCACTGCACCAACTGAGCTAAAAATCACTAAACTTTGCGTTAATAATTCCTTCGCTTTACTATCTGCTTGATAAAGCTTATCTTTATATAAAATATCAGCATTCTCAGCTTGTGTTTTTGTGTTCTCAAGCTCGTTTAATTTATTTTCCTTAAGCTCATCAAAGCTTAGCTCAATGACTTGAGCTTTATGGATAAACTCGCCTTTTTCATAGAAATTCACTTGATTTTGCATAATTTTTATATATGTTTCTTCGCTAACTTCTACTGCGTTTTCAAGCTTTCTCATATCAATATAATCAATAAAGCCATTGTCTTTTAAAACAACGCTAAAACACTTCTCATCGCTAAAATAATCGTTAAAATCATCAATAATTTCATCTTGTATTAAATTGTTTAATTTTTCCATATTAAAGTCCTATTGCTATAAAATTAAAATTAAGTTTTTCTCTCTCAAATGGTTGTCCTACTGCAGGAACTGTATGCATATCTCTTTGTGCATCTCTATTTCTATATATTCTGTGAAAATTATTCAATGTTTGACCAGAGCAAAAAGCACCTTTGTAACTAGCACCAACTAAAAAGAATCCACTGATAGGTAAAGTAAAACTATAAAATACTTCATAATGACCCATATTTAAATGATTTTGATATCTATCAGCTCCTACAACAGGAACAATAGGAACATTTCTTAAAATTAAAATTTTTAAACCATTAAGTTCAAATAATTTACCATACGGAACATCTTTTTGAATTAAAGCTCCTTCATTAGTAGTTCTGTCAAAAAATATTCCGTGTTTATAAAGCGTATTTGGCACTAGATTACACTTCTTAGGAGAATTAACAAAGCTTCCATTTGGGTGTGCTTCATACATAGCAAATCCTCCCCAATCTACATAAAAACATTCATTAGTTATATTTTTAAAAATATCCCTATATGAATTCGTAGTTGTATTTCTCATAGAATAAATGCCACGACTTGAAGTATCAAAAGTATTTACTATAGAATTTACACTTGATTTTTCTGTTGCATAAAGACAAGCTTTTTTTATATTTGTAAATGTGGAGCTTTTAACATTTAAATTAGAATCATAAGCTAAAAGACCATAAGTTGCATTTTTAACACTACATTCAGCAAATCGTATATTTGCATTATTACCTGCAATTATAAGCCCTTGTGGTTGATTTATAAAGTTAAAATGAGCTTTATAAAAGAAACAAGAATTAGCATTATGAAAAGAAAAAACATTGCGATTTTCACTAATAGGATTAGCAAAATCACAACTTATTATACAATTGTTACTAGAAGTAAGGGTTATATGTGATAAATCGCAATTCTCAAAATACAAAAATTCTTTTAAAACAAAATTAGGTAACATTGTAATTACACAATTTCCTACACTAGGACTAGCTTTTTTAAAATAAGATAATGCCTTAAAAGCTTCAGCTAAAGTTTTAAATTCTCCACCAACTCCAACGCTACAAGTTAGTGGAGTTGTATAAACTTTCATCCTATCATCTTCAACTGCTTTAATCCTTGTTTCCAAGTCGTTTTTAACTTTTGTTAAGTCTGTATTATTTGCTTTAGCACTTAATTTTGTATTAATCTCATCTCTTGTAAAAACATTTAGTTTATCTGCTTTATTAGTTTCAAGAGTTTTTATTTTTTCATCTTGTGCTTTCTGAGAAGCTGTAAAATCGCTTGTATTGACTTTGTCTAATCCTAGTTTATCTATCTTCTCATCTTGTGCTTTTTGAGAAGCGTTGAAATGCGATAGTGTTGGATAAACTATCGTTTCATCTATTTTTATACTTAAATCCTTAGCGTTTTTAAGCTCAATTGCTAACTTATAATGAAACAATGAAGCGTTTGTATCTGTTGCTTTACTTAACACTGGAGTTCTGTTTATTTTAGTAAAACATAACAGCTCCCCATTTTTTGCAATAAAGCCAACGCAATTTATGAAAAAATCCCTAGCTGTATCATTTTTCAATACTGCTTCAAGAATTATTTTTGAGTTGTCAAATTCATCAATTCTAACACTTGTTGGAAGATTTTCATATTTTATGTTTGTTAAAGCCGTTGTGTTTTCATCTAGTGTATCTAAATTGCAATCAGCATAAACGACTTTTGATATAAACAAGTCAAGCTTATTAATGATTGAATGTGTTATTAGCTTTTTACCTTCATTTGTGATTATTGTCATAATTCTTTAAGCTCCTTTATTTGCATAACCGCCTTTATCTTAAGTGGTGTTTTGTGTATTGTGATAAGCTCTATATGTTCGCAAACTGAACGAACATTTTTGTATTTATTTATGTATTCGCTAAGCTTTAGTATGTTTTCGCTAGTTGAGTTTTCGCTAATCTCAACTACTGCTTTAAATGTGTAAGGTTTATCTAAATTAACAACTTTACAATCAGCAAAAACCCCACGCAACATAGTTTTAAAATAGCTCGCAGTCCCTTCGCTTTGATTTAGCAAAAATGGTGTTTTTAAGTCTTGATAATGCCCCCATTGAGATGACAAGATTTTTGTATTTTTTATATTCGGCTTATAAAAATGTTCGGTATTTATAGAATATGCCTTATCAAGTACTTCTAAAATAGAATTCTTGAAATCTTCTAAAGATTTTGAATAGATACTTAGATCCATTTTTCAATCCTTAGTGAATTTAGCCTTAAAATGCTATTTTTATCTACCATTAAAAGTGGAGTTGTGATACTTATATCGCTTATATTCTCATCATTGCATAAGCTTATAATTTTACTCTCGCTTACGCTCTCACTAATGTCAAGTTTTTTATAAAAATCTTTGATAATAAAATCAATCTTGGCTAAGTTCTCAGCGAATAAAAAATCATCTTTTACTTTGATTTTTATCAGTAGATCTTGCGTGATTTCTTTGCATTTAATAAGATTTATCTTATCTGTTAGTGGCACTTTATTTTCAAGTGCTTTTAAGATTTGTGGCTCTACATTTTCAGCTTGAGTGTAGTAGCAGATAAACACTTGCCCTGGTTTTGTGCTATCATCATATATTTTAGCTTTTAATACAGCTTTAGTTGATAATACATAGAACAAATAGCTTTCAGCACTTCCAGCAGTGCTAAATCTATGAAGTGCTAATTTAAAGCGTTCTTTTAGTTCTTCATCGATCTCACGATAGCTATCGTTTTTCCATTCTGTTACTTGTTCAATTTTCTCAATATAGATATTTTGAGTTTCAAGCATCGATATTTTCATATCTAAAAACTCGTTATTTTCTATCTCGCATAGCTCTATAATCTCATCTTTTACATATACATCATTTAGCAAATACGCATAATGTCCCTTACTATCGCTTAATTTTGCATTCTTTGGAATGAAGGTCGGGCTATTTGCTGTGATTTTTATTTTGCAAGTTGCATTATTTGCGTGTTTTCTAGTTAGTCCAACTAATGCTACTAATTCATCTAAAAATGTATCGCGTGAGTATGCTAGATAATTTTGCATAGCTACATTTGTGATATATTCGTGCTTTGTCTTAAACCACTCCAAAAAGCAGTCAGTTAAAATCATAATATCATCATTTATTAATGGCTTATAATCACTTTGATTTGCTTTGTTTTTATAGCTTTCTATGATTTCATTACGAGCTTTTTCAATGTCAAATGGAGCGAAAAATACATCATTATAATTCATAAACGACTCGCTCCTTGCTTTCAATTACTTCGTAATCAATAAGCACATTTGCCCCATTTAAAGCTAATTTTTTGATGATAATTCTAGGCTTAAGTAGTTTTATTTGCTCTGCTAAAGTCTTTAAATATACGTGAGTATTAGCGTGTGTTAGCTCCTTGTCAATCAAGCTATCACAGCCCAAAAATGGACGTAATGCATGGCTGAATTTACGTTTCTTCACAATTCTAGTTAAATTATCATCTATGCTTATCTTATACATAGATGAAGTTTAAAAAATAAAAGGTTGTTAAATAGCCGACATTTAAGAAGAATTATTTTTTTCTATAATATTCTAAAATTACATCTAATATACTTTTAAAATGCTCTCTAATTTTAAATGTTAGAGGAAATAACAATAAAAATATTGTTGCTCCAAATACAAGATTCACAATTCCTTTCCCTATACTTCTAACATAATCTGCATATAAATCAGGGAAAATATTTAATAATCCAGTATATGAACACAAATAGATAAAAACGAAGCATTTAATCATTTCAATAAAATTCTTCTCGTTAGATAAGAGAATTTTTAAAACATCATGATACCTTTCTTTTACCCAAGCATTGTTTAACTTTTCTTTCTTTATTAATTCCTCTTCGCTTGAAAGTTTTTCCTTTACATCGTTTTGCGAAGGCATATTGTTATTTTTTAATAAATCTTCATTTTCTGTTTCTTTTACTTTTGCATCATCAGGTGGCGATACTTGATTATCGCTTATTTTTTCATTCATTCAATAACCCTAAATATTCAAGCCTATAAGCTAAAGCCATACGACTTACAACTAGTTCGTTTGCTGTATTGTCTATATCATAAGCATTGCGTATCCAAGCTCTCCTAACTATATCTTCAGGCATTAACAAGCACGCTGCAAAAAAATTCGCTCTCATTTCGCTTGGATTAACACCTTGCGATGATAAAAGATTACGATAACTATATCTTGGAATATCACTAGGCTCTGCCTTGCATCCATAATCTAGTACCCAATGCCCTATCTCATGAGCAGTAGAGAATTTTTGTCTAAGCGGATAATCATTTCCATTTATATATATCCTTTGGTTTTGCGGATCTAATATACCTGAAATGTCTGGATTTGGTTCATTATATGTATATACAGTTAAACCTAAGTTATTCGCTATTTCAACAGTATTTACAGGAAAAGAGCTGCAGTATTGATTTCTAATATCATCAGCAATTTTGCTTACATATTCTTTTGTAAAATTACTAAGGTCAATGTTAAACATATGTAACTCCTTTCTTATTTAATAAGATTGTATCCTATTAAATTTATTGTATTTAAAACGGATAAGTATAATCTTTATCTATAATACCAAGATTTTTTAATCTATAAAAAGCAGCCATTCTTGATACTTCAAATTTACCTGCAATTAAAAGTATAGCTTCTTTTGCCGATAGTTCTTTTTCTTTTTGATATTCTAAAATACAATCTTCAATATGTTTTAATGGCATTAAAAGCTTAGCAGCAAAAACATTAGCTTTTGTTTCTATTCCACCAAAACGCTCACTTCTATAAAGTGTTTCGTATTTATCTACAATTGGATTATCAATACTAGGTAGCACATCATTAGCCAAATGTCCTAATTCATGTGCTAAAGTAAATCTTTGTCTAGTTTCTTTTTTAATAGGATTAACCCAAATTACAGGTTCTTCATTATTATCCACGCTAATTTGACCTTCATACTGCAATTTATCAAAGTCTAGTGAAGTACTAACATTTATATTTAGTTTTCTAGCTATATCAAACGGGTTAAATGGCGGTTCGTTAAAACCTAACATTTCCAAGATTTCATAAGGGTTTTTGTTTTTAATATCTTTATAGTTCATTTTAACCCTCCTATTTTAGTTTCTTCTTTTTCATAACCCATAAAATAAACATCTACTTTATCTTTAGTATGTAAATCTACCATTCTTTCAAATTCTTCTTTAAAATCTTCATTACTTAATATTTTACTTATTAACTCACTGCGAATACGTTCATCATTAGCAATTTTATCTAATAGTGAATTTGTTGTTTCTTCTATCGCTTTCTTTTTATCTTTATTAAAATAAATAGCAAGAATTATAGTAATAACTGCTGTTGCTAATGTGGCAAGACCTACAAAAACACCACTAGCTGTAATCATCATACTTGCTAAACTTAATACATTTCCATCTTCCATATAGCTATTATAACACAATAACATTATTAATTAAAATGCTATGTATTTACTTAGAATTACCTGCAAATATGCCGATTATCATCAATATAATAAATACCCAAGTAAAATAAAAATAAAAGCCACGCTTTTTCTTACCAGTTGTAATAAACATTATGATTTCTGAATATTTTTGCATTACATATTTCTTTTGCTTATCGTTTAATTTGCTTATATCTATTTCTAATATATCTTTTTTATTATTATCAAAGCTATTTTTTATGTTTTGTTTCATCATTTCATATTCTGCCGTATTTAAATCTGTTTCCTTTGGCTTTAAGATGGTTTTTGTATTGTCTGATGTCATTACTTCGTGTGCACTAGCTTCTGCGATTTTTTTATTAGGGCTTAAATCATGTTTATCAACTTCTTTTTTAGATCCTCACTATTCTCCATGGTATCAAATATACTCATTTTTTCATATTTTGGGTATAAATCTCTTATATTACTTGCATTAAATTTTCTTAAATGCACTGGTAATCTATTGAAAAAGTCTGTTTCTCTTGGAACATCGTAATCAGGATCATATTCGCCATCACGCTCTAGACTTTCTGAATAATCTGCAAGTTCTGAATGTCTTTGATACGTTTTTGCTAAAAACGCTTCAGTTTGAATTTCTTTTATAAAGTAGATTATCATCCAAGGCTTTCGACTGGTTAAATAATATAAAGTATCAATATTTTTGTAATACACCCAAGCAGGGAATTCGTTTAAATACCAAGTGCTTTCTTTGTCTAAAATATGTTCAAACATTCTATTTGTAAAATAAGGGCTTTTGTTTATTAAATACGAAAAACACTCTCTGTTAGTAAATAACATTGCTTCTATTATCTCGCTATCATCTAGCATATTATCATCAACTACTGTAACTATACTAAATGAACGATTTTGAATAAATCTTAATAATATATCTTTTGTTAATAGTTCTTTATTTCTAATATATACTATTAATTCTTGAAAAATTAAAGCATACATAATTATTTCATCATCGGTCAATACGCTTGCAATGTCACTATGAAAACTTTTATCTATATATGCAAATACCTTTTCATTTTCAAATAGTGTTTTTATAAAATCTTTATCTTTAAAATATTTTGGTGGGACAAAAGATACTCTGTTTGCTCTTAAGCCAATTACATTTAATAAAAAATCTTTATTTTCTAAGAGTTCAGGGTCAATCTTGTTAGCAAGGCTTTTATCTTTTGCAAAAGCGACAGCAACAATATCTATATCTTTTTTAAGTTCATCATCTAGGTCTTTATACTTTAAAACACCATTATTTAATTTAAATAAAACATCATCTTTATTCATAAACTATCCTTTTTTATCAAAGGATAGCTAAAATAGTCTTAAAAGCTAGTAAAATCGTAGTTATATGTGCCTATTACAGCCCCTAAGATTTCTAAACTTAAATCTTCGCTTACTGGCTCTGCTGGATATTGTGCTATGTTGTCGCTTATTATATATAGTTTACCTTCACGCTTTGCAAGGCGTTTAACTCTTAATTCATTATCATATCTAATTACATATATAACGCCTTCATGCTGATACTCACAGCACTTTCTAACTATTAATGTATGACCTTCTTTTAGTGTTGGTTCCATACTGTTTCCTTTCATAGGAAGCATTACAACATTTCTTAGTTCGTTTTCACTTTTTGCTTTTAAGTTTTTTAATAATTCATCTTTGTTAAAAGGTATCATAACTCTTTCAGTTTCAAAAACTTGTAAGCCATTTCCTGCACTCACATAAGCATTTTTATAAAAAGGTAGTGAGTGAATATTCTTGTTAATATCAAAATATAATTTTTCTATTTTGTCATAAAGTTCATAATTCTCATCTTTTATATCATGTTTATCTTTAAAAAATACATGCACACCAACACCTTCGTAGTCTGCTATAAAATTTAAAATCTCTATTGAAGGGGTTAAGTTATATTTTTCACTAACCCATTTTTTTATGCTTGGTACACTTGCACCAGCGATACCATTTTCAGCAAATCTTTCAGCCCAAGTTTCATATCCGCTTAAGTGTTTTTTTAGCATTGATAAATCTAACATCTCTTTAAGTATTTTCATATTCTTTCCTTTTAAAAATATACCTAAAGTATAACTTAAATATTTGTATTTGTCAATAAATATACTTTTTGTATAAATAATTAAGCTAATTTTAAGTATAATTATTTATACTTTTAGTATATTTTTAATTTTTACAAGGAGTATATATGTATGACTTTTTAGGCAATTTTGAATACAAATATGTCATTCAGGGACAAAAGGCAGATTATTCTAGTTTATTGTATTTTATGGATAATCAAGGCTATATTAGAGATAATAATATGGGTTTTGTTTGCGATAGAGTAAAAGAATAATTAATTATATTTAAAGGATACAAAAATGCGTAATTTAGAAATTGGTATAAAAGATTGTTTTGCGTCAGATGTAGCAAGATTTAATCTTGTTAATTTTTGCTGTGGCTTTAAAGATAAAAGCCGTGATGATTGTAGATATTACAAAAATAAAGAAGGGGTTGAGTTTTCTAGCTCAACTCACCATGTTGTTGATAATTCAATTATTAGAACTAGAAAATACAGAATTGATTGTGGAGATTTAGATGACTGATATTGTAAAAGCACTAAGTATAGTGCAGCAAGAAATCAAGGTAAAAAAAGATGCTAAAAATCATTTTGCAAAATATGAATATAGAACACTAGAAACTATTTTAGAAAACTATAAAAAAACCTGCAAAGATTTAGGAGCAATTGTAATCTTTACAGAGCGTGTTATATGTGAAATACAAGGAGTTATTTTATTAGAAGCAACAGCACATTTTAGAATTGCAGATAAAGAAATCACCACAAACGCTATCACTGAAATTGATTACAACCATAAAGGAATGAGTAAAGAGCAAATTTGGGGAACAGCTTCAACATATGCTAAAAAAAGAGCAGTTTCATCACTTCTATGTCTTGATGATAGTGCAGACGACCCTGATAGTTTAGCTGGAATGATTGTCTCAGGTTCTTTAGTTGATGAAATCAAAAACCTAGCAAAAATAAAAAATGTAGCAATAGAGCAAATACTAAAGTGCGAAAAACTTAAAAGCTTAGAAAATGCAAAAACCGAACAATTACAAAAAATACTAGATAATTTAAGGAGTTAATATGAAAGTAATTCACTTGGAACAGAACACACAAGAGTGGTTAGATTATCGCAAAGATAAGTTTAGTGCGAGTGTTACGCCTTGCCTTTTTGGCGTGGGCTATCACAAGGCCTATCAAGAAGCATATTATAGATATGGTGGTGGTAAACGCCCTGATATTTCGTGGATACCTGCAGTTGAACTTGGCGTAGAATATGAGCCAAAAGTTAGAGATTTTATAAATGTTAGCTTGGAGCGTAATTTTAAGCCTATCGTGTGTGAATGTGAGCAAGACGGTCGCTTTATCGCTAGTCTTGATGGTTACGATAACGGCGAGATATTAGAAATTAAGGTAAGCGAACTAGGGCTAATCGCTTATAGAAAGTCACACGAAGTTCCATTAAGATATATGTATCAAATACAGCATCAAATGATGGTAAGTGGAGCTAAAAAAGCACTTTTAGCTATCGCATATCCAAAGTATGATGGCACATTAGATATTGAACTTATAGACATAAAGCCTATTCCAACTATGCAAGATGAAATTAAAAGCAAATGGCTAGAGTTTGAAAGCACTTATAGATACAAAAATATTGATTATCAAGCACTAATAAAAACAGATGAATTATGCGAAGTGCAAAAGCAATTAAAAGCATTAGGGGAGCGTGAAAAAGAACTTAAAAGCTATTTTTATCAGTTTGATGATAGCACGATTTACGAAACACCTACAGCAAAGCTAACTTATAGCATAGGCACAAGAGAAACTATTGATTATAAAGCGATAGTTGAGCGTAACGGATATGAGATTTTAGAAAGCGATAAAAAGATTAGTGAAACAAGAACAATAAGAATTAAGGAGATAGCGTGAACAAATGCATAATAATAGGACGCTTAGTGCGTGATGTAGAATTAAAAACTTTAGGGCAAAGTGGCACAGCAGTAGTCAATAACGCAATAGCAGTTAGTAGATTTAGACAAGCACAAAACGGAGAGCGTATAGAAGAAACGCTCTTTTTAGATGTGGCGTTTTTCAATCGCTATGCAGAAGTTGTCAGTCAATATCTAAGAAAAGGTTCAAAACTAGCCGTAGAAGGCTTTTTAAAGCAAGAAAGCTGGGTGGATAATAACGGACAAAATAGAAGTAGAATTGTTCTTATCGTAGAAAGTATGGAAATGCTAGATAATAAGCAAGATAATCAAAATAGCAATCAAGGTGGTTATCAGAACAACTACCAACAACAGCCAAGACAAAATAATAACTATCAGCAAGGACAAAATAACTATCAACAGCCACAGCAAAATTATCAAAGCAATAATTATCAGCAAAATCAAAGCTACGGAGATGATCCTTATGTGCCATTCTAACATTAAGGAGCTTATTATCTTTTGCTTAGAAATAAGCATTAGAGAGCTTTTTATAAAGCGTTTTGGTTTAGCAAGATATAACGAAAACTTAGGCACTAGTTACACAACTAGTAGCCTAAACAAACTAAGAAATAATGAATTAAAAATTTTAAAGGGTTTAAGATGAGAGAAATAGTAAAGCTAATTAATAAAAAAGATTTAGAAGAAATAATAGACTTAAGATTCAAAATTAATAACTTTTATAAGCATAGTTGTTTAATAGGTGTTACTTTATTAGTTGGTGATAGTATTTGTTTTCATATGCAAAATGAAGACATAAGAAAAAAATTAGAAACTAATTACATAAATTACTTTTCTTTTTATGTTGATTTGAATTATGCAACAATTGAAACAAAATTTACAAGTTATAACGAAGTTATTAACATTAAAAAAGACATTCAGCTAGAAAATCAATTTACACCAAAAGATATAGCAAAACATATAGAGAAAATCATTGATGAATATAACAAAGAGCAAGATTATATTACTTTCGTTTGGGGAGATGAAGAATGAAATTACATCCATTGTTCAATCCAAAAAGCCAGCACTATGGCAACGGTAAGGACGCTACGATTTATGATTTATGGGATAGATATTCAGTGATAGAAATGCGTTCTTGGTGTCTAATCAATGCCGAGAAATATCACGCTAGAAAAGGCAAAAAGCAAGGCGAAAGCGAACAGGACAATCAAGAAAAATATGAAAGCTTTTATTATACGGCTTTACTTGTTGATTGCGTTTATGTGTTTGATTCTAGCTTTGCTAAAAAAATTCTTAATGGAGAATTGATAGAAGAAGAGCTAATTACAAAGTTAGAAAGCTTAAGAAAACAAGTGGTTTATTTAGCAAAAGATAAAATCTTGCTTGAAGTTTTAGAGTATATGAATAGGGGTTAAAATGAAAAAAACATACACATTAAAAGAAGTGGCAAAAATTACAGGACAGCACTACAAAACAGTATATAAACATTTACAATTAGGATTATTAAATGCAAAGTCACTCACATTTGGCGGCACTTGGAGAGTTAGCGAAGAAAATTTACAAGAATATTTAAATAAAATCGCATAAGAAATAATCACTTGTGAAATATAAGCTTTAATTAATATTTTTTAATTAGAATGTTCTTAATTGCTTTTAATAGCAAGTTTTGTCCCCTTATCGCAAGATAACGGCTCGGATGCCTAGCCTTAGAGCTAGGGGAATTAAAAAAAAGGCTAAATTAAATTAGCCTTTATCTTATCTCTAATATTTTCAAAATCACTTTTACTTATATTAATATTTGCTATATTTTCTACTCTTTTTGTATCGAATAATTTTATTTGAGATAACAAAGCCGTTCTAATATCATTATTTTTAGTATAAAAGCTATAAAAGTATGGAAAGCTATTGTCTTTTGTCTTAGTGCTTAATGGCACTCCTATAAACGAGTTTTTATAAATTAATTTTAACACAAGCACAGGTCTTACATAGTTTTTACCCTTACCGTAAACTTCAGAGCCAATATTTAAACCTAATCGCACCCAATATACCTTACCTGTTTTAACAGCTTTTTCTTTACTACTATTTGTACTCTTTTTTACTTCATTCCATTCATTGTAATTCATAGAAAATCCTTAATAAACTTCTCTAAATAATCGCCCCACCATTGCATAAGTTCCCTTTTAGCTTCTAGCTTGTGACTTCTATCATACACGCCTTTTACTCCTCCTACCGTGTGAGCTAGGCAAAGCTCTATAATTTCGCTTGAATAATTATTATCGTTAGCTATCGTGCTAAACATTGCACGAAATCCGTGTGGGGTAAATTCATCGTTTGCCACTCCGTTTTTACGTAAAAAAGAACGCATAGTATTATCGCTTATACCTTGATTTTGCTTTTTTTCGCTGTAAAATACATAATCGCTGTTTTTCATAGTTTTCATAATTTCTAGCACTCTTTTTGCTTGGGTGCTAAGTGGTAGATAAAACGGCTTTTTTCTTTTCATTTGTTCGGCAGGTATTTCCAAGACATCATCATTTATATATTCCCACTTAAGCAGTCTAACATTACCAGGGCGTAATGCTGTAAGTGCGTTAAAAATCAATGCGTATTTTGTAATAGGTCTTGCTTTTTGAATTAGTGTGAATAGATATTCTAAATCATCGCTTTTAGTTATCGTTGGGTAATTTTCCACTGACTTATAGCGAACTATCATATCAAGCTTGATAGGGAATAATATATGATTGTCAGTATAATCAAGCATACAGGCATAAGAATATATGCGTTTTAGCAGATTTAAAAGCTTTTTTGCAGTTGAGCTTTTATCTTTTAGTATTCCAAAGCGTTTTATAACATCGGCTTTGCTAACTTCTTTTATGTCTTTGTCGCTCAATTCTTTATCAAGTATAAATCTATCTAATAGTGAATAATATGTGTGTAATTGCTTATCGCTAATTTGGTTTTCTTGAGTTTGCATATAATCATAACATACTTGTTTGAAAGGTATTTTATTTTTATCATTAATAATTTTTTCTTGTGTGCTATCAATTTGCATTATTGCATTTCTTATTCTAAAACTTGAGCTAAATTCGCCTAATGTCTTTTTAACTCTTTTTTTATTAATGAATGTAATTAAGACAAAAGATTTTTTACCTTTAGGTGTTACACAAATATATAAATTATCAACGACCTTTTTCATATAAACTTTATCATTTGGTTTTAATTTTATGATTTCACTATCAGTTAGCATAATAAGCTCCTTTTTTTATTGTTTTAGTCCCTAATAGTTCAATTTAAGTCCTTAAAAATAATTAAGGACTAAATTAAGGACTAAAATTATTAGAAAAGAAGTTAAACAAAGTCTAAAAAATATCCAAAACTATCTAAAAATAACTAAAAACATATAAGCTAAAATGCTTATTTTATAAGTATTTTATTAATTTTTTAGTAAAGAATAGAAAAGAATGAAAAAAATAAGAATGGTGGAGTTGTGGAGATTTGAACTCCAGTCCAAAACTAGCTCAAAACCAGCGTCTACATGCTTAGTAGGCTGCTTAAATTCATTTTTACCAAGTGCAGCTTACAACTTTAGTAAAAACTAAGGCTTTTACTTCATTTAAAGCTTAGCCAAGGCTTTAAACTAGCTTGAATGATGACCCGCTAAATGCTATTACAAGCTTTAAGCATTGCAGGGCTCAACTGAACTTACGCAGCGTAAGCGTAAGCAGGAGCTAATTCTTTTTTGTTTGCGTTTAATTTTAATTTAGCGTTTAACGTAGCAACACGGCATGCAGCTAATCCCTTACTAATCCTGTCGAAACCTAATCAACCCCATTAGTAAAGCGAAGATTATAACAAAATTATATTATTTTTCAAGGTCTTATATCGCTTAAAGGACCCAAAGCTTCTGTTATTATGTCTAATTTTTTTCTTAAATCTATTTCTTCTTCGCTTAAAACAATATGATTAATATCTAAATTAACCACATTTTCTTCTTCTATTTCTTTAGCTATTACAAATTTATCAAGCTCAATTTCACCCAAATTACGAGCTATATTAAAATCTTGAGCTTTATTAAAATCTTCGGCTTTAATTTCTAACGAAGTTTTTTTTTATCTAATTCTGCATTTATTATTTTTGAATTCTTAGTCTTAAAATAAGCATTACATTTAGCTAAAACATCTTTAATATTTGCTCTTAAAATGCCTTTTTCTTTCTCATTGCATGGTGGCATTACATGTAATTCTAGATTATTATTTTCTATTTTAATCTTTACTAAAGATTCAAAAAGTATATTTTGAAGTTCAGGGTCATAGTCTTCTAAAACCTCATCTGGTATTTCATAAACATTCTCTTCTTCTTCAAAAGCAAAATCTGAATCCAAATAATCATCACTTTGATATTCAGGATATTTGATTTCTTCTTCGTATTCTTGTTTTATTGGTGTTTTTTGTAAAGGCTCAACCTTTACTTCATTAGCTTTTGGCAAATCACTTATCAAAACTAATTTTGCATCATTAAATATGCTTGCAAATATATTTTTTACAACCGAGCCATAATATTGTTTGAAATATTGCTTGTCTTCTTCATTATTTGGATTAATTTTTATACAAAATTCATTACCATCAAAACTAACAAAAGATGCATAATTTTTAAAAATTTCTCCTAATCTATAATCTCTTTTAGCAATCATTGTGATGAAATTTAAATAATCTTGCTCATTTTTATTAACAATAGGCTCATTAATTTCTTTATCAATACTCTTAAGCCCAACTGCTTCTTTTAATAAAAACGCAAGAATATATAAAATAAACTCATCATCATCGCTTATTTTTGTCATATTCTTAGCTTTTGCAATTATATGAAAAAATCTATCATATAAAACTAAAGAAAAATTAGGATTATTATTTGCAAAACAATCCTTTAAATACGAGCTAATCTCATCAATAACAATACTAGCTTCATAAGATTTAGCTAATTCTAAAAACTTAAATATCCCACTATCATTAGCATTTAAAATATCTACAAAAAACTGCTTAATAAGACTAGGTTCAATCAAGCCTAACATTAATGCAATACTATCTTTACTTAGTCTTTTTTGAGTATAAATAATACCTTGCTCTAGTAAAGTTAGGCTATCTCTCATAGAGCCACCGCCACTTCTTGCAATCAGCATTAAAGCTTCTTTTTCATAAGGTATTTGTTCGTTTGCTAAAATAAATTCCATTCTACTTACAATATCTTGAATAGGAATTTTTTTAAATCTAAAGTGTAAAACCCTACTTAAAATAGTAGGTGGTAATTTATGAACATCTGTTGTTGCTAAAATAAACTTAACATGTGCAGGTGGTTCTTCAAGTGTTTTTAAGAGTGCATTAAAAGCTTCACGAGTTAGCATATGCACCTCATCAATTATAAAAATCTTAAATCTTGAATGGAGCGGTGCGTATTTTGTATTTTCTATTAAATCCTGAATACTATCAATCCCACGATTACTAGCAGCGTCTAATTCATAAATATCAATCCCATCATTACTTAAACAGCTAGCACACTTACCACAAGGAGTTGAGCTAATTCCACGCTCACAATTTAGTGCTTTTGCTAAAATTCTAGCTGAGCTTGTCTTTCCACTACCTCTAAGTCCAGAAAAAAGATAAGCATTTGCTATTATTTTATTGTCAAGTGCATATTTTAAACTCTTACTAACAGCACTTTGACCTATCAAATCATCGTAATTTTTTGGGCGATATTTAAGCGATAGACTTTGCATATTATTCGTTTAATCCTGATAATAATTCTTCATTATTTTGAGTTTTTAGCATTTTTGCATATAAGAACTTAAGCGCTTCAACATCTTCCATAGAATTCATTGCTGATCTAATTGCCCAAATCTTAGGTAAATTAATTGGACCTTGCAATAATTCTTCTTTTCTTGTTCCACTCTTGGTTATATTAATTGCTGGATAAATTCTTCTATCTGAAATATTTCTATCAAGAACAATTTCGCTATTTCCTGTTCCCTTAAACTCTTCAAAAATCACATCATCCATTCTTGAACCTGTATCAATTAAAGCTGTTGCAACTATCGTTAAGCTTCCACCATGCTCTATATTTCTAGCAGCTCCAAAAAATCTCTTTGGTTTATGAAGAGCATTTGCATCAACACCACCACTTAAAACCTTGCCACTACTTGGAGTTGCAGTATTATATGCCCTTGCAAGTCTTGTGATACTATCAAGTAAAATGATTACATCTTTTCCCATTTCTACTAAACGCTTAGCTTTTTCAATTACAAGCTCTGCTACACGCACGTGATTTAATGCTGGTTGATCAAATGTAGAACTAAAAACTTCGCCTTTAACACATCTTTGCATATCAGTTACTTCTTCAGGACGCTCATCAATTAAAAGAACTATTAATTGACTTTCTGGATGATTTTTTGCAATTGCAGTTGCAAGCTCTTTCATAAGCTCAGTTTTACCTGTTCTAGGAGGTGCAACTATTAGCCCACGCTGTCCTTTTCCAATAGGAGTGAATAAATCAAGCACCCTACCAGTTAGCTTTAATGGGTCATACTCAAGTTGTAGTTTTTCAGTAGGAAATATAGGAGTAAGGTTATCAAATAAAGCTCTTTTTTTAGCTTCTGCTAAAGGAAGATAATTAATAGCTTCGATCTTAAGTAAAGCATAATACTTTTCTTGCTCTCTTGGTTCTCTTACTTGACCTGTAACAATATCTCCAACCCTTAAAGCAAACTTTTTAATCTGAGAATTACTTACATAAGCATCGTTTGCACTATCACTTAAATTTGCATCCATTGCTCTTAAGAAGCCATAACCTTCTTGATTAATTTCTAAAATACCTGTAAAAAGAATAAAGCCACCTTTTTTAGTCTGAGCTTTTAATATCTCAAACATAAGCTCTTGTCTTCTAAACTCCATAGGGTTTTCTACACCAGCTTCGTTTGCGATTTCTATTAATTTTTCAAGAGTTAGTAGTTTTAATTCTTCTATTTTATATCCATCTACTGGAATATGCTTTTTTTGATTTTTTTTATCTTGCTTTTGTTCTGTTTGTATATCTTTATCCATTGATTTCCTTATTTGTAAAAAACGAAGTATTAAAAATTATTTTATAAATTAAAAATAAAATTGTCAATAAAATTAAAGGAAATTATCTTGAAGTGTTTTCATTGTAGGTTAGATTTTGATGAAAAAAGTATGATTTTTCAAGGCGAAAAGGTGTTTTGTTGTAATGGCTGTAAAAATGTTTATAATCTAATAAATGAAAACAATTTAGAAGAATTTTATAAAAATGCCACTAATTTATCTAAAGTAGATGAGAAAATTTCTTATGATGAACACTCGTTTTTCATACAAAAAGAAGAAAATTATGAAAAAATTTTAATTTTAATTGATAATTTGCATTGCATTGCTTGTGTTTGGCTCATTGAAAAAATGCTTTTAAAAAACGAAGGCGTTTTAGAAATTGATATAAACTATCATACAAAAAGAGCTAGTATAGAATATAATCCCCTAATCACTAATGCAAAAGATATTTTAAATACCATCATATCTCTTGGCTACACTCCCCTAGCCTTTAATCCAAGCACTACGACAAAAGCTAAAAAAACCCATATTGAGTTTTATTCAAGGCTAATAGTAGCAATTGCTTGTGTTATGAATATTATGTGGCTTAGCATAGCAAGATATGCTGGGTATTTTTCTAGTATGGAGCAAAGCATTCAAGATATTATTAATTTTGCGGAGTTTGTATTATGCACTCCTGTTCTTTTTTATAGTGCTTCATCAATGTTTAAAAGCGCTTATTTAGCCCTTAAAAACAAAATATTAAATATGGATTGCTTAGTAACTGCGGGTGCTAGTCTTGTTTATATTTATAGCATTATTGCGATGTTTAAAAGGCTTCCTTATGTTTATTTTGATAGCGTTGCTATGATTATTTGCTTTGTTTTTATAGGAAGATTTTTAGAACAACTCGCAAGAAAACAAGCTTTAGAAAATATTGATTTTTTAAGCGATTTATTAAACGCTAGTGTAAATGTGATTAAAGGTGAAAATATAGAAAAAATCAGCGTTACAAATATTAAAAAAGATGATGTTTTAAGAGTATTTTTAGGAGATAAAATCTTAATTGATGGATATGCTTTAAATGATGCTAAATTAAACCTTAGCGCAATTACAGGCGAAAGTGAATTAGTAAATATTAAAAAAGGTGATTTTATCAAAAGTGCTAGCGTGGTTGAATGTGCTAGTTTTGATTATATTGCAAGCTGCACTTTTAATGATAGTTATATTAATAAATTAGCAAATTTATTAAATAAAACAAAAAAATCAAACCTTGAAAGACTAACAGATAAAATCGGAGTTTATTTTTGTTATGCGATTTTTAGCATTGCATTTTTGTGCTTTTTATATAATATTTCTAATATAAATGAAGCTATTATTAGAAGTGTAAGTTTATTAATAATCGCATGTCCATGTGCTTTAGCACTTAGTGCTCCTGTTGGAAATATTTTATGTATTCACGAAGCTTTAAAGCTTAAAGTATTATTTAAAAACGCAAGTTTTATTGAAAATCTTAGCAAAATAAATATGGCTGTATTTGATAAAACAGGGGTATTATCAAAATCAAAACTTGAATTATTAAGCAGTATTAATCTAAATGATAATGATAAAAGCATATTAAAAGCGATTTTAAATAAAAACAATCACATAATCGCAAGCTCACTAAACGAGTATTTAAAAGATATAAAACCAAGCGAAAAGGATTTTAATCTAATTCAGCTAAATGGCTTAGGAGTTTTGGCGGAATTTGAAAACGGAATTAAATATATTTTTGGCTCAGCAAAACTACTAAAACAATACAATATAAATGCGATTTCAAAGAATGAAACCGAAGTGTTTTTCGCTAAAAATGATGAAATTTTAGAGCATTTTATATTTTCTAATGTAATTAGTAATGATGCACTAAATCTAATTAATTATTTAAAATCATCTAATATAAAAATAGTAATGCTCTCAGGAGATAAGCAAAAACCTTGTGAAAAAATAGCAAACGAGCTAGGAATTAGCGAATATTATTATGAATGTTTGCCTGAAGATAAGTTAAAAACGATTGAAAACTTTAGCAAAAATAACAAAGTTTTAATGGTAGGCGATGGCATAAATGACGCATTAGCATTAAAACTTGCGCTTGTTGGAATTAGCTTTAAAAACGCTAGTAATTTAGCTCTAAATTCAAGTGATATTGTTATGCTTGATAATAAATTAATAGGTATTAAAAACTCTCATTTATTAGCTACAAAAACATATAAATTAATTAAGACAAATCTAGCTTTAAGCTTTTTATACAATATCATAAGCATTCCATTAGCTTTCAATGGACTTATAAACCCACTAATCGCAAGTATATTTATGTCGCTTAGTTCAATCTGCGTGATAATCAACTCTACAAGAATTAAAAGCTACGCCAAAAAAATCAAGAATTTGAAATAGGAATTTCCTAATTCAAATTCCAAAAAAATTAACAAAAGATATCTAAAATATTACCTTTTACATAGTCTTCATAGCTAGGCAAGGTATCTTTATTATTGTAATAATATAAATATACTTTTATATCATTATGAGTAGCACCATTTTTGCTGAAAATACTCTCAAATCCTTTTATTTTATCTATAGGATTTTGCCCACGCGTTAAGCCTTTTGGGTCTATAAAATATATGCTTTCAATTCCACTTATTTTATCCTTTAGCCAAAAGATAAAATCAGGATAAAATTTTCTATAAATTTGACTTTGTGTATCAAAATAAGGGATATAAATATCATCTACATTTTCAACAATTCTACTAAAACCCCATTCGCTATTTTTTAAAACTTTACAATCTACTAAATTTATTTCCAAATCATTCAAAAACTCTATTTCACTTTTTACACTTATACAATAACTTATTTTGTCATCATTTTCTTTTTTAATCATGGGTAGATAATAATGACTTTGTAGTTTTGCACTAATTAAATAATCATCTTTAGAAGCAAGCTCATTTAGTGGTTTAGTGTTTTTTAACTCCATCAATTCATCTAAATTAATTTCACCTTTATTAAATTTTTCTTTTAATTCATCATCACTATAAGGTTTTTTACCAACGCTTTTTAAAACCTCTTTTATTTTAGAGTTTATGCTTTTTACAATATCATCGCTTAAAATAGCACTAAATTCATTAAAATGCTTTATCTCATCATTAATCACTTTAAATCCTTCTAGTTTTTTAGCTTTTGATTTTATTGTTTGATAGATTTTTTTTAAATTTACTTTATCATTTTGAAAATAATTCACACTCACGCCTCTTTCAAAAAGCTCATTTTTACTTTCATCTTTTATCTCATCAATTATTTTTACCCCTAATTCATCGCATAAATCATCATAAAAATATAATACATCATTATCAAAATCATTCACATATTTACGCAAATTATCCAAATCGTTATTGCTTAATTTTAATTTTGCTCTTGTGTCTAAATTTGTATAAATAGGAATTTTTGGCTCTTTATAAGCGTTAGTTTTTTGAAATCCTACTAAAGCCTTTGTATTACCTTGCATCATTTTAAAACCGCTTAGGATTTGCTTTACTCCGCTACTATCACTAGCCATTACAAAAAGCGTTTCTATACCTGTATTTTCTTTGCGTTTTTTATCCCCTTTTTTAGGCTCTATTCTAACACCACGCCCGATAGTTTGAGTTACATACTTTATAGCGTCTTTGCTACCTATATTTAAAAATAAAATCTCATTTACACGATTACTATCCCATCCCTCACTAAAGACTTTTGAGCCTAGCATTATATTTATAGGAGATATATCTTCATTTATCTTATCAAAATATCCATCCGATAACTCATTTCCTACCTCAATCCCCAAATCATCACATAAAAAGTCTTTCCACTCCTTATTGTCACCAATATTAATAAGCAAAAATGGCTTTGATGAGTTTTTACTTTTCACTACTATTTCTCTTTGATTTTTACTAATTTTACAAGCTTCTAAACCATTTACCAAACCATCATGAAAAACATATTTTTTCATATCGTTCTCATCAATTTCGTTTATCAAATCTATAAAAACACTATTTAAAGTGTAACTAGAAAACTGAGTTTTCAACCCTTGTAATTCTAATTTTAATTTCTCTTTTAATGCATATAAATCAAAACTATTTTCAATTATTTTCTTAACAGCTTTAAAATATATCTTTATTCCCGCATCACTTGTATCAACTTTATCACTTACCACTATCATCAAAGGATTATGATAAGTTAGTGTTTTATCTTTTATCAATTTTTTACTTTTTTTAACTAGAGAAAATACCAAAAAGCTTTTTAAAACATGCTCTAATCTCAATTCTTCTTCACTATCTTTATCTATCTTCAATTCATTATCAAATAAAACTATTTCTTTTCCATATCCACTTAAATTAAATTTGCTTAAATTATAATCATAAGCACATGTTAGCTTATCTACATCATCAGTAAAAGTAGCCGAAAAGTTAAATATAAAACCTTTTTCTTTAAAACCATTACTAAGTTCTTTTATATAGACTTTTCTTTTGGAATCATTATTACCCCTATGAGCTTCATCTAAAAATATATACCAACCATCATCTTGTAAAAAATCATTATAGTCTTTTCTCTTACCATCATTACTTTTAGATACATTCTCCCCATCATCTAACAAATCACTTCTAAACAAAAACACATCATTTTTAAATAAACTAGGTGTTGCCAAATTTTTCTCATCTAGTTCTTTAGGGTCTAAACCATTTAACAATAATTCTTTTTTTATTTGGTTTAAGATGATATCAGTAGGTGCTAAAATAAGCATAGGCTTATCTTTTATAAAACCATCTTTTATAGCTTGGTATATTTCTTTTATCAGCTTTACCATTACGATAGTTTTACCACTTCCCGTTGCCATCCAAAAAGAAGCTTTATTGATATCACTTTTATCTATACCATAGTTTTTATAAATACCCTCATAAAAACTATACTCATCACTACTCTGATATAATCTAAGTACTTTTAAAGCATTTTTTACAGCATTTAATTGATAATCAAAAAGACTTTTATCTCCTAATTTATCATCAATATCTTTTATAAAATCATACTCATCAATATCTTTTATAAAATCATACTCATCAATATATTTTAAATACTCGCTTAGCCTTAAAGGTATTTGTTTATCTTCATTTTTCTTGCTCATCACTCTTCCACCATAAATAATCTCTTAATTTTGTATAAGTGCCTAAATCCAAATCCTTCATACAATAGCTTTTATTATCGCTAGTATTTATATAAAGCTCATTGTTTTTAATCTCATAAGAGATAATACTAAGCCCGTAAATATTTGCAAATGAAGTGAAAATATCTAAGTCCTTAAAATATTCGTGTTTTAAATCTATATAAAGCTTTTCTTTTTTATCTAAAGACTTTATAAGCTTTCTTGATTTTTTATAATCAATCAAACCCAAATCATCACTTACATACTCACACTCTCTTAAGGCTTCTTCATAGCTTTCTAACTCATAATATACAAAAGCTCCACCACCATTAAAATCAAGTGTTTTACTAATACCACCTTGCTCAGCATTTATTACCTTTTTTAGTCTTGGCAGTGTAGTGCTATAAAAATATTCGCCTAATTCAATACCTATATAAAGCCTATTCATTTTATGAGCAACAGCCGCTGTAGTCCCACTACCTAAATGAAAATCCATCACAAGGTCGTTTTCGTTAGTAGAAATCTTTAAAATATCTTTTATTAATCTTTCTGGTTTTTTACCATTATTTAAAGTAACTCCGCCCTCTTTAGAAATACCTTGCCACAAATCATCATAAAAAATATTAGTTATATAATCTAACTTTAAGACCTTTTTTTCCTTATTATCTAATTCTGTGTAATTTTTAAGCATTAACACATCTTCGCCATTATAAAACATTCGCTTAATTTCATTATTTACATCTAACTCAACGAATAATTTATTTTTTAAATCTCCAAATTTTTCCTTTAACCTAAAAATTAACTGATTATTAGTAGGTGCAGTTCTAAAGATATTATCTATATTGTTATAATAAAACAACTCGTCAATATCAGATTTTTTAATAGTTTCTATTTGATAATTTAAATTATCCAAATAATATAAATTTTCAAAATCATCAATCTTTTCTAATTTTTTTATATCAAATTTCTTAAATATACTTTTATAATTATCTTTAGTTTTATCTTCATTGCTACCAACTACTGAAGTTGTAATTTTTGTAATATTAAAATTAAATTTTTCAATATTTTTAGCATATAATAAAATATATTCAGAGCAATCAAATATTGCTCTATTTCCACTACCTAAACCACTAGGTGCTTTAACCTTGCAAGTTATATTTGTATAATAATTCTCCTTCCCAAATACTTCATCCATTAAAAGTTTTAGCCTTGCTTGCTCATTATCATCACATTGAACGAAAATCGCCCCATCATCACTTAAAAACTCTCTTGCTAAAACTAGTCTATCACGCATAAAACTTAGCCATGTAGCGTGATTAAACTTATCAAAATATACAAAATCATCATTTGTAGTATTGTAAGGTGGGTCTATGTAGATACACTTTACCTTGCCACGATATTTGTTTTTAAGGGTATTTAGAGCGTTAAAATTATCGCTTTTTATAAGCTCTCCGTTTAAAATCTCGCTTAGATTATCAAAATGACTTAAGATTTTCTCTCGTATTTTAGGGCTAAAATGTTTAGTATCAAGCGGCAAGGTGCTATCAAAACTCTCGTAATTCATCCCTAACTCTTGCCATTCTTTAAGCTGAGTTTCAAACCCTTCATCACTGACAATTTCTTTTTCTAATCCTTTTAATAAATCTAAGCTAAATACATAGTTTAATTTCTTTACAAACTTAGGTTTTAGCCAAATTCTTAGCACTTCGTTTTCAAGCTTTGCTATAAGTTCTATAATTTTATAAGCAATTAATTTTAGGTTTTTTAATTCTTCAAGCCTTTCATCACTCCATTGCGTATCGAGTGTCAAATCCTTGTAAAAATAGTGGTATATAAATAAATCAAATTGTTCTTTTAAAAACTTTTCTGCGTTTTTATGGATAAAAAAATCAATAGTATTTTGCTTTTTAAACTCTTGTTTTATTGCTTTGTATTCATCTTCACCAAAGTCTATTTTTAGAGTTTTTTTAATTTCTTTTTTTATATTATCATAATTATTTTTTTTCTTTGCCATAAATTTTGCATTAAAATTAATATTGTTTCCTTCTATGCTTAATAATTCTAGGTCTATTTCTTTGTTGCTTTTATTATTATCCTTTTTTTGCTCTAGATTTTGTGCTAATATGTGTATGGTATACTTTTTATACTCTAAACTTATATTTTTATAAATAGTGTCTGATTTTACATAATAAAGGTCTTTAGTTTTATAAAAAAGACTTACATCATCGCTATTATTATATACTGGAGCATAAATGTTTTTATGAAGTGGGGTTTTTATAAAAAATGGTGTTCCACTAGCATTTAAGTATGAGCTAAAAAAATCATAAAGTTTGTTTGCAATATCATTTGATACGCTTTGTGTTTCTAAAAAGCTTTTTATTGCTTGAAAATGTCTATTTTTTATATTTAGATAATTATCAAAACCATTTGTTTTGCTATATAAATCATCATCTTTTGGTTTAAATCTCACATAATGTTCTTTTAAAAGTTCTATAAATTTATAATAACTTTGCATTCAATATCCTTTCACTTAAAATACCCATCAAGTAGTTCGCAGATGCTATGAATTGTAAAAATATGGATTTCTTGAATTCTTGGAGTATCTAAACTAGGAGCTTTTAGGGCAAAATATGGGCTTGTTTCAAGCTTTTGGCTTGCCATTAAAATACATTCGCAATCCATTTGCTTAGCTATTTCAAGCGCATTTATTACATTTTTACTAGTCCCACTTGTGCTTATTCCAAACACCACATCGCCTTGCTTTGCAATAGCTTCAACTTGTCTTGAAAAAACATATTCATAGCCATAATCATTTCCTATTGCAGTAAGCGCTGAAGTATCTGTGCTAAGTGCAATCGCGCTAAGCCCCATTCTCTCGGTTTTATATCTTCCACTTAGCTCAGCTGCGAAGTGTTGAGCATCTGCTGCACTTCCACCGTTGCCAAAAATTAATAATTTTTTACCATTTTCTAAAGCTGTTTTAATTATCTCATAAGCTTTTATGATATCGTTTAAATATTTTTCATCAACTTTATTAAAAGCATTTTTATGCTCGTTTAATTCATACATTAATTTATTAATCATTACTATTCCTTATTTTTTCTATTATATTTGTGCTTGAAAATCCTGTTTTAAATTCTAGCAATTTTACTTCTTTTGCAAACTCGCTACCCACTACAATCTTACCTTCATAATCAGCACCTTTTACTAAAACATCAGGTTTTAAAGCCTTAATTAGTTCAATCGGAGTATCATCGCCAAATTCGCACACAAAATCAACAAATTCTAAAGCATTAAGCATTGCTTTTCTTGTCTTTATGTCGTTTATTGGTCGCTCTTTGCCTTTTAGCCTTTTTACACTCTCATCACTATTTAGCCCAACTACTAGCAAATCTCCTAGCTCTTTTGCGCTTCTTAAATAGCTTAAATGTCCGTAATGCAAAATATCAAAGCAACCATTTGTAAATACTACTTTTTTTCCTTTGCTAAGCTCAATTATTTCTTCTATATTTTTGCATTTATGAAACTCATTGTTAAAATTAATTATTTCATTTAGCCCTACGCTAACAGCTCCGATTTTACCTACAACTATTGCTGCAGCTTTGTTTGCTAAATCAATGCTTTTGCTTATGTGAAAATCATTTGCTAAAAAAAATGATAAAGATGAAATCACACTATCACCTGCACCTGTAACATCAAAAACTTCTTTTGCAAGTGCAAAATGGCGATTTAATTTATCATTATAAATCGCTGCTATTCCATTGCAACCTAGAGTTACTAAAGGAATTTTAAGCTTTAATTCGCTTTGTAATTTTTCTAAAGCTTTTGTTAATTCTTCATCGCTTTTTTCATCAAATTTGCCTAAAAACTCACAAGCTTCTTTATGATTTGGCGTGATAATATCAACGCCACTAAACTTATAAAAATCATTCTTTGGATCTGCTAGAGTTAAGATATTTTTGCTTTTTGCATATTCAATTAGTTTTTGTGCTAGATATGGCGTAATAACTCCTTTTGCATAATCGCTAAAAACTATTACATCATAGTGCTTATTTAAAACTAAGTTTATTAATTTATTTGCTAAATCTTGACTGATTTCTTCTGTTGTTTCTACATCAATTCTTACGATTTGTTGATTTGAGCCAAAAATACGAGTTTTAGTAGTTGTTTTTCTGTTTGTATCTTCTAAGATTAGGCAAGTTATGCCTTTGTTATTTAGCTCATCTTTTATATATTTTGAGCTTTCATCATTACCTAAAACACTCAAAACACTAACACTAGCACCAAGTTTTGCTAAATTTGCAGCCACATTTGCCATTCCACCTAGCACCTTTTTTTCTTCCTTTGGAACGATGACAGGTACAGGAGCTTCTGGGCTAATTCTCGTGCAATTTGCAAAAATATAAATATCTTGTATCAAATCCCCTACAACAAGGGCTTTTATATTTTTCATAAAAAATCCTTTTTAATATCTAATAAATCGCTAATTTTTTTAGCGTTTTCGTAATTTTCATTATCGCTAAATAAATAGCGATTTTTAATATTTGCATTAAAAGCTGCTTGCATATCGCTTGGCTTATCTCCTATGAAAATAGAGTTTGCTAAATCTATATTAAACTCTTTGCAAGCTTTTATAATCATTCCTGCTTTTGGTTTTCTGCATTCGCAATTATCATCTGGTGTATGCAAACAAGCGTAAATTTTAGCAATATTAATTTGATGATTAGAAAATTCTTTAATTATTGCATTATTAAAAATATTCATTTGCTCTTCGCTAAAATATCCACGCCCTACTCCACTTTGATTTGTGATAATAAGTATTAAATATCCTTTATCATAAAAAAACTTAACAATTTCAAAAATATTTGGCATAAATTCTAATTTTTCTAGCTCATAAACATAAGAAAAATCACGATTAATCACGCCATCTCTATCTAAAAATAAAGCTTTCTTAGGATTTTTTAATTCTTTTTTGCGATTTTCTAAAATTATTGCATCTTGCAAAGCTTCTTCGCTGTCGTTTAATTCTAAAAAGCCTTTATTCTCGCTAAATTGCCTATTTTTAAATCCCCAAATAAAAGCAGCGATTACAATAAAAACTAAAAAAATTGAAACGCCTATCATTAACATTAAAATATTTTCCATTATTAATCCTTTAAAATCTTAGTTTAAAGGATAAAAATAAACAAAAGAATTTGAATTCGGAATTAGACCTTGCATTTATTTTTAAAAGCAAAATAAATAAGTATTAGTTGCAAAAATGCAAGGCTTAATATCACATATATTGAGTTTTTAAATCCTATTAAATAATTATCATTAAATACTTTTGAAATTACTAAAACTCCTAACACTCCAAAGCATTGTTGAAAAGTATTTATATAAGTATTTGCATTTGTTTTATCGCTACTTAAATTGATTGAATAGGCAATAATTACACTCATAGACATTCCTTGAGCGAAAGCATAAACTAAATACGATATTGAAAAATTTAATAAATTTTCTTCCAAATATAAAAATAAAATATTTGAAAAAATAATTAATATTATTCCAGCAAATGCAAGTTTAAAACTACCTATAACATTGCTAAAAAATCCACTAATAGGAGCTAATAAAGCAGCACTTATTGAGCCTAAAAACATAACTTTACTAGCATTAAAACTATCATATTCTAATACCGAAATCAAATAATTAGGAAGTATTAAAGAATAAGATAAAGCAAAAAACTGCATTAAAAATACCATTAAACTAGAACAAAAAAATCTATAATTAAAAGCAACTTTTAAAATATTACTCTTAAGCTTTATTAATAAATACAATAAAAGCAAAAATACTATAAAAAATCCGATATTATCAACGCTACAAACTAAACTTACAATTAATCCTAAAATCAAAAAATATTCTTTATAATCAAAACTAGCCTTGCTAGATAAATCATCAATATTAAAAATCCCTAAAATCAATGCAAACACTAAAAAAGGTATTAAGAATATGAAAATATCTCTAAATTCAAAATATTTCATAATAAACCCACCATAAATTGGTCCAAAACCAGGTGCAGTAGCTACTAAAAATACACAAAATCCTATTAAAAATCCAAAATACTTTTTACTAGCCTTAATAATTACTATATTAAACATTAAAGGCAAGGCAATTCCTGCTGCAATTCCTTGTAAAAATCTAGCAAGAACTAAAATATAAAAATTATTAAAACTAGCACACACTAAAAGGCTTAATAAAAATAAAAAATTTGTAAATATAAATAATTTTTTCGTATTAAATCTTTGTAATAAAAATGAGCTTGTAGGCATAATTAAAGTAAGTGCTAATAAAAACATAGAAGTAAGTAGTGATGCTGTTTTTATATCAATTTCATAAGTTTTTGTTAAATATTCAAAAGTTACATTTAAAGAAGTTTCTATTAATACACTTAAAAACGAAATTAAGCCTAAAGAAATTAGGCTTAAGATTAATCTCTTACTCATCAAATTTTATAACATATCTAAATGAGCTAGAATTATTTAATAAATCATCATAAGCTTTATTAATATCTTCTGCACTTATGATTTTTACTTCAGGATAAATCTCGTGCTTTAGCGAAAACTCAAGCATTTCTTTAGTTTCTTTAATCCCGCCTATTAATGAGCCATAAATTTTCTTATGACTTACTCTAATTAAAGCATTTAGGCTAATTGATACTTTTTCATCAATCGGAGGCAAGCCTACAATTGCCATTTCTCCGCCGTATTTTAAAACTCTTGCGTATGCTAATACATCATATTTACTTGGAATTGTGCTAATTATTACATCAAATCTTTTATCAACATTATTAATATCATTATAATAATTACTTGCTCCAAGCTCTAATGCAATTTGTTTTTTAGTATCGTTTCTTGCGATTACGCTTACATTTGCACCCATTGCCTTAGCGTATTTAAATGCCATTACACCAAGCCCACCAAATCCTGCAATTGCTACATCCATGCCTTTGCTAACTTTTGAAAACTTAAGTGGAGAATAAGTAGTAATTCCTGCACAAAATAGCGGTGCGATTAGCTCAAGCGGTGCATTTTCTGGAATATTTATCGCAAAATCTTTATGAACCTTTATATAATTTGAATATCCACCTTTTGTGATTTCATTATCATTAAAATAATCAACACTATTATAAGTCCATACAGCGCCTTTTGAGCAAAACTGCTCGTTTGAATTAAGACAAGCTTCACATTCGCCACAAGAATTAATCAAGCAACCAATTCCAGCCTTATTTCCTATTTCAAATTCCTTAACATTTTTGCCAACTTGAACAACTTCTCCTACAATCTCATGACCTGGAACGATAGGATATTTTGTAACGCCCCATTCATTTCTTGCTGCGTGAATATCACTATGACAAATCCCACAATAAAGAGTTTTTAATAATATTTCATCATCTTTTAACGCAGCTCTTTTAAAAGTAATTGGCTTAAAATTAGCTGCTTCATCATAAGCAGCCCAGCCTTTTGTTAAAATCTCGCTCATAATTAATCCTTATTTACATTCTAAAGTAATTGTTGCTTTTAATCTTTCTAGCGTATCGTTTTCAACAGGAACACTATAAGCAATATCAGCATTCATTAATCTCTTAGGATATGCGTTAATATCATAAGTTATATTTGAGATTACACAAGTTTTCTTTGAAATATTTGAATAATGCTTTGCTAATTCATCAGCTTTTTTATATATTTCATCATGTAATTCATCTTGAATTTTATCTAAAGTATTATCACTTACTATTGATTTTATTGCAGGGATATTTAGTGCAATATAGTCATTATTAGCTAGAATTTCATTTATGTTTTTTAATAAATTTTGATAGTTACTAAGCTCATCTTTATTAAATCTACACTCAAAACCAGAATTAAATCTATATCCACTAGGCACACTCAAACCATCTTTATAAGCAATATTTTGCTCTAACATATAGCTACCGCCTACGCAAATATTACTATTTCTTACTAATTCTAAAACCTTATTAAATGTATTTGTAATACTTGCTTTTTCACTATCGCTTAAGTCTTCTTTAGTGCTTAAAAATTTACTAGCACTAAATCTAGGATATGATATGTATGAATCATAATTTGCTTTTTTTGATACTTCTATATTTCTTACAATTTGGCTTTTATCATTTGTAATAAGCAAATTATAAGCTTTAGAAATCATTAAACCTAAAATAAAAAACACTAATAAGCCAAAGCCTAAACCAAAACCTTTTAAAAAATTCTTCATTTTATCTCCTTAAAAAATAAACTCCATAAGCAAAAATTGCTCCAAATACTGCTCCAAAAATATGTGCTTGCCAAGCTACATTACTAAACATTAAAGCACTAATTAAGCTTGTAATTGCAATCGCTACAAAAAAGCCATTTTGTCTTAAAACAATTGCTGCATAGCCCATTAAAGCACTAATAGCTCCACTAGCACCTAATAAAACAAAATTATAATATCCCATATTTATCATTAAATAATAATACGCTAAAGATGAAAAAATAGCACCCAAAACATACACTAACACTAAATGAGTTTTATTGCAAAATCTAAGAAGATGAGATAACATAAAAAGCATAACCATATTCATAAAAATATGATTAAAATCGCTATGCAAAAATGAATAAGTAAAAAATGTATAAAAATCACTTCCATGATAAAGTGCAAAATTACTTACTAAAACACGCTTGCCGATTAAAAACCCTAAAAAATAAATAAAAATATTTAAAAAAATAATCGCATAGAAAATCATCTTAACCCTTTAATATCGTTAAAGTAATATAATAAATTATCATTTTATTAAAAAGGGTTAAAAATGCAAAAAAAAGTATATTTTTATGCAACCTGTCTAGCAAGTGCTGCTATGCAGAACACGATTTTAAACTCTATTAAGCTTTTAAGAAGTGCCGGAGTTGAAGTGATTTTTAAAAAAGATCAAACCTGTTGTGGGCAACCTAGTTATAACACAGGATATTTTAAAGATACTAAAAAAGTAGCTTTATATAATGCTGAATTATTTAATGAAGATTTACCTATCGTAATTCCTAGTGGAAGCTGTGGTGGTATGATGAGCCATGATTATGTTGAGCTTTTTAAAGATGATGCAAATTATGAAAAAATCAAAAAATTTAGTTCAAAAGTAATAGAGCTTAGTCAATATTTAGAGCAAATCGGATTTAAGATTGAAGATAAGGGCGAACCTATTAAGGTTACTTGGCATACAAACTGCCACGCTTTAAGAGTTCAAAAAAGCATTGATGCTAATAAAAATTTATTAAGAAGTCTTAAAAATGTTGAATTAGTAGAACTTAAATATGAAGAAGAATGCTGTGGTTTTGGTGGAACATTTAGCGTAAAAGAGCCTGAAATCTCAAACGCAATGGCTCAAGCAAAAGTAAATGATATTGTTGCAAGTGGAGCAAAAGTTATAATCTCTGCTGATGGAGGGTGTTTATTAAACATTCGTGGAACAATTGCAAAAATGGGTCTTGATATAAAAACTTATCATTTATATGACTTTTTAGCTGCTAGAATGCAAGGAGAAAAGATATGAAAAATCATAGCGAATTAATCAAAACTAAATTAGCTGATAAGCAAATGAGAGAAAACGTTAGCTCTGCAATGCACGCTTTACAAGATAGAAGAAAAGCTTTAATTAATGCAAAATTTCAAGATTGGCAAGGGCTAAGAACAAAGGCACAAAAAGCAAAAAATAATGCTTTATATACTTTAAAAGATAGAGTATTAGAATTTGAAAAAAACGCTACAAAAAATGGTATGAAAGTTCATTTTGCAAATACCAAAGAAGATGCTTGCGAGATAATTTATGAGCTAATGGTGGAAAAGAAAGTTAGCAAGGTATTAAAAGGCAAATCAATGGCAAGCGAAGAAATCGGCTTAAACCATTATTTAGAACATAAAGGCTTAAGTGCGATTGAAACTGACTTAGGAGAGCTAATTTTACAATTAGGCAATGAAACTCCTGTTCATATCGTTGTTCCTGCAATTCACAAAAACCGCTATGAAATCGGGGAATTATTTAGCGAAAAATTAGGCGTTGCAAAAGAAAGTGAGCCTGAGAAATTAAACGCAATTGCTAGAACTCATCTAAGAAATGAATTTGAAGGCTTAGAAATGGGTATTAGTGGGGTGAATTTTGCAATCTCTAGTGAAGGTGCTATTTGGCTGATTGAAAACGAAGGCAATGGTAGAATGTGCACTACAGCTCCAACTATTCATGTAGCAATTTGTGGAATTGAAAAAATCGTAGAAAGCTTTACTGACGCAGCTACAACCGATACATTATTAACCCCTTCAGCAACAGGACAATTCATACCTGCATATAATAATATAATCACAGGTCCTAGAAAAGCTGATGAGCTAGATGGTCCTAAAGAAGTGCATGTGATATTGTTTAATAACCATAGAACAAATATTTTAAGCAACGAAGATTATTATGAAGCGTTACGCTGTATTAGATGTGGTGCTTGTATGAACTTTTGTCCTGTGTATGATAAAATCGGCGGTCATAGCTATGATGCTGTTTATCCTGGACCAATCGGAGAAGTTATATCGCCACAATTATTCGGAATGAATGAGCATGGGGATATTTTAAGTTTATGTTCTTTATGTGGTCGTTGCTCTGAAGTTTGCCCTGTAAAAATCCCACTTGATAGCATGATTAGAAAACTGCGCCGTGATAAGATAGGTGAAGCTGGAGATAATGCTCCACTAGGTGCAAATGAATTAGAGCATAGCGCAATGGAAAGCTATGGATTTGCTAAGTTTGCTGATATTGCTACAAGTCCAAAAATGTGGAGAGTTGCTATTGGTAATGCAAGTAAGTTTAACTGGCTATTACAAAGCGTAGGAACAAGTCTGCCTGTGCTTAAAAATTGGGCAACATATAAAGACTTACCTGAACTTAAAGGAAATATATATAAAGAATTAGAAAACTTAGAAGGAGTTTCTTATGAATAAAAGAATTGAAGAAATCAGCAATCGCTCAAGAAATCAAATATTAAACGCAATTGAATGTGGAATAAAACACGAATTAAACGAAAAAAGTGTAGATCCAAGCGTTCATATAAAACAAAGCGATAATCCTTTAGAAGAAACAAAAACTAAAATGAGCGAAAATAAATTTGAAGTTCATGAAGTTGATGGCTTAGACAATGTTTATGATGAAATAAACAAAATCACAAGCTCTTATGGATATACATCATTAATTTATCCAAAAAGCTTAAGTGCTAATGTAGAAAAAATCAATGCAAGCAAAAAAGTTTGTTTTGATAAAAGTGTTGAAGAATTAAGAAGTGAAGTTTTTCATAGCGATTTTTCAGTAATTGATGTAGAGTTTGCTATTAGCTCACATGGGGTTGCTTGTGTAAAATCAAGTGCTAGCCAACCTAGAATGTTAAGCCTTGCACCAATGCTTTGTATTATGCTACTTGATAAAACAAAAATTGAGCCTTCACTTGCAAGTGGTCTTGCTAGAATAAAGGCTGAAAATGATGTATTACCTACTAATATTTTATATATAGCAGGTCCTAGTAGAACATCTGATATTGAGCTTGTAACCGTATTTGGCGTTCATGGTAGCCAAAAAGTTCATATAATCTTTTATTAAAACTTTAATCCCTAAAATATTTAGGGATTAAATATTTTAAATCAAATTCCTATTTCAAATTCTTTGATAATTTAAATAAAAACTATTGATAATCATTATAAGCTCGGAATAAAAACCACAAAAACCACAAAAACCACAAAAACCACAAAAACCACAAAAACCACAAAAACCACAAAAACCACAAAAACCACAAAAACCACAAAAACCACAAAAACCACAAAAACCACAAAAACCACAAAAACCACAAAAACCATACAAGAGTTAGAAGAAAGATAGAAGTATTTTAAGCTTATGTTTAAGTATTTAAAAATAAAGGAATTTGAAATAGGAATTTGTTTTAATATTGATTTTTAACACTTATAAGATTATTCTTAAGAAGTTTAAAAGTTAGCTTTTTTAATTTGAATTTGTATAAAACAGATTAATTCTTTTTCTTCTATGAAATCTAAATATTACTTTTTAAATTCCTATTTCAAATTCTTTTCAATTTTATAAATATTTTTAAAAAACTTAAATGAATTTTCTTAGTAAAATTAAATCAAATAACTGATTTTAAAAACAAAGATTACTAAACAATAAAGCATTTTAAAAAGCAAATTCCTAATTTAAATTCTTAGTAATTTTAAAAGAATTTGAATTAGGAATTAAAGATTAATTCCTAACTTTTAAAGCATCACTTTGCTTGTTTAAATCTCTTATAAAATCGCTTATTTTTACATCTTTTCCTAAAATCTTAAGATAGATATAATAATTTGCTAAAACCTTTTTACCATACAACCTACTCTCTAAATAAGGCACTAATTCCATTGATAAAAATGGCTCATATTTTTTATATTTAGAATCATTACTAAACATATATTCTTTTTTTAGCATTCTTTGAGTAAAGCCTAAACCACCATTATAAGCATAAGCTATAAAAACTGGGTGATTTACTCCCTTTTTTAAAGTGTTTAAATGTGCGTTTGCAAACTTATATGCAATTTCTGGCTTAAACATATTTGTAACATCAAAATTATTATCATTAAAATCAACCTTAGCCGTATGAGTTGCTACAAAAGGCATAAATTGCATCATACCTAAAGCATAAGAAGTGCTAACAGAAGCTGGTAAAAATCTACTCTCTTGCTTAGCAATTGCTAGTATTAAAGCCTTTTGCTCTATACTATAATTACTTAACTCTTCAGGGAATGGAATAGGATAAATGTTATCTTTAAAATTACTTAACTTATCGCTAATTGCTAAATACTGACCTTGAGTATTTTTAGCATCAAATTGCTCTTTCATTTGCTCTAATTTTTCTTTATTTGCATTTTTTAACTCAATCATAAATCTTGCTTGAACTAAAGCATCATCTATTGGATAATCAATAGTTTTTGTTGGATTTGGAGTTATGATTTTAGGAAGTGGTGTGTTTGTAAGCTCTTTTGCTAAAATGCTATAAATGTTTAAATCTTCACTATTTGCTAAAGTATCTAAATGTCTTGTTTTATTACTTGCTAAATATGCAAAAAATAAGGCATTATCTCTTGGTCTTTTGTATTTATAAGTCTTACTTGCTCTTAAAAAATATTTCTCTGCTAAAGCGTTTTTATTAAACATTAAAGCATTTAAACCTAAGGCAAATGCTAAATCTTCTTTAGCGTCTTCTTTATCTAATAAGCTTAATCTTTCTCTTATTTTTGGAAATTTATCATCTACTAAAGCTGAGTTTAAAAACTTATAAGCATTAGGATGCTCCATCATACTAGCTCTTGTCTTTGGACCTGGAGAAAAATCATCTAATTTATACCCATCATAATAAAGCTTCATCAAGGTCTTGCCATCACCTGTTTTAATGCTTTGTGCTATTGGATTTTTATTTGCTAGAATGCTTAATTGTGAGCTTAGTTCTTTATTGCTATCTTTAAAAGTATTTGCTAATTTTTTTAGATTTTCAACACTTAATTTTTTAGCAAAATTCACTTCTTTTAGTCTAAAAACCTGACATTTTTCGCTTGCGTTCATAATAGAATTAATAGAATAATTATAACAAGAATCAGGGCTTAAAGGCTTTGGAGCTTCTTTGATAGCTACTTTGTCATATTCTTTTTTAATAACGCCTAAAAAACGAAATATATGGCTTTTAAATTCCTTTAAATCTTCTTTTTTGATTTCTTTATCTTTTAATAAATTATATAAAAAGAAGTCTTTAGCAAGAGAATTTGGCTCTTGTTTTAATTCTTCATAAGTGTATGAAAACAATGCTTGAGTGATTATTAAAATACTAAGTAGTTTTTTCATTAATATCCTTTAAAATATGCTTAAAATAAACTTTAATAACTGAATAAGTCCAAGTTGTAATAAATGAATACCTACAAAAATCACAATAGGAGTAAGACTAATCATTCCTATTGTTAAAAATCTAGCAGGTATTATCATATAAACTAAATCAAATGCAGGTTTGGCTAATTTATAAACTATCATATATATTTTATATCCGATAGGATGGCTAAATGCTTGTGGAATAAAAGAAAACAAACAATATGCCACAATTACATAAAAATATAAATCAAGCCCTTTAATTAAAACACCAAAAAATATAACGATTAATTCAGCTAAGCTCATTTTTAACCTTTAAAAACTCACTCATACAAGGTGCAATTATTTCATAAATAGCAGCTAATTCAGGTCCATGATTTGCTCCGCTTAATAATAATCTTAAGCTCATGAAAAGTTGTTTGCCTTTTAGATTGCAAGAATGATTTTGCTTAAACTCATCATATTTAAGTGCTAAATTAGGATTTTTTAATTCATTTTCTAATAATTTCGCACTTTCAATAAATTCTTCATTATTTGCAAAAACTACGCTAAAAGGTAAGAAAAACCCGCTAAGTTTTGCTCTAATCTCATTAAGCGTACTAGCTTCTTCTAAATAAAGCTTAGCTAATTTTGCAAGAGCTTTAGGGTTGTTAAACTTAGCTAAAAACTCATCTTTAAATAAAAGCCTTACTAATATTTCATCATCAAGTAATTTTATATGCTCACGATTTATAAATCTTAGTTTTGCCATGCTAAATCTAGCAGGAGATTTAGAAATATTGCTTATTTCAAACCAAGAAATAGCTTCTTGCATAGTAAAGATTTCATTAGGAGTTTTATTTCCTAAAGATAAAAGATAATTAGCAATAGCATCAGGCAAAAACCCTTGCTCAAGCAGCCAAGCTACACTTGAATGATCTTGTCTTTTGCTCATTTTTTGCCCTGTTTCTTCATCTAAGATTATAGGCAAATGTGCATATTGCATACTTTCATTAAAGCCAAGAGAGGCTTTAATATGCTCTTGTTTTGGAGTATTGCTTACATGATCTTCTCCACGGATAATAAAACTAACACCTTCGCACATATCATCCATTGAACATGCAAAATTATATGTAGGTGTCCCATCAGCTCTTAAAATTACAAAGCTATCAACATCGTTTGGCTCAAACGATAATTCGCCTTTAATTTCGTCTTTAAATGTGATTGTAGCTTTTGGCTTTTTAAGTCTTATTACGAAAGGTTTTTCTAATTCCTGTTTCAAATTCTCGCAAGTTCCATCATATCTATAAGCTCTTTTTTCATTCTTAGCTAATTCTTTTTTAGCTTCAAGCTCAGCTTCAGTGCAATAGCATTTAAATGCCGAGCCATTTTCAAGTAATTTAGCAGCTAATTTTTGATGAGTTGCAAGGTGAGTGCTTTGCACATAATATTCATCCCAATTAATTCCAAAAAGAGTTAAAATCTCTTTAATATTTTCTTCTAAGCCTTTGATATTTCTTGCTGTATCAGTATCTTCTATTCTTAAAATAAACTTTTTATTATATTTTTTAGCGCATACATAATTAATAATTGCAGTTCTAAGATTTCCAATATGCATATTGCCAGTAGGCGATGGAGCAAATCTAAACATTTGTAATTCCTTGATATGATTTTTCATAATTCTATTTTAAGAAAGTAAAAAGAGTGCCAATGAAAGCAGTATTAAAGCAAATTTCTTTTTTTAAAAATTTTAGTGAAAATGAGCTTGATGAGTTAGCAAAAATTTGCATTCATAAAAGCTATGAAAAAGGTGAAATGTTATTTTTTGAAGGAGAAAGTAGTAAGTATTTACATCTATTAATTAAAGGAAATATTAAGGTTTATAAAACCAACCAAAAAGGAGCTGAAATTTTTATGCATAAATTAACTCCTATTTCTTTTGTTGCTGAGCTTGCAAACTTTGAAAATATTCCTTTTCCTGCTAGTGCATGTTTTTTAAATAGTGGAGAAATTATTAAAATAGATTTTGATGAATTAAAGAATAAATTTTTAACTAAAAGTGATTTCGTATTAGCGCTTTTGAGTGGTTTATCAAAAAAGCTAATATATCTATCAGAATTCGTTCATAACGAAATGATTTTGAGTGCTGAGGCAAAACTAGCTAAATTAATTTGCGAACAAAATGAATTGTTTAAGACAATAAAACACATTCAATTAGCTTCTTTTATAAATCTTGCGCCTGAAACTTTTTCAAGACTTTTAGCTAAATTTAAAAATGATGGAATTATTAGCTTTAATGATGATAAAAGCTTAGTAATTCATGATGAAAAATATTTAAAATCACTTTACGAGATTTAAGATGAGTTTAAGCCATTTATTATTTGCCATAGCATTTTGCGTTGCTGTATTTATTGCTAATGCCTATATTTATAGACGTTTATTTTCCTTGATTTTTCCTAAATATAAAAGATTTTTTTTAGGTCTTTGTGTAGTTTTATTTATTAGTAATGTTGTGTTTTTGTTCTCTATGAGAGCGAACTTTTTACCTGATATTCTTTATATGGTTTTATCGGCACTTTTAGGTTTTTCGTTCTTCTTCTTTTTGATAGCAATTTTTTATGATATTTTAAAGTTAATTAGCGCAAAGACTATTAAAGGTAATTTTAATGAGCAAAGAAGAAAAACTCTAAAACTAATTTGCGATATAGGTATTTTATTTATAGCTTTTGGCTGTTTTTTACAAGGAATTTATAAAGCTATTAGAATTCCGCCCATTAAATATGTAGATATTAATGCTGGACTTGGAGTAAAAATCGCAATGATAAGTGATGTGCATTTAGGCAAAAATCTTCATGAAGACTTTTTAAGAGAACTTATCGCAAAAATTAATGCTCAAGATGTAGATTTTATAGTAATTGTGGGAGATTTGATTGATACCGATATTAATGAAATTACTTATCTTGATTTATTAAATACTTTTAATAAGCCTTGTTATTATGTAACAGGCAATCACGAATACTATCATGACGCAACTAAAATACTAGAAAAATTAAGACAAACAAATATAAAAGTCTTAGAAAATGAAAGCATTGATTTAGGCAAAATCGTGTTAAGTGGTGTAAATGACTTAAGGGGAGCAAAATACGGAATGCCTATGAATTTAGCTCCTATTTTTAAAAGTTATAAGGAAAAAAAATATAATATTTTATTAGCTCATCAGCCTGTTGTAGCTAAGAAATTTGATTTAAGCAAATTTGATTTAGTTTTAAGTGGTCATACTCATGCAGGACAGATTTTTCCATTTAGTATTTTAGTATTAATGCAGCAAGGATTTTTACATGGGCTTTATGAAATAGGCAAAAAGACAAAACTATATGTTAGTAGTGGTGCTGGATTTTGGGGTCCATCTATACGATTTTTAGCACCTAGTGAAATCGCTATTATTAAACTTTAAGGAATGTTATGAGAAAAATAATTTCAAGAATTTTTGGCAAAATTGTAAGCATTAAATATCCAAAATTTATGCAAAATTACATAAACAAAACCTACATAAATCATTTTAATATACCTATGGATGAGTTTAAGGATTATAAAGAATACGATAGCTTAATAGCTTTATTTACAAGAAGATTAGAAAAAGCTAGAAAGCTTGAAGATGGCTTTATAAGTCCTTGCGATGGAACTATTTTAAGTTTTGCAAAAAGCTCAAATCTAAAGGCATTTAGCATAAAAGGAAAAGAGTATGATATAGCTGAATTATTAGGATTTACTCCTAAAAATGAGCTTGATTTTTTAAATATATACCTTAGTCCAAGAGATTATCATAATTATCATAGCCCTTGCGATATGCAGGTTTTAAATCTTAAATATTTTTGTGCTGAGCTTTTTAGCGTAAATTTAAAAGCACTTGCAAAACATGATAATTTATACTCAAGAAATGAGCGTATGGTTTTAACTTGTAAAAAGAATGATGGAAGTATTTTTTATATGGTTTTCGTTGGAGCTGTAAATGTTGGCAAAATGGAATTTGATTTTGATACAAGCGTGCAAACAAATATGAAAAATGCAATAGATTATGAAAAAAACTACGATAATGTAAGCTTGAAAAAAGGCGAAATGTTAGGAAGGTTCTTAATGGGTTCTACTATTTTGATTTTAGGAGAAGATTTAAAACTTACTTGCAATGAAGGTGCTATTAGGTTTGGAGAAAAAATTGCAAACGATTAAAAAAACTAATGCAGCAAGATTTTTAGATACATTAAAAATAGAATATGAATTATTAAGCTATGAAGTAACAGATGATTTATCAGCAATTTGCGTTGCTAATAAGACCGGTCAAGATATTAAATATATTTATAAAACCATAGTTTGTGAAGGTAAAAACTCTTTATATGTAGGCTGTATTCAAGGAGATTTAGAAATTGATTTAAAAGCCTTTGCAAAAGCAGTTAATGAAAAATCATTAAGCCTCTTAAAGCTTGATAAGCTAAAGAATAAAACAGGTTATATTAGAGGGGGTTGCTCTCCTTTTGGTATGAAAAAAGATTTTGTAAGATTTATTGATGAAAGAGCTTTAGAGCTTGATTATTTTGTAGTTAGTGCAGGACTTCGCGGGCTTCAGCTTAAAATAGATTCAAAATACATAAAAGATTTATTTCAAATAGCTAAAATCTCAAGCAATAACAAATAAGCCTAATTCCTATTTCAAATTCTTTAAGAATTTCAAATAGGAATTACAAAATTTATTCTATTACTAAATAATCAATTAATTTTTTATTTTCTTCTAAAAATTTTATAACTCCATAATCTTTTTCTTTGCAACTAGTTATAAAATCTTTATATATAGTTTTATTGTTTAATTTATTTTGATTATTTTTTATGTATATTTCACAATCTCCTATAAATTTTCTTAATAATTCTTGCTTTGGTGGATATTTATAACATTTACATTGTATCAAATGCACTTCATTATTTTTATAAGCTATTAAATCAATTCCTTTGTCTTTTTTACCTTTAATATATCCATTAGGATATACACTATATCCTAAGTTCTCAAAATAGCATTTTATTTTATACTCGTATTCTTGACCTTTTTTGATATTTTCTTCTTTATTTTTAAGGTAGTTTTTATAATTTTCTTTTTGTTGATTTAATTTTGCTTTTAGCTCTTTGTTTTCTTCTTCTAATTTTTGTAATTTTTGTTTATATAATGCTACTTCATAATTTGTATTGTAATATTCGCCTTTATTTATTAAATCAAATTTTATTTCTTCTTTTATGTTTTTGTATCTTTCTTTATATTCTTTTAATATTTCTTCTCTTAATCTCTTTTCTATTTTTATAGTTAATTCTTCTTCTACTTCTTTTTTTAGTCTTTCTCTAAAGCTCTTTTTTATTAATATTTGCCCCATTTTAGGTTTTAGTTTTAAAATACTATGTTCTTCTAATCCATATTTAGTCATAGCTATATAAAAACCAATAATTGATAATGTTAAAACAAATATCAACATAGCCAATACTCCTTAATTTTATCTATTAATCTCATTATAAAAATATAATAATAATATAATAATTTTATAATATTAATTTGATTTATATTATTAATGAAGTATTATTTTCTTATTTATACAAATTTGCGAGATTTTAAAAATTCGCTCCTTAAAAGCCTATCACATAGGCATTTAAGCCCTATTAAGTTTCACTTAAGAAAACCCCATTTTTTACCCATTTTTTAACTTAGTTTTGAAAAAAAATATTAAAATATAAAGTAAAATCCTAAAAACAAAAAAATCATAACATTAAGTTTATTTTAAGTATTAAAAAGATACTATTCGGAAATTTAACTCATAGAGAGCAAAAAATATTTAAGATACTATGAAAAAAATTGAAATTTGGTTGCGAAAGAGGGATTTGAACCCCCGTCCTTCGGGTTATGAGTTATCCATTCTTTTTTTATTCTAATGTGGTTAATGCTACCCAACCACAAATAATAGAAAAAAATAAGTTTTTAAGCTCTCATTAAGTAGCATTAACTTATAATAAGTTTAAGTTTAATTATGAAAAATCTATCTAGTATAATTTACTAGATAGTATTATTAAAATTAATATGATTAATAATATTCTATCCATAAAATTCCTTACACTTCTATTATTAGTGGCAAGAAACTTAAAAACATTTTATTATATATTTAATAAGCTTAATTTTTATTTATTTAATTATTAAATAATCAATTATATTTTTATTTTCTTCTAAAAATTTTATAACTCCATAATCTTTTTCTTTACAACTCGTTATAAAATTTTTATATATAGTTTTGTTATTTAATTTATTTTTGTTGTTTTTAATGTATATTTCACAATCTCCTACAAATTTTCTTATTAATTCTTGCTTTGGTGGATATTTATAACATTTACATTGTATTAAATGCACTTCATTATTTTTATAAGCTATTAAATCAACCCCTTTATCTTTTTTACCTTTAATATATCCATTAGGATATACACTATATCCTAAGTTCTCAAAATAGCATTTTATTTTATACTCGTATTCTTGACCTTTTTTGATATTTTCTTCTTTATTTTTAAGGTAGTTTTTATAATTTTCTTTTTGTTGATTTAATTTTGCTTTTAGCTCTTTGTTTTCTTCTTCTAATTTTTGTAATTTTTGTTTATATAATGCTACTTCATAATTTGTATTGTAATATTCGCCTTTATTTATTAAATCAAATTTTATTTCTTCTTTTATGTTTTTGTATCTTTCTTTATATTCTTTTAATATTTCTTCTCTTAATCTCTTTTCTATTTTTATAGTTAATTCTTCTTCTACTTCTTTTTTTAGTCTTTCTCTAAAACTCTTTTTTATTAATATTTGCCCCATTTTTGGTTTTAGCTTTAAAATACTATGTTCTTCTAATCCATATTTAGTCATAGCTATGTAAAAAATACCAATAGTCAATATTATTATAAAAGTTGTCATTCTCCAAGCTCTTTGTTTATGATTTTTAGTTTTATTTCAAGTAGTATTTTTTCTTGTTCTTTTTCACTTAATTTTTTTAGATTGTCTATTATTTCATTTATTAGATTGCTTTCCGCATTTGTTTTATTGTCTTTATAAGCCATCAGAATTTCATAAAGCAATGGTTTTGATGTTTTCCAATTACACAATGTTTGATGAGTTATATTTAATCTTTTACTTAGTTCTCCATTAGTCATTTTAAATCTTTTAAAAAATAGTTTCAAATAATTTTAAATTATTCTATATTTAAAAAATATTATTTTGTAAATACATTAATTAAAGTATTTTTTCAAATATTTTTAAAATAGTATTGACTTTTTAAAAATATTTTAATATTATATATTCAAATAGTTTGAAATAATTTTTTAAATTACTTTAAATCTATTTTAGTGCAAGTTTAAAATCCTTTCTTTGCTTGCACTTTAAAAAAAAAACAAAAAGAAAGGTAATAAAAAAAAGAAAGGATAAAAAAATGGAAGTTTGTAACTTTAATTTTTTAAAGAGTTTAGAATTTTATTTAAAGCTTGATAAATTCTGTGAATTTAATTCTCTTTATTATTGTATTTTTAATAATTTTTATTTTAGTTGCGAAACTAAAACAGAATATTTTAGAATTTTTTATGAAGATGAAGAGTATATTACTCATTATGATTTTAGTTTATATTCTAAGCATTCTTATACTAAAAAATCAGAAGAATGTAGTCTCAAACATTTTTTAAAAATTGTTATTTTAAGAAAAGACTATGATGAAAATTTATTTAAAAAAGTTTCTAATTCTAATTTTGTAGATAGCTTTGTGCTTGAAACAAAAGGAAACACTTATTGTCTTACATTAGAGCTTAATGTATTTTTAAAATATGAAAATCTTATTGAATTGTTTAATGATTATTTTATTCTTATTAATAAAGAAAAATTTTTGAAATTTGAAAATTAAAAAAAAAAGGAGATTATTATGGAAATTATAAAAGAAGAATTTAAGGTAAATTATGAAGTTTTTAACTCTTGTTTAGTTCGCTCAAGTGGTAGTGGTGTAATTCAGCAAACCGGCTTAAAGTATAACGCAAGTGTGCGTTTATCTTGTAGAAATGTTTATGAAGTTTTTAATGAAAAAACTAATTTTACTGATACTAAAGAAACTAGTCTTACATTTAAAATCCCTTGCTTATCTGATAGCGATGCGGGAATGTTAGCAATGTCTTTTAAGAATTATTTTAAAACAAATAAATCTTTAGTTTTAAATGGTTCTTTGCCTACATATCAAAACAACGAATACTCTGTAAATATAGATATGTCTTATGATGAATTAATGAAGATTTTAAATTCTAAAAAATAAAAGCTGTGTAGTCTTGATTGACTACACAAACTAACTTAAGCACTCTTTTTACGAGTGTTTAATTTAGTTTGCAAGCTAAAAAAAAAGATTTAATTTTATTTAATTTATGGAGTTTATTATGAAAAAAGTTAAGAATTTTTTAAGTAAAAACAAGATTTTAGGTGTTATAGGTTTAACAAGTTTATTTGCTAGTTCAGCTCAAGCTGCTGTAACTTTTAATGAAACTAGTGGCTTTGGTGGCTCAGTTGAAATGTTATTCTTTTATTCTGCTGTTGGTGTAGTTGTTGGTGCTGTTACGGTTGTTTGGGCTATTAAAAAAGCTATTGCAATGTTTAGATAATACTTTTTGTATTTTCTGAAACACTGAACGCCCCGTTTTTTCGTGTCTTTTTTTTATCCATAAAAAAAAAGCACGAAAAAACAATTAATAGGGCGTTCAGTCGCCCGTGTGGGTGGCAACCCACCCTATTTTTTTAATTAATAGCTATTACTTAAATCTTAAAGCTAAATAAGTCTAAAAAATATTTAAAAGCTTTAAGTAATAGTTATTTCAAATAACTTTAAGAACCAAAAACAAGAAAGGATAAAAATTAGAATGATTTATAATTTTGATTTAAGCTTTTTAATAGTTTGTTTTAATTCAATCCTTGCAATTTGCATAATTGCTAAATTTTCTATTTTTATTTTTTCATATATAAAAGGATTATTCAAATGATAGAAATAGATATACAAGCTCTTAACTTATCATTAGAACAATTTAATTTCTTGATGTCGCTTACTGCTGTTCTTTTAGGCTTTTGTCTATTTCAAATAATTATATTTTTATTTACAAGGGGCTAATATGAGTATTTATAATATTACTAATATTGCAAGCTTTGATTTATTCTTCAGTATTTTTATAAATGTGATTATCTATGCTCTACCCTTATTAATTTGCTTACCACTTTTTAATTCTAAAGGTTGAAATTATGAAAGCTAAAATTATATTTGCATTTGTAGTTTTCTTTAATTTATCTTTATATGCAAAAAATACAGAAATACGCAAATGTAATGATTATAATGTAACTACTTCATTAACTGAAGATGATAATTATACTTGCAGTATAAATAATGGTAGTGTTACTGCTTGTTATCATAAAACAAAAAATATTACTTATGAATTTTACAATCAAGTAAAAACAAGCTCTTACAATGAAGCTTCAGAATGCTTACAAAATCCTAGCCTTTGGGATTATTGTTCTTATGTTGATTATAACTTGTTGAATGTATCTAATATTATTAATCACGAAAACTTAAAAGATGTAGTTCGCTATTATTCAAATACAGAAGATTTATGTAATGTATATTATAAAGATTTTAAAATATTTGAGTGCGATAATTATTATAGGGGCGGTTATGCTTGTTTTTCAAGTTCTCGTTATTGCAATAAAACTGCTCGTATTGTTTATACTAAAGTGACTGACTGCTATACTCCTAATTACTCTTTAAACTTAGATAAATCAAATGAAGAATTAGACATTATAAGTAATGATTTAGACCTTTTGAGCGAAATGGATTTTGATAGTCGTATGGATATGGTCTGCAAGAAAAACAATAAAGGTAGCTTTCTTGGTGGCTCTTCAAATGTTAAAAATTACAATGCTTTAAAAACTATAAAAAATCAAAACAAATTTTCAAAAAAAGGATTTTTTGATTTACTTGCGTATGGCTCTAGTTCTATATTAAGTATTTTTAAACCATCTAATTTAGGAAATGCAATTAATGTTGCTTGTGAAATAGGTTGTTCTCGTGGTAATGTTAAGCTTTATGATAATAAGCTAGGCGTTAGTTCTTTTTGTTCTATTAAAGACTTAAAAAGTGTTAATCAAAAATTAGTTAATTCAAATTCTATAAAAAGAGCTAGTGATTTAACAAGTAAAGATTTTTTAGAACTTGAAAGAAATATTAAAGACTTAGAAAGATTAAGCAAAGAAGAAGTTCAAAGTTATGAAAAATTAGAAAGAGCTGCATATTATGAAAGCAAAGAAGAACAAATCAATGAATTATTTAATCTATCTAAATATGATAAAGATTATAAAGAATTAAAAACAAGGCTTCAAGATGAAATAAATTATAATCCTATAGAGAACTTATTCAGAAACAAAGATGAAAACGCACTCATTCAAGTTCCTAAAAAAAATGATAATCCTAATTTTAATAGCGAGTATTCAAAATTCTTAGAAGATAATAAATTAATGGATACTAATTTAGAATACGACATTATAAGTGCTTTAAATAATGCTAGAAGTAAAGAAGACTTTTACGAAAATCTAAATCTAGTATTTAACGCTGAAAGAAGATACACAACACCAAAAGAACTACCTATTAATAAAGTTCATTATGGCTCTTATAATTCTACTAACACAAGCACTTCAAATAGCACAGAAACAAGCACAAATACAAGCACTTCAACAAATACTAATACAGATGTTAAAAATGATACAAATACAAGCACTTCAACAAATACTAATACAGATGTTAAAAATGATACAAATACAAGCACTTCAACAAATACTAATACAGATGTTAAAAATGATACAAATACAAGCACTTCAAATAGCACAGAAACAAGCACAAATACTAGCGTAAGTAATAAAGATGAAACAACTACTACTATTACAACTACTCCTAATACTTCAACGGAGATTAAAAACAATAATGGCTCTTTAGATGTAAATGTAAAAGTTAAAGTTGATGATATAAATATTAAGTTAGATGATACTATTAAATTTAGTGATGATTTAAAAGAGATAAAATTAGATAAATACGAAGAGCAAATTAAAAAAGCAGATAATATTTTAAGTAACATTCCATTAAATGAATATGTAGATTTATTTGAAAAATCTTTTAAAAACATTAAAGAAATTGTTGATTTTACTAATAATTTAGAACTTAAAGAAATTAATAAATATAATTTTGTCAATTCTTGTCCCGAAAAATATTCTTTAAATATTACTGATAGTTATAGTGTTAATGGAACTTATGATATATGTAAAGAGCTTGAGCCTACATATCCTATTTTACACAATATTTTCAAACTTATTTTTTTACTTCTTGCTTTGAAATCAATATATAAATTAAGTATTAAATTTTTTAAATAAATAAAAGGAGTTTAAATGGGTGGTATATCTAATTTTTTTAATTTTATAAAAAGAGCTTATGATAATCATTCAGCTACTTTGGAAGTTTTTGTTGGTAATACTGGTTTAGGTATATTAAATAAAGCGGGTTCTTTTTTTCTTAAATTTATTTTTGTTGCTTTTTTTCTTTATATTGTTATTTCTTATATAAATTTGGCTTTTACTCTTTTAAAAACATTGATTAATTTTTATCATTTAGTTATTGATTACTTAAATAATGATTTAAATAACCCTAATAATTTACATTACAATCCTTTTTTAATTGCTTTTAAAAATGTTGTTTTACCACCTTTAATTTTTGTTGTTGAGATTGTTTTTCCTATTTATCTTTTTATTTTTAAAGGTTCAGTTATCCGTGGTTGCTTATTTGTTTATTATCTTATTAATCAGACTTATATGAAAGCTATTGAACACGTTAATATTTCTAGTTTTGGTGGTTTTTTAGAGCGTAAAATTAATAATTCTAATAAGTTTTTTCCACATTTAAAAGATAAGGATTTATAATGTCTATTTCTTTTGTTACGGGTATTCCTGGTTCAGGCAAAACATACTACTCAGTTTATGGTCTATATAAATCTTTCATTGAGCCTATTAAAAACGAAAGCAAAAAAGAAGATAAAAAAGGCTTATTTTCTTTTTTATTTGGAGCTAAAGAAGAAGTTAGAACTTATGATTATTGCTATACAAATATAAATGAGTTTAATTTCTCAATATGCGATAAAATAAAATTATACGAACACGATATAATCTATGAAAAATTAAAAATCTTATATTCTCTTCATTTAAATAATGCAGATGATAAAACTTTAATTGAAAAAGCAAAAGAATTTAAAATATTTAATTCTTTATTTATCATAGATGAATGCCACAATTTTTACGATAAAGAAGATGAAGTTTTAATTTGGTTTTTTACTTATCATAGACATTTGTTTATTGATATTTATATGATTACTCAAGATTTGGCATTAGTTGAAACTAAATTCAAAACAATAGCTGAATTCTTTTTCCAAGCCTTACCAAATGCCAAAAAAATCAATACAAAAGTATTTAAATATAGACAATATCTATCTTATAGAATGTATCAAAAAGACATTGTTGGTAATTTCTCACTTCCTGCAAAAAATGAAGTTTTTGCATTATATACAAGTGGAGCGAAAAATAACTCAAAAAGTATTGTTAATAGGTTCATAAAATTTTCAATTTTTCTTTTTATAGTTACATTTTTTCTTTTTAAGGGCTTTATGTTTTTATTAAATAATAATGATAAAGCAAATGAAACTACTAAAAATATAAATTCTCAAAAAAGCACTAATATTCAAAACAATAAAAATGAATTTCAAAACGATTTTAATATTAATGAAAACATACAAATTAATAAAACTAATTATTCTAATTTATATTTTTATGAAGTTATATGCTTATATGAAAAAACTTGCATTATAAACGATGAATATTATATCCCTTATCTTACTTTTAAATATATTACAGAAAGTTCTCAATATCTTTATTTTAATATTGAAAACTCTAATCAAAACACACTCAAATTCAATTTAATTTACGATTACGAAATTTTTAAAAACTTAAAAAAGAAAGGAAATACTAATGAAAAAAATAACTCTAGTTTTAACTTTATTAATTAGCTTAAATGCTGAGAATATTAGGCTTAGTTTAGTTGATTTTATAGACCTATTCAAAGTAAAATCTAACACTACATTTATTTTAAATGATAAATTAAAAGATGAAAACATTTACATAATTTATCAAAAAAAGCTAGATGATTTAAATATAAATGATTTTGAAAAAATCTTAAAATCTAAATCATTAAAACTTTTAAAATTCAAGAATTATTATTATATTGATTATATAAATGAAAAATACGATAATTTCGTAAAATTACGCTCAATCAAGCTTAAAAACAATTCTTATAAGTATGTTAAAAAAATAATAGATTTATATAATTCTAATCAGCCAAGCGCAAATAAAGATAATATAAAAAATGAAGTAAAAATCGTTGATTATATAGAAACTACAAACACTATTATATTTTTATGCAAAGATGAAGATTACTTTTTTCTAAAAAATGAGATTTCAAAAAATGATGAAGTCTTAAAAACTGCTACATTAAAAATCACTATTAGCGAAACAAATTATTCTGATTTGATTTCAAAAGGCATAAAATATAAATCTTTAACTAAAATAATTGATAGCGTAAATCTAAAAGCTTACTTGAACTTATTTAGTGCTAGTAATGAAAGCTCACTTATAAATTCAAATAAAAGCTTTTATTCTTTTATTGATTTTCTTAGCGAAAAGAACATAACAAAAATTAAAGCAAGTCCATTTTTAACCATTAAAAATAATGTAAATACTACTTTTTCAATCGTTGAAAACATACCCTACTTAACTAAATCCGAAACGATAGAAAGTTCAAATAAAACCGAAAGCAATACTTTCACTTATAAGGACGTCGGCTTAAAAATAGATATAAAGCCACTAATTTTAAATAATAAAATAGATTTTGATTTAAATATAAGTATAGAGGACATTATAGACAACAATAGCCTAACACCAAAAACGACTAAAAAAACTCTCAATGGCTCTTATACTTTATATAAAAATCAAATTCTTGTTTTGAGCGGTATTAATAAAAATACCGAGTATGATACAAGAGTGGGTATTCCTTTATTAAAAGATATTCCGGTTCTAAAATACTTATTCTCAGCAAAAACTAAAAACAATTTAAAAACTACGCTTTTAATAACTATTGAGTATTTAAACGATGAAGAAAATGCCGAAAAATTAGAATAAAAGACAGAAGAGAGTGGGCGTGGCGTGAGCCACGCACACGCTCTTCCTTGTCTAATTAATAAATAATTTCATCATTAAGCTTTGTTTAAGCTTAAAGCATAAAAAAGAAAGGATAAAAAATGATTTTAATTAGAAATGAATTTGATTTTTTGAATGAATATGGCATAAGCTCTAATGATTTGTATAAATGTCAGCAAAGTTTTGAAAAAACTTTAAATTACTTAAAATTTCACAAAGTAAGAAACGGCTTAAATAAATCTAAATCTTTACTTGAAATTACATTCTCAAGTAATTTTTGCCAAAATTATCATAATGAATTATTAAACAGAATTGAAGTTTTAAACGCTTTTAATATTGAAAAACACTATACCTCTATTTTTATTACAGCCACGCTTGATAGTCAATACAGAGATTTTTTATTTGCTGATTATTCAAATCTTAAAGCTAGTGATCTAGTTAGCATTCCAAAACATATTAAAGAGAAAATAAATCAAAAATTAGCTTTGACAATTGTTGATTTAAAAGATATTTTAAATCAAAAGCTTAAGATATTTAATAATTTTTATAATCGCAAATATAAAGCATATAAAATCAAATATTGTAAAGTTTTTGAACCGCACAAGAAATTAGGAGTTCCGCATTTACATATGATTCTTTTTATACCAAATAACGCTGAAATCATAGAAGATTTTAAAAATGCTTATATGAGATTATTTCCCGCTCCACAGAATTTAAGAACAGATAAATTAACTCTAAAGCAAAAGCAGAATGGCGAGTTAAATGGCTTTCAAACTAGCATAAATAACTCAATAGCTTACATAATGAAATATTTGCAAAAAACTTTTTTAAATCTAAAGCATAATGATATAAATAATATAAAAATTGATAAGCTTACTGCTTGGTATATTAAGCATAAAATAAGAAGATTTACAATGAGCCGTTTTTTAGTTCCTTTATGGCTTTACAGAAAACTCAATTTCATACCTAGTTTAAGAGATTATTTTCATTTAAATAATGAATTAGAAAAGCATAATAATATACTTGAGAAAGATTATAAGAACAATAAATTCTTTATACATATTGAAACAACAAACCAAACAATCATTTATGAGAATAAACACTTAATTTATGAAAGCAATAACAGAATAATCAATGAATATAAATCAAATTTTGAATTTTTTAAGGTTGCATAAATGAAGTTAAATGATTTATTTTTATTATATTTTAATACTTATAAAAACACATTAAGCGAAAGCACTTATAAAAAAGACTTGAGCCTATATAATAAGCACATAAAAAGTAGTTTTTTAGGTGAAATCAATGTAAAAGATTTAACTTTTCTTGATTTACAAAATTATATTAATTCTTTACTTGATAACGATTATAAAGTAAAGACTTGTAAAAATGTTATTTTAAAAATAAAGCGTGTTTTAGATTTTGCTTTAGATTTAGAAATAATAAATAAAAATGTAGCAATAAAGGTAAAATTGCCTAAGTTTGATAATAAAATTATTTTTAATAAAGATTATGAAACTATGATAAAAATTATTAATGCTTTTATGAACTCTAATAATACTCATTCTTTGTTTTTCTTTTTTTTATTGCACGGCAGAAGATATAGCGAAGTAATAAAAATCAAATGGCGTGATATAGATTTTAATAATAAAACATATATTATAAGAGCTTGTAATAATAAGATTAAAAAGAATATGAGCTATTATTTAAGTAATGATTTATATTTAAGATTAAAAGAACACTTGCTAAAAACTGATTTTTATAGATTAGATGATTATGTTTTCACAAATCCACACACAAAAACTCATTATAAAGATTTAAGAAAAGCATTTTTAAAAATCTTAAAAAATAATAATTTAGAACACATTAGAATTCACGATTTAAGACATTTAATTGCAAGTTTTTCAATAAATTATTTAAACGCAGATATAAACCTAGTTTCAAATATGTTAGGTCATACAAACATTAATATGACTACAAGATATATAACAATAAACCAAAAACTTACTAAAAATATTTTAGAAAATATTTTTAAAAGGGCTAAAAATGAAGAACAGAATTAAGCTAATTTTTGAAAACAATACTTATTATTTTGATAATTATAAAAGCATATTAAAAACATTATTAAAATTAGAATATACTTTTAAAACATATTTGGAAGATAATAGATTTTATTTAGATGTTTATAAAAATGATAATTTAATTTATTCTACTTCTATCAAATCACTAGGATATTATAATGAATATGATTATTTAATAAGTTCTTTTTTATCTTATAACTGCAATAATATTTTTATATTGAATGATTTTTATTTATTTGACAACTATACTGGCGAAATCATAGAAAACAAGGAAAATGAAAAAGAATATAATATTGAAGTAAAAATATTAAAAAATAACTATTTTTTCATATTTAAAGACCAAATTATTTTCTTAAGAATTAATGATAAATTTAATTTTTTGACTAAAAAAGGCAATTTTTTTAAGGCTGAATTTTTTCGTTATTTAGAACATAATAATGAAAAATTTTTCTTTTTTCGTTATAGTGGTATAAGAAATAAAACTCGTATTCTTAAACTTAGTGAATATGAGCTTAATAGTCTTTATCATTCAATATATAATTTAGATAATGATTTTATTGTTGATTATTCTGTTTATTTGATATATAAATTTAATTTAAGCTATAATTTAATGAAAAATCCTAAAAGAATTCTATCATTAAACGATATTAAAGCACTTGGTTGCGAAAGAGGGATTTGAACCCCCGTCCTTCGGGTTATGAGCCCGACGAGCTAACCACTGCTCTATTTCGCGATAAGTAAAAGTGGATGGGGTAAAGGGATTCGAACCCCTGAATGACAGGACCAAAACCTGTTGCCTTACCGCTTGGCGATACCCCAACAAATTAAAAGCGAGATTATATATAAAAAAAAATATTTTGTCAAGAGAATTTTTTAAAAAAAATTATTTTTTACTTTTTTATGCTTTTCTAAACATCTATATATAATTTTTACATAAACTAAATAAAAATAATTATTAAAAGGAAAAATATGTCTTTTGTAAGTATAAAAGAAGGAATAGAAGAATTAAAAAAAGGTAATATGTTAATAATGCTAGATGCCGAAGATAGAGAAAACGAAGGAGATATAATATTTCCTGCAGAGTTTAGCACGCCTGATAAGGTTAATTTTACTTTAACTCATGCAAGGGGTGTTGTGTGTGTTGCACTTGATAGAAAAATTGCTGAGCATTTTGAACTACCACTAATGGTTCCGAAAAACACTTCAAATCATGAAACAGCATTTACTATAACGGTAGATATTAAAACAGCAAGCACAGGCGTTAGTTCTACTGAAAGAGATGCAACAATAAAGCTATTTGCTGATAAAAATGCAAAAGCTAGTGATTTTGTAAGACCTGGTCATATAAACCCACTAATAGCAAAAGATGGCGGAGTTTTAGTAAGAACGGGTCATACAGAAGGAACGGTTGATATGTGCAAATTAGCTGGACTTACTCCTGCTTGTGTGATTTGCGAGATTATGAATCCAGATGGCACAATGGCAAGGCGTGATGATTTAGTAGAATTTGGAAAAAAACATAATATTAAATTAGTTACAATTGAAGATTTAATAAAATATAGACTTCAAAATGAGAGCCTAATAACAAAAATTAGCGAAGAAAATACAAAACTATTAGATAAAGATGTAAAAAAGATTACATACAAAGACTTTTTAGGTGATATTCATACGATTTTTTCTTTTGCAGGTAAAAATGAAAAAAGCTTAATTAAATTCTATAAAAGCTCAAATGATGTAAATATCCTAAACTCAACAAAATTAGAAGAAACTTTAAAATCAATTGATGAACTAAGCAAAAATGGCGGAATGCTAGTATTTATGGAAGGCACTAAGAGTGATGAGAAAAATTACGGAATAGGAGCACAAATTCTAAAAGATTTAGGAGTTGATAATTTTGAATTATTAGGTAATTCAAGTCAATTTGCAGCTTTAAGTGGATTTGGTCTAAATATAAAAAATATATAAAAATCTAAATTCCTATTTCAAATTCTAAGAATTTGAAATAGGAAAAACAAAATTATTTATTTAATCCTAAAACCTTGCAATATTCACAATAAACACAACTTACAGAACGCTTTGCACATACTAAAGGTATGTTTCTTTTCTTAGCTTGGCTTTTGATTTTCTTCATTGTATTATGGTTTAAAAAACTAGTAAGCATTACAACACAGCCAGTATCTTGCGGAATGCTTTGACGATTGACTCTATTTTCATTTCTAGCATCCCAATGCGTAATGCTCTTTGCTCCTAAATCATGTAAAACTGCCTTAATAGGTGTAATCTCATCAGCACCAATGACCAAAACTGACATAAACTCTCCTTAAATTAATTTTGAGTATTATACTCAAAATAACCTTTAAAGAAACTGATAATTATTATAAAATTATTTAATACAAATAATCGTATATTTATTTTAATTTTCGTATATAATATAAGTATAAATGTAATAATATAATTTAATTAGTATTAAAAATACAAAAATAAGATATTTTTATACTATAAATTTTATATTTTATATATAAAATATATAAAACATAATTTATATAGTATATTTAACTTGCATTTTTGTATAAAGGCTTTAAACTCTCGTATGCAATATTTATTTCTTCAAATTTTTCCTTTAATACTTTTTTTACTTCATCACTTTTTTCTGCATGAAAATCTGGATGATATGCTTTACTAAGTTTTAAATATTTACTTCTTACTTCGGTAAAACTAGCTCCTACTTCAACCCCTAAAGTCTTGAAATGTTCTTCAAGTAACATACATATATTTAAAAATCTATTATCTTTTTTAAGCTCATTTTTGATTTCTTTTTTAAATTGCAAATACGCAAGCTCGCTTAAAGAAAAGCTTATGCAGTAATTTAAATGCTCACAACAAGCACATAATTTATCTAATAAACTTAATGTATTTTCGTCTTTGTATGTGATGATAAATTTGTTTTTAATAATATTTATTTCATGCTCTTTAAAATAATTGCTAAGGTATAAAATCAAGTTTTTTTCAAGATTTGAAAAGTTTAAAATAATGTCTTTTTTCATGAAGTCTAATTTACAATTTAGCACTATTTTTAAAGTATTTACACTCACTAAATTAAGCTTAAATTTCTTATAATATGCTGTGTTTATGTTTTGTAAATTTTCATTATTATATTTTCTATTTAATATAGATAATAATTTTAAAAAATATCTTCTTTGCGGTATCTCACTCTCTACATAAAAAGAAATTAATTTGCTTTTCTTACCTATGTTTTGTGAAAAATTTTTATTTATTATTTCTTTCATTTCTTTAAAAAAAGAAAAATCTTGAGTATTAATACTAATTGATTCTAGATTTTGTATAACTTGCATTTATCACCTTTTCTTAAAGTTTTTTGATAATAAGCAATTTTTATTCCAAAATCTAAATTCCTAATTCAAATTCTTAAGTGTTATGAATTAAAAAAATGTATGATTTTATAAAAATCAAGAATGATTTATTCTTGATTTTCAAAGTTTTCTAAAGCTTTTTCGCTTAATAATTTTTTATTTTTTATCCCTAAGCTTCTTAGATTTTCTAAACGATTTGCCACACTACCCTTGCCGTATAAGTGTGTATCAATTTTTGCAAAGCTTGATTCTGATTGTTTTTTAAGCTTTTCATAATCTTCATAAAATGAAGCGAACTTATCATAAAATTTGCCAAATTCTGTGAAAATATTTAAAGCATTTTGATTCATTTCATAATTCTTCCAACCAAAATAAATCATCTTAAGCCCCATAAATAAAGTGGTAGGACTTACTATAAAAATCTTTTTAGTCTCTGCCTTTTTAAAAATCTCACTATCACATTCAAGCGCTAAATCCAAAATATTTTGGTATGGCACAAACAATAATACATATTCGTTCGCATATTCAACCACATTTTCATATTCTTTTTTAGCTAGTTCATTTATTCTTGCGTTTAAATTATTTGCGATTTCATTTTTATAAATATTTGCATCATCACTGCTTGGTAAAGAGAACTTAGAATCAATTATCACACATTTTTTTGGCTCAAAATATACAATAGCATCAGGTCTTTTAAACCTATTGTTCTCATCTTTAAAGCTTTCTTGCATATAAAAATGCTCATTTTCTATAAGCCCACTAGCAAGTAAGCATTGCTTAAGCATAATTTCTCCAAAATCCCCGCGAGCTTTTTTATCTCCCTTTAAAAGATTTGCAAACTCATCAGCCTTTTTACCTAAATTTTGGCTAGTTTCAAACATGGTTTTAATGTTGTTTTCTATGCTAGTGTTTTGCTTTAATAAAGTTTTTTCGTATTCGCTTATTTGCTCTTTTAATGGGCTAAAAATCTTAGTTAAAAGCTCATTTGAATTAGTAAGCAATAATTTAGTGTTTTCTTCATAAATTAATTTTGAGCTTTTTTCATTTTGCTCTTTTAGATTTTCTTCTAAGGTTTTTAGCATATTTTCGTATTTAATTTCTAAGCTTTTTAAGCTATTTTCATATAGTTTTACCTTCTCGCTTAAAGCTTCATTTTTAGAAAATTCAGTGTGAAATTTATTAGTAATTTCATCTAATTTTACTTTTAACCCATCTTTAATTTCACACTCATTTTCTAATTTTTCTTTAGTATTTTTAAGCTCTTCATTTAGCCTTGAAAGTTCTAAATTTTGGCTTTCGTTTTGATTTGTTTTCGTATTTAATTCATTCTTATAAAGCCTTAATTCCTGATTCAAATTCTCGTTTGAAATAGCTAAAAATTCCTTATCTTTTGCAAGAACTAAAAGCTCATTTTTAAACACATTAATCTTATTTGTATAATGAAAAATAATAAAGACTAAAATAAGCAAAAATACTAATAAAATAGCCGCTAAAATAAGCTCATCACTAAGCATTTAAAACGCCTAATAATCTTTCATAATCAGCCTTTGTATCAATACCAAAAGACTTTGTATTAATCTCGCACATTTTAATAATCTTACCATTTTCAATAGCTCTTAATTGCTCTAGTTTTTCAATATGCTCTAGGCTTGATTTAAGGCTTATAAATTCTTTTAATGATTTTGCTGTATATGCATAAATGCCTAAATGATGATTATAACTCACGCCTTTAAAATCTCTATCAAAAGGAATTGCTGCTCTTGAAAAATATATAGCATTTTGCTTAGTATCAAGCACTACTTTTACGGTGTTTTCATCGCTAGGATTATCTTTAATAGTATAACAACTTGCCATAAAAAACTCATCTTTAAATCTAAGGCAAAATTCTTTAAATTTAATCAAGTTCTCTTCTTCAAAAAGTGGCTCATCTGCTTGAAGATTTATAATAATCTCATCATCGTTAAGCTTTAAAATATCCACGCACTCAGCAAGCCTTTCTGTTCCACTTTCGTGATTTTGGCTAGTTAAAACTGCTTTTATATTATATTCTTTTGCAAGCTCACAAACTTGCTCGCTATCCGTTGCAACCACAACTTCATCAACTTTACTTGCATTAAGTGCTGTATAAATACACATAGGAATGCCATTAATTGGCACTAAGATTTTCTCGCTAAAACGAGATGATTTAAGTCTTGCAGGAATTATTATCATAGTTTTATCCATTCTATTATTGTATTTTTGATTTCATCAACTTTTATATCTTTTGCATAATAAGTATTAGAATTAAGTGCATTTAATAGGTTTTCATTTAGCTTGTAATTATACTTTTTAGCATAGTCTTTTATGCTTGTTAGCTCATCTTTAAAAATCCCTAAAGCCTTGTTAATACTAGGAGTAAATTTGCTCCATTCAGCAGTTGAACATATAACATTAAAACTATCATCAAGAGCATTAATAGCCGTTGCTGTATGTGGGTCTAATAAATAATCTTTATAAGCTTTAATATTTTCTAAAGTCTCTTTATCGCTACATTTATAAGCTATAAAATGCTCTTTTAATTTTGCTAATTCATCATTTGTAATTTTAAAGAATTTATTTTTTTCTAAACTCTCATAAAGTTCTTTTGTCCTACTAGCACCAAAGAAATAATACATTAAGCGTTCAAGATTTGATGATTTTAGAATATCCATAGCAGGAGAATGAGTGCATTTAAACGCCCTATTTCTTAAATCATATTCGCCAGTAGTAAAAAAGTCATAAAGAATAGTGTTTTCATTATTTACGATTTTTATTTTATCAATGTTTGCACCCATTTGTTTAGCGTAAAAACAAGCAAGAGCATTACCAAAATTTCCACTTGGAATTATAACATTAATAGCCTCATCGTATTGAAGACTTAAATAATAATGATATAGTAATTGATACATTATTCTTCCAAAATTAAGCGAATTTGCAGCACTTAGGTTATAGCCACTTTTTGAAATTACTTCTTTAAAATCTTTATCATTTAATAGTTCTTTTAATTTACTTTGCGCATCATCAAAATTACCATCAATTGCTAAAACTAAAGAATTGCCATAATCAACATTAGCCATTTGCTTTTCTTGAACTTTACTGGTTTTTCCTTTTGGGAAGATACAAACTACTTTTGAGTTTTTGTTTTTAGAAAAAGCGCTAAGAGTTGCAGGGCCTGTATCACCACTTGTAGCACATATAATTAATTGCTTTTTATCATCCATAAGCCTTGCAAGTGGAGCTAAAGCAAGGTCTTTAAATGCTCTTGTTTTGCCATGAAATAATTCGCATATATGAGTTTTACTATCAAGTTTTTTAATTACAAAAGGCTCTTTTGTATCAAATTCTAAATACTCATCTAAACTCTTTAAAAACTCATCTAAATTATCGCTAAAATTAACAAAAACTTTCTTTGCAAAATCTTTATAAGATAATTTTTTTAATTCATTAATATCAAGTTTTTTAAGCTCACTAGGACAAAATAAACCGCCATCGCTTGATAGTGGAGAATTAAGCGCATTTTTAAAATCACTCTTAATATCTTCGTTTCTACTTGAATAAAATATCATCATTACTCCTTTAAAAATTTTAAATATTCTTTACTTGTTTTAAATTTATAATACACAAACTCAAAACATTCGTAATTATGGTGTTTTTTGATTACTTTATAAACTTTTTTAACATTATTTGACTTAATTTCTAAGCAATATTCATCATCATTTTGTATTTTGCCTTGCCATTTATAAATACTTTCAAGTTTTATTATATGAACACACTTGCTTAAATCTTTTTTCACTAATTTTTGTGCTATTTTTTTAAGTATTGCTTCATCATTACTAGTTGTCTTTATTAGATACATCAAACTCCTTTAAATAATCATTTATAGCATTTTTTAACTCATCATAAATTATTAATTCTTCATCAATTATTACAAGGCTTAAGCCAAAATCTTTCATTTTTACATAGTCTTTTTTACTAAGCAAAATATGTTTTGCATTGTGCTTTTTTAAAAGATTTATGATTTCATCTTTATTAAATTCAGCATGGTCATTATAAAAATAATGAGCTTTTACAAGGTCTTTATAAACTAATAATCTAAAAGGCTTAGCAATTGCAGAAATTAAAATCATATCTTCTTTTATTTCTTTTATATAAGATTTTCTTACAAAATGAATATCTTCATAAGCATTAAAATTTGCTAATTTTTCATAAGATTTAGGAAGCCTATAAGCACCACTTGGCAAGCAAAAATTATATTTATATTTGATTTTAGAATTGAGCAAAATATCAAATTTATTTATATTTTGCTTACTAAAAGCATCATCTAAAATAATACATTTTGCACCTAACTCTAGTGCTTTTTGAATGCCTTTTACTCTATCTTCGCTAACAATAACATTTGCTTTAGTAAATATCGCATGTTCCATTGCTTCATCACCAGAACTTGCTAAATCACATAGAATTTGATTTCGGAATTTCACTAAAATTACGCCTTTACTTTTACGCTTATATCCACGAAGAATAATAAAAATATTATCTTGATATTTTGAGTATAAAATATCGCTTAAAGCCTTACAAAAAGGAGTTTTTCCATTGCCACCTACGCTAATATTTCCTATACTAATTATAGGAATATTAAAATTATATTTTTTTTGTTTTTTAAAAGAAATTATTGAAATTAAAGCATAAAGCAAAGAAAATGGCAAAAGTAAAAAAATAATCAACTTTTGCCATATTGAAGGTTTAAAAAAATACCTATCTAAAAAACTCATTAAATCCAGCTTGAATCAAGAGTTTTTATAGCATCACAAACTCTTTTTACATCTTCATCGCTAAGATTTATATGAATAGGAATTGATAAAATTTGAGCATAATTTGCTAAAGCATTTGGAAAATCATTGATTTTTAAATTATACTTTTGCTTATAATATGTTAGAAAATTAAGTGGAATAAAGTGAATTCCTGTGTTAATTCCCATTTCTTTTAATTTTCTTGCGAAATTATCTCTATTTTTATCAACTTTTATAATATATCTTAAGAATGTATGCTCTTTATCAATTGCAGGTAATTTAATATGTTTTAAATTTTTTAATTCTTCATCGTAAATTTTAGCAATCTCTCTTCTTCTTTTTAAATAATATTTATAATTTTTTACTTTTGATAAAGCTAAAGATGCACAAACTTTTGTTATCTCGTATTCATGGCCTATATCAGTTACATCGTAAAAATAACCTAAGTTTCCATCATTTCCCCAAGCATTAGATGAAATTCCGTTTGAGTTTAGCAATTTAGCTCTTTCATAAACTTTATCATCATTAATTACTAAAAATCCACCTGCAAAAACAGGGTCTTTTCTCATAGCATTAAAACCAAAAGATGAGATTAAATCCTTACCTCCAACTAATTCGCCTTTATATTCCATACCTAATGCAAATCCGCAATCATTAATAACTGCTACATTAAATTTATTACAAAGCTCTCTTATTTCATCAAGTTTTGCAGCAAGTCCAGCAGTATGATTTACGAAAACTGCTCTTAATTTTTTATGATTATGTTTTATTAAAGCTTGTTCTAAACTTGCAATATCAATATTAAAACTATCAAGCTCAACATCAACAAATATAGGCTCAGCATCAAAATATCTAATGCTTTGAGCTATTGTTGGGAATGAATTTACAGAGCAAATCACTTTATCTCCACGCTTTAAATCAATTGCACTTAAAGCTAAATGATGTGCTGCTGTGTGATTATTCGTTAATACAATATGAGAGCCTTTATAAATCTCTTTTAAATTATCTTCTAGCATCTGAATAGTATTTATATCATCATCAAGTGACTTAATTAAAAACTCTTTATCATCTTCTGTTATAACATTCAAAAAACAAGAAATTTCTTTCATATCTATGACCTTCTAAATATTTTTATATTTTCTCTTTTAAACTTATTTTTATTTATTCTATCTAATAGTTTTATATAATTATTATCAATTATATTATTTTCATAATTTTTTAAAAACTCATCTATTTCAGCGTAAGTATAACCTATATCGCTTTCATCATCTTGACCTTCAAAAAGATCAGCACTTGGTTTTTTGCTAATTATATTATTAGGAATATTTAAAAACCTTGCAAACTCAAACAATTCACTTTTATAAAAATCTCCTAAAATATTAAAAGCACAGGCTAAATCACCCCAAATAGTGCCATATCCTAGCATTAATTCACTTTTATTACTAGTGCCTGCAACTAATAAATTATGTTTAGCTGAATAATCATACAATAAACTCATTCTAATTCTAGCTGCAAAATTACCTATTAAAACCTTATCTTTAGAATTACTAGCCTTAATAAACTCATCTAAAATGCCTTGAATATTTATAATTTCATATCTTAAAGCATAAGTTTTAGCTAAATTAATAGCATCTTCAAGATTGTTTTTATTTGAAATATTTGTTGGCATTATAAGACAATGCGGTTTTTTATCACATTCACTTAAAATTCTTAACACAATAGCACTATCAAGGCCACCGCTAAGACCTAAAACCGCTCCATTAAAATTAGCCGTTACTTCATTAGCAAAAGCTATCATTTTATTTTTAATATCTTGCATTATATATCCGTTTTTAAAGAGATTTTATATAAGAAGTATTAATCAATTCTATTATAACTAGGCTTTAAGAAGCCATCTTCAATTAATTGCGATATTGCAAGTGCAGCAACAGGCAAAGCAGTTTGAGCAGCATAATAACCTTCTTTATCTTTATCAGGACTCATAACCAAAACGCCTATTGTATATCTATTATTCTCATCATTTGCAAATCCAAAGAAGTTTGCGTTATATTCTCTTTCGTATTTTCCACTTGAGCTAATTCTTGCTGTTCCTGTTTTGCCACCTACACTAATTCCTAAAGGCCAGTATTTTGCTAATGATTTTTGATTTGCAGTTTTAATTAAAATCCTATTCATTTGTTTAGCAATTTCTAATGGTAAAACTTCTCTTTCTTCTTTTTTATAAAGTTCTTTTAATTCTTCATCTTCTTTATAATACTTCGCAATCTTAGGGCTAATCCAAATTCCACGATTATTAAATACATTATAAGCTGCTAAAAGTTGTATAAAAGTAGTTCTAAAACCATATCCATAAGCCATAGTATTTTTTTCTACTTCATAAGTTTTTTTTGCATCTTTGATAAAACCTGCTTTTTCATAAGGCAAATCAATTCCTGTTAAACTTCCTAAATTAAATTCCAAATAACCATTAATTAATTCTTTTACACTTTCTTTATTAGATATTTGAACCATTCCGATATTTGATGAATGCACGATAATATCTTCAGCAATCATACTATCCATAGGATGAGTGTCAGTGATATAGTATTTATCAAGTTTCATTCTTCCACCATAAGTTTTTACCCACTCAAATGGCGTTAAACGATTTAGTTTTAATAAATTTGCAAAAGCAATAGGTTTAATAACCGAGCCAGGCTCGTATTCAAATTCCACAGCATCAGTATTTAAAAAAGATAAATCACTTTTTCTATTATATGGATCATATCTTTTACTGGTTGCAAGTGCTATTACACTAGCATCTTTACTATCTAAAATACCTATAATTACTTGCTTTGCTCCGAAATTTTTTCTAGCAACACTTGCTATATTTTCTATACCCTTTTGAAGTTTTAAATTAATATTAAGATGAATATTGCTACCACTTACTTTTTCACTTATAAAGCTTTCAGAATTTATTATGATATTTCCACCTATATCTTTATTTCCTATAATTTTATAATCACTCTTTGGACTTAAATATTGTTCATAATATTTTTCTAAGCCTTTTTTTGGAATATTTGCATAAATTCCATCTTCTAAACTTAATTGCGAATATCCCAAAACAGGAGTTAAAATATCGCCTTTTGAAAATACTCTTTCTTCTTTGTGTTCAATAATCTCAAGCCTTCTTGTGCTTACTTTGCCATTTGCATTTTTAAATGATTTAAAAAATCCTGATACATATAATTTTTTAGATAATTCTTGAAGGTAACTTGCAGCTTTTGAATCTATATCTTTTGATAAAACGAAATTATATACCTTTTTTTGCTTTAAGGCTTTAAGTAATCTTGCTTTTATATCTTTAATCTCTTTATCATCAATAAAAGCATATATTTGAAACAATTTTAAAAAATAATCTAATTTATCTAAATTTATACTTCTTATATCTATTTCAGCTCTATAAATACGCCTACTTGTAACTAAAGTATATCCGTCAGCACTTACTATATCTCCGTTTAAAGCACCAACTCTTTCACCGCGTTCAATATTTCCGACATTTCTTTCATCGGTTTTTGTCCTAGTAAAAGTAAAAATAACAAGTAACGCAACCAATAATAATAAAATTAAAATTACAAATGTTCTTTTACTAGGCTCATAACTTGTTTGCATTATTTATATTTGAGTTCTACTTATCTCTTTATATGCGTTTATTGCTTTGTTTCTTACTTCTAACATAAATTTCATACTTGTTTCTGCTTTATTAATAGCAATTGCTGCTTGGTGTAAATCTTTTACATTGCCAGTAGCAACATCTGCCATAGCTTTATCTGCTACGATTTGTTCTTGATTTAATTCTTCTAGTTCTTGTTTTAAAACATCTTCAAATGAAAAACCATTATTTTTAATAGAATTTGATTTAGGATTTTCAAAACCTTGAACTAAGCCTTGATTGATTTTAATATTATTCATATTTCATTCCTATCTTAATAAATCAATAGCGCTTTGAGCTATTGTTTTTGCACTTGTAAATGCTGCTACGTTTGCTTGATAAGCTCTTGTTGCTTCTATTAAATTACTCATCTCAACCACTGGATTTATATTTGGATATGCTACATAACCTTTAGCATTTGCATCTGGATGATTTGGCTCGTATTTTAAAATAAAATCTTTATCATCTCTTACTACTTTATCTACAACTACACCCATTACTGCAGGTTTTGCTTCAGGAAAATTAACAGGGTCATTTAAAGGATTTTCATATTCAAAAAAACTATTTTTAGAATTTATCTCATCATTTAAAACATCATCAAAATTGATTGCTTTAAATACTACATCTTGCCTTCTGTAAGGACCACCTTCATTAGTTCTTGTAGTATTTGCATTAGCTATATTTGAGCTAATTAAGTTCATTCTAAACCTTTGAGCGCTTAATCCATAACCACTAATATCAAAATCACTTAAAAATGCCATAACCTATCCTTAACTTAATTTAGAACTACTTTCTATTATAGTTCTTACAACTTCGCTTTGTTTTTTTAGAACCGAATCAAGTGCGCTAATCATAATAGCGTTTTTGCTTAACTCACTTGTTTCAACATCTAAATCAACCGAGTTTGCATCATTTCTTTGCAAATGACCATCTCTAGCAAAAATAGTTCCACTTTTATCATTTGAAAATTCTAAAGGCTGCAAATGTCTTTCATTTGTAATTGCTAATTTATTACTCATACCTATTCCAAAATGCATAGGATTTGTTGCTGCTGTTGCAGGTGCTTGTGTAGTTTTGTAAAGCGTATTTGCATTTTCATTTAAAATTGTTTCAAAATCTACATCTCTTGCTTTATAAAAAGGAGTATCAATATTTGCTATATTTGAACTAATTAATTTATTTCTTAAATCCCTACCAGCTAATGCACTCACAATTAATGGTTTAGATTTATAAAATTCCATTTTAACTCCTTAGTTAAGTATTATTCAAGCACTAGAGCAAATAATATTCCAAAAGTATTAATAATCATATACTTGTAATATTTACCTAATTTTCACTAAACTAAACGTTTATTTTCAAACTTTATGAAAGGATAATTATGGCTAGTAGAAGAAGCTTTATGGGCTTTACCCTAGGCGCTGCTGCGGCTGTTGGTGGTGTTTTTACACTAGTGGGTATGAAAAAAACTTGGGATCCACTTCCTAGTGTAAAAGCAGCAGGTTTTACGACCGTTGATTTATCGCCTTTAGCTGACGGAGAATTAAGAACAGTTGAATGGAGAAAAAAACCAATTTTCATTCTAAAAAAATCAAAAGATATGGAAGAAAGCAATACTGATGTGGTTGCAGGAGATTCTAGATATACCGTTGTTATAGGACTTTGCACTCACCTTGGCTGTATTCCCGCTTACCATGAAAAAGATAAAAACTTTGTTTGTGCTTGTCATGGTGGCGTATTTGATATAAATGGTAAAAATATGGCTGGACCACCTCCAACTCCACTTGAAATTCCACCTTTTGCAATAGATGGAACAAAATTAGTTTTAGGTGAAATCGGTAAAGAGTATGAAGAAATTATGAAAAATGCAGGAAAGGCTTAATCATGGCACATTTTGAAAAATCAAATGGAATTGTTGATTGGCTAGATCAAAGACTTGCAATCAAAAAATTTATGCAAGTTATGATGACACAATACTGGATTCCAAAAAAAATTAATTTTCTTTGGGCAATGGGAGTAATCTTACTTACTATGTTTGCCATTTTATTCGTAACAGGTTTATTGCTTGTAATGTATTATAAGCCTGATGTTGCACTAGCTTTTGATAGTGTTAATAAAACAATTATGCAAGAAGTTGAATACGGCTGGCTTTGGCGCCATATGCACGGGGTTGCTGCTTCTGTTGTATTTTTAATCATGTATATTCACTTATTTACAGGAATTTATTATGGCTCTTATAAAAAAGGTCGTGAGATAATTTGGATAAGTGGTATGGTATTATTCGTATTATTTTCTGCTGAAGCGTTTAGTGGTTATATGTTACCTTGGGGACAAATGAGCTACTGGGCAGCAATGGTTATTACTAATCTTTTCGGTGGTATTCCATTTATTGGTGCTGAATTAGTTGAATGGATTAGAGGAGATTATGCAGTAGGAGATGCTACATTAAATAGATTTTTCATGTTACATGTTTGCTTACTTCCTATCGTTGTAATTGCTTTCATTGCAATTCACTTCTATGCTTTAAGATTTCCACATGTAAATAATGAAATTGCAGAAGAAATTGATTTTGATTTAGAAGCTGAAAAATATTTAGCAGGTAAGAAAAAAGAAGCAAAAGTTATATCATTTTGGCCTGACTTTTTATGCAAAGATATTTTCTATGTTTGCTTATTTATGATTTTTTATTTTTACTTAGTTTGCTATCACTATGATTTTGCTATGGATCCAATTAACTTTGAACCAGCAAACGCATTAAAAACTCCTCCACATATTTATCCTGAGTGGTATTTCTTATGGAGCTATGAGATTTTAAGAGGATTTTCTTATGAAATAGGACTTGCTTGCTTTGGTATTGCACAAGTTATTTTCTTTGTATTACCATTCCTAGACCGCTCAAATGTAGTTGCACCTGCACATAAGCGTGGAGCATTCTTTGTATGGTTTTGGTTATTAGTAATTGATATGATAGTTCTTACAATTTATGGTAAATTACCTCCTGTTGGAATTAACAATACAATAGCAACTGTTGCTTCTGTTACATTCTTAGCACTATTAATAGTGGTTTTACCGGTAATTACTCTTATGGAAAGAAAGGCTAAGTAATGAAAGAGTTAAAAATATTTGCAATATTAGTTATTTTTACAGGTATTGTTTATTGGGGTGTTGAGCCTTATGCACATTCACAAATGCACGAGCATACTAGCAATGTAAATTTTGACCTAAAAGCAGGAGATATTGCTCAAGCTCAAGTAGAACTTGAAAAAGCAAATGCAAGTGGCAAAAAAGAAGATATAGAATCAGCTACTAAACAATTAGAAGATACAAAAAAACTTTGGGCTAATGTAGACAAAATCGCAAGCTTAAAAGGTGATGTAGAAACTGGTAAAGCTGATTTTGAAGCAAATTGTGCAAGCTGTCATAGAGCAAGTTTTGCAGGATTTAATGATGCAGATGATGGTATCGGAGCTCAAGGAATAATCATTCCTGATTTAAGCACAGCAGGTGCTATTTATGATAATAAGTTCTTAATGGCTATTTCAATTAACCCTGCATTAGCAATGAAAAACCATAAAAAATACAATGAAGAAAATCCACATCCTATGATGACTGCATTCTTAGAAGATGATGGAAGTATCAATGATGAAAACGCACAAGCAGTAGCAAATCTAGTAGCTTATTTAAACAGCATAGGAAAAGCTGCTTTAGATGATAAAAAAGCAAGAATTGCAAGTGAAATTAATGCAAGCAAATTAAGCGATAGTGAAAAAGCTGCTAAAATTGAATTTGAAAATAGAAAAATCGTATTTGATGATGCTTGTGGAAGATGCCATGATGTAAAATATGATGGCTTTATTGCTAAAGTAAATGGTGGAGATTTAAAAGATTATATGGGTTCAACTCCTCCTGATTTATCAATAATTATTCGTGCAAAAGGTGAAGATTACTTACATAAGTTCATAAACGATACACAAAAACAACTTCCAGGAACTGCAATGCCTAGAGTTGGTGTAAATGAACAAGCTCAAAATGATATAGTAACTTACCTTACAAATGTAGGCGATAGCAAAAAAGCTGAAAGAGAAGATTTAGGCTTAAAAATAATGGCTTATTTTGCACTATTAGCTGTTTTAGCATATGCTTGGAAAAACGCTATCTGGAAAGAACTACACTAAAAATTAAGCTAGGATAAAACCTAGCTTAATCTTATAAATACTAAAAGTAATTAATTTCATTACTTATAATTCCTATTTCAAATTCTTTAATTTTAAAATGCAAAAAATACTAAGAATTTAAAATAGGAATTTGACACTTAATTTTACATTTATTAGCTTATTTAACTCCTTAAGTTTTATTGATAATTTACTTCACTGATTATAAAAAATCCTAAGAATTTAAAATAGGAATTTAAATACACAAAAGTCTAATTTCCTTAGTTTAAAATAAAAACTTATTCATTATTGATAAAAAGCTTGATTAAAACTTTTTTGTATATTTTAAGTAATGATGAGCTTTTACTATTTAGAAAATAAATCGGCGTTATTATTTTATCACCTTTATAGATAAATCTTTTCATTTAATGGTTTTTTGAAGATCTTTTAATCTACTTCTAAATATAATCAATCCTTGTTTGTTTTACTTTATTAAACAAGCTTAATTATTAATTAAAACTACTGATTATAAAAAATCCTAAGAATTTGAAACAGGAATTTAAATCTACAAAAGTCTAATTCTTAATTCAAATTCCTTTCAATTTTCAATATAAATTAATTTTGATTATTTATTAGATATTTATACACTACATCTTGTCTTTTTGAGATTTGATTTATAAAATATCTAATCCTTTCATCATTACTTAAAATCTTGTCTTCTACTTCATCGTAAAAATAATATGGCAAATCATTACTAATATTATCCATCATCTTAAATCTAGTGATTAATATCATGATATCTGATTGCTCTTTTAACTGCACTTTATTATGCTTTGAGTATATATAATCATTAAGCGATATGCACAAATTATTCATTTCTAAAACTGATTCAAGCAATCTAATATGCTCTACTTTATTATGTTTTGTTCTGCTTTCATACAATATATTTTTCAAACTTTTAATGTTTAATAAAATTTGATTTTCGCAAGTTAAATAATCTTCTTTTTTGATAATTGAAGTTAAGAAATTCATTAGATTTAATATCGCAATTTTTAAAGTTGGCTTAATATCATCTTCACTTTTACTAGGCCAAAGTAAAGAGAAAAAATACACAATAACAAAAGCTATTAAAAAATCAAGTAATCTATAAGCAAGCAATCTTTCATAATCTAATCCCAAACTAGCAAACAAAATAGCAAGATTTAGCATTATAAAAATAGTTGCTATAAAATAAGGAAAATGCTTAAAATAAATACAAGCAAAATAAGATAAAAATAAAATTAAAAAAAGCAATTTTGAATGTATAAAAAATATTATCAATAATCCTAAAGCAAAGCCTATTAAGGCTGCATATATTGTTTCTTTATTATTTATCGTGGTTGAATTGATTGTTTCTTTAAATAGAGTAAAAACTCCCATCGCAATCCAAATCCCATGATCAATTTTAAAAAATATTGCCAAAAATAAAGAAAAAGAAGTAGCTAAAGCAACTTTTATTGAAAATTTAAAGTATTTATTATCTAAATTAAATTTTTCTTTTATTGTATCAAAGGTGATTTTTTTATCTTTTGGCTTTAATACTAATTGCTTTGCACCACCTTGTTTAAATAACTCTAATTTATAGTACAAAACTTCAACCAAAGTGCATAATATAGGCAAGGTGTTTAATTGCTTTAATCTATCTAAATAAAAAGATTTAAGATTTACCTTTTCATCTTTAAAAATCTTTTTTAATTCTTCTAAATTATAAATTATTTCATTTTGAATATTTTTTATATGTGTATTTGTAGAATTTTGTTTAAAAAATGTTCTAAGAGAAACTAATGCAAGCCCTATTTCTTCACATTTTAACAAATAAAACATAGCCATTTCTTGATGTCTTATAAGGCTTGAGTCTTTAATATTTACTGATTTACTCTCAAATAATCTTTTAAACTCATTAATCCTAGTTACAAATAAATTTTGCCAAACTTCATATTTATCGTTAGTGATATTTTCGCTTATATAAATCAAATCATTTAATAACATTATAAAGCTTCTTCTAGTAAATCCACCATAAGTATAAAATGCAAAAGTTCTAAAAATAGTAGCCACACAAGAGCCAACCAAAGTAGCATAAAAGACTTCTTTGCTATCAAAATTATTTAAACTCGCAGTAATTAGCATAGCCATTAATAATAAGGTTACATAAATACCTATTTTTAAGGCATCTTGCGATATTGCTCCAGAAAAAATAACTAAAAATATCCATATAAATGCAGGAATTGCTATAAAAAATCCAAGCTTTATTAAAAACGGCACTATTAAAGCAAATAAACAACCAAAAAAAGTAAAGGCAGCTAAATATAAAATTTTTTTAATTCCAACTGAATTAAAATTATTCATATAAAATATAAAAACGCAAGATAAAACGCTAAAAATAATATAACGAGTATCTATAATAAAATGACTTAGTAAAAGACAAATTCCTAAGCCAACACAAGCCTTTAGAGCATAAAGTAATGAAAAATTACTAGGATCATACTTATGAAAATACGCTTTTAATTTTAAAAATTGTTGATTTAAATAATACCTACTTAGTTCCATGTTGCACTTCAAAATAATTAGTGATTTTATTTTTAAATTGTAATGCTTCTATTTTTCTTTTTAATTCTTTGTTTTCTTCGCTTAAAACTTCTCTTTTATCTTTTAATTGAGCATAGATCTTGCTTGATTCATATAATTGTAATCTAACCCAAACTAAGCTAAGAGAAATTATCATAGCTATAAAAAACACTAAAACTATTCTTTTATTAAAACCCAAAATTGAATAATCTTGATGTTTATTTAATAATAATTCTTCTTTTTCTTCGGTGCTTGTTCTAATATTTTTCATTTTGATAAATAAAACGCTCTTAATTTAGCACAACTTGATCTAGAATTTAATTTAATTTCTTCTTTGCTAGGTTCTATTGGCTTTTTTGTAATTATTTTACCTAAAGAATGATTATTACCACATTCACACCTTATTGCAAACTCATCGCATATGCAATTACTAGCCCACTTTTTAAAAGTATCTTTTACAATTTTATCTTCTAATGAATGAAAAGTTATAATACAAACCAAACAATCTTTAAGATTTTTAACCTGCTCTAAAAAATTTTTAAGAACCCCAAGCTCATTATTTACTTCAATCCTTATTGCTTGAAATACTAAGGTTTTTAAACTTACATTTCTATTGTTTAATTTAGCATTTCCTATGATTTGACTTAGATTTTTACATGAGTTTATAGGTCTATTTTTGATTATATTTAAAGCTATATCGTTTGAAAGTTTTTCTGGTAATTCTGCATACTCTTGAAAAATCTTGCTTAATTTATCTTTAGAATAAGTATTAAGCACTTCTTTAGCATCTAAAGAATTGTCCTTATTCATTCTCATATCTAACTCGCTAGATTCAAAAGAAAATCCCCTATCATCTTTATCAAGCTGCAAACTAGAAACTCCAATATCAGCTAAAACCCCTCTAATATTGCTAGTATCTTGAATAAAATTAAAAACATTCTCATAATTAGTTTTAAAAATCTGAATATCTTTATTAAATTTTTTAAGTTTTTCTTTAGAATAATTTATAGCTTCATCATCTTGATCGCAAGCAAAAAGATTTAATTTATTATTATTTTCAAGAATAGCACTAGCATGACCAGCATATCCTAAAGTAGCATCAAGATAATAACCATTATCTAAATCTTTAAATAATTTAATTACTTCTTCTTTTAAAACAGGAATATGAATTTGCAAATGATAACCTTAAAATTTATTATTACATATATAATAAATAAAAGTTTTTAACAAGGAATAATAATGTTTATTGAAATTACAAAATATGCAAAAATTATGTATGAAAAAGATTTTTTATATGGACTAAATGGCTCAATTTCTACAAGATTTGAAGATAATAGTTTTATAATAAATAAAAATTTAATATATTCTGAAGAAAATAATTTTTTTACCAAACTTTTATTAAACGAAAATTATAAATATAAAGACGCTTGTAAAATGGCTAAATTGCATTCGCTAATTTATAATAATTTCGCTCAAGCTAAAGTTATTGCCATTGTATGCTCTAAAGAAATATTAAGCATTTGCAAACGATCAAAATTAACTTATAAAAATAAAGATTTCTTCGTTGAAAGTAACGATATCTTAAACAATAATAAAGCCTTACTTGAAAAACTAAATAAAAATAATTTAAATTTTTTATTAATTCGTAATTTAGGTTTAATCATTTTTGAAAGAGATTTTAATACCTTATTTGCAAGAATTTTTGACATTGATTTAGAAGCTAAAATTTCTTGTATAAATTAAACTTTTGTTAATGCTTATAAGATAGGATTTTTCATTTAAAACACTTGAAAATAGGATAAATAATGATTACTTGGATGCAGCGTCATAAAAAATATTTAGTTGTAACAATTTGGATTAGCGTTATCGCTTTCGTAGGTGCGGGAACTGTTGGTTGGGGTAGTGTTGATTTAAATAGTTCAAGAAATAAATATGTAGCAGTAGTAGGTAATTTAGGTATAACACATAAAGAATTTAACGATAAATATAATGAGCTTTATATCATTCAAAGTCAGCTATCAAACGAAGAATTAACAAACGAACAAGCTTTAGCTTTAGGACTTGACAAACAAGCTTTAATTGATTTAATGAGAGAAAAGTTATTATTAAATTATGCTCAAGACTTAGGGTTTTATGCTAGTGATGATGAAGTTTTAAAAACAATTGCAAGCGATAAAATGTTTCAAAAAAGTGAAACAGACACAAGCTTTGATAAAGAAAAATATCTTTCATATTTAAAAGCTTTAAGATTAAGTGAAAGTGAATTTGCAAAACAAATAAAAGAAAAATTAGAAATTTCTAAAATGTTAAAATTACTTAATATACCAGCAAATCAAAAAGAGATTGAAATACTAAACTCAAGTATAAATATGGAAGATGAAATTAATTTAAAGATTATTGATTTGTCTGCAAAAGCTAATAAAATAGAAATTAATCTTGATGAGTTAAAAAAATACTGGGAAGAACATAAAAGCGATTATAAAAGCGAATTAAATTATGAATACTCAATTTATTCAATAGAGCCAAAACTTGACAATATACAAGAAGATGAATTAAAAGCATATTGGGAAAATAATAAATTTAATTACAAAGATGAAGATAATAAGATTAAAGAATTTAAAGATGCTTTAGAAAATGTAAAAATTGATTTTGCTTTAAGCTTATTAGAAAAAGATGCAAAATTAGACTATGTAAAGCTTAAAAAAGGTGAAATTAACTTCCAAAAAACAAGCGTTGAAAGTCCATATTCACAAATAGCTTTACTAAACAAAGAATTAAAAGAAAATGAACTTAGCAAGCCATTTATTATGGATAAAAAATACTATATCGTGAAATTAAACAAAATAAATGAACCAAAAGAGCTAGATTTTGAAGCAGCAAAAACCATGGCTGAAGAAGATTATAAAGACTATAAATTTAAAGAAATGTTAGAAAAAGTAGCACAAGAAGAAATTAAAAAAGATAAAATTAATGGTAAAAATATAGGCTTTATCTCTAAAGTTTCTAAAAATAATACCGATTTAACAGATATAGAATTTTTTACATTTGTTAGTGAGTTATTCTTAAAAGAAGATAAGAAATCTTATGTGATATTAAGCGATAAAGTAGTTGTATATGAGATTTTATCTCAAAAGCTTACAAATAATGTAGATAAAAAAGAAGAAGTTGCGTTTGCTAGTGAATTAAAAAATATTAATTTTAACTTAATGTTTGATGATTTATTAAAAGAACTACAAAAGCGTTATCAAATTAAAAATTATTATAAAGGTAGTGAATTTTGAATATTTTAGCCATTGATTTAGGTTCTAGCTTAATAAAAGTTGCTATTGTTAGTTTTGATGGAGAAGGTATTAAGGTAGTAAGTGTTGCAAACACTCAAACCTATGGAATAAAATCAGGTAAAATTACTAGCATAAATGATGCTAGTAATGCCATTAAAAAAGCTGTAAGTAAAGTAAAAGAAAATTTAAGCATTAATATTGATAAAATAGCTGTATCAGTAAGTGGTGCTTATACAAATTCAGTTACAGGATATGCAGATATTAGACTTGATGCAAATGGTTCTGCTATTACTCTAAAAGATATTGAAAAAGCAATTAATGCAGCAAAAACATCAGCTGATATAAATATAGACCAAACTCCAATTCACATATTACCTTATAGATTTAGAGCAAATAATACTGATAATATTGAAGATCCACTAGGTATGATGGCATCTAGTTTTAGACTAGAAGCAAATATAATTACAATCAACAAAAATGATTACGAAAATATAAAACAAATTTTATCAAATGCTGATATTAAAAATTATGTTTTAGTATCTTCAATATACGCAAATGCAATTTACTGCCTAAATAATGATGAAAAAGAAAATGGTGTTGCAATAATTGATTGTGGTTCGCAAGTATGTGATATAGCGATTTATGCTTACAACTCAATTATATGGATGTATTATTTTCCGTTTGGTTCTTGGCATATTACAAGCGATATAGCTAAATACTTAACTGCTAGCAATGAAGTAGCGGATAAAATTAAACTACAATTTTCATTATTTAAAGATGAAGAAAATACAACTCATGTAGAATATTACAAAACTGGCTCTCAAGCACTTGATAGAGTTTCTGTTGAATCTATTTCAAAATGTGTAAATATGAGATTAACTGAAATGCTTGAATGTATTTATGCAAGTATTGATGATAGTCCTTATGAGAAGTTTTTCTCAAGAGTAGTTTTAACAGGTGGTTGCTTTAAAATTGACAATATGTCAGAAAGAGCAAGTCCTAAATTTAATAACAAAGCAGTTAGAACATTAATAGAAAAAAATAAAGTATTTTATGGAGATAATGAAATTTTCACTATGCCTGAATACACTTGTCTTCTTGGTTTATGTATGTATGCAAGTGGATTTCATACCAAATATGAGCTTAACTCGGCTGGTGTTTTACTAACAAGACAAAAAAATAATAATTTTGAAAAAGTAATGGATTTTTCAACAAAAATTGACATAGAAACAAAAAATGAAGAAGTTTATTACAACAATATAGACACAAAGGAACAAAAATTGCTTGAACCTGAAACAAGTGAAAAAGATGAAGTTTTAGAATCACTAAAAATTGTTCCTAGTGATGAAAAAACAGAAGGATTTTTTGCTAGAATTTGGAAGAAAGTTTGTATTTTTATAGAAAGGATATTTTAAAAATGGATTTTGATTTTTCAAGCGATAATATAGATTTTAAGGTTATGGAGAACGAAATGGATTGTGGTGTAAAGATAAAGGTTATAGGAGTTGGTGGAGCTGGTGGCAATATGATTAATCATATTGTAGAAACTTGTGCTAGTTCGTTAAAAGTTGATATTTCTAATGTAGATATTATGATTGCAAACACTGATATCCAAGATATAAATAGATCAAAAGCTAGTATAAAAATACAACTAGGGCCTAAGAAAACAAATGGTCGTGGAGCAGGTGCAAATCCTGAAATCGGAAGAATTTCAGCTGAAGAAGTAGAAGATGAAATAAGAAGACAATTAGAAGGAACTGAATTATTATTTATAGCTGAAGGTTTAGGTGGTGGAACAGGAACAGGTGCTGGTCCAGTAATTGCTAAAATCGCTAAATCTTTAGGTATATTAGTAGTTTCTGTTGCAACATTTCCATTTAGTTATGAAAAAGCTAGAATTAAAGCAGCTGAAAAAGGTTTAGAAGAATTAAAGAAAGAAAGCGATTGTGTTATTTTAATACAAAATGATAAGCTTAAATTAGTAGTTCCTAAAAATTTAAATACAAGAGAAGCAAACAAATATGCTAATGATGTTTTAGTAAATGCTGTAACAGGTATTATCAAAATGTTATTAGTAGAAGGTGATACAAATATAGACTTTGCTGACGTAACTTCAGTAATGAGCCATAGAGGAACTGCTCTAATGGGTATGGGTAGAGCTGAAGGCGAAAACTCAATAAGAGAAGCTTATGAAAATGCTATTAATTCACCATTATTAGACAATTATATTGCAGATTTAAAAGATGCAAAAGCTATGATTGTATTCTTTAGCTATGGCGAAAATGTTCCATTCTTCCAATTAGTTGAAACTATGGAAGATATATCTAATTCAAGCAGTGAAGATGTGAATGTATTCTGCGGGCATGTATTAGATGAGGATTTACCTGCTGATGCAGTAGAAGTTACTATCATTGCAACAGGTTTTGATGAATCAAGAGCACAAAAAGCTCAAATAGAATTAGAAAACAAAAAACGCGAAGAAGAAATAACTTATAAATTAGCTCAACCAGAATTACAAAAAGTAAGTGGTGGAACTATAAAAGTTGATTATAAAACAAGAGATTTTAATGAACCTGCATTCGTTAGAAACGGACAAGATTAATTTTACAAGCCTTTTTGGCTTGTAAATATCAATATTTCATAAACATAAAGCTTCAATATTTACTATTAAAACAAAATATATTAATCAAATTCCTATTTCAAATTCTTTTCATTTTTACATATATTTAGCTTAATTTGTTTTAGGTGTTTAAAATAAAAATTAGATTTTAATTTCATTAAAGATGTTTAAATTCCTATTTCAAATTCTTTAGAATTTAAAAAGAATTTGAAATAGGAATTAGACTTTTTATTTTGCTATAACTTTTAAGTTCCTATTTTAATTTCTTCTTATTTTTAATAATAAATTAGTTTTACATATCATAAACCTTTAAAATAGAAATTAAAAAATATCCTAAAAAATTAATTATTTTTTCAATTAAGTATAAAGTTAAACGAGATTTTTACGATATGGAATATATTTTGCTAAAGATTATAAAAATATTTTAAAGGTTATTTTATGAGTATATTTTCAACATTAAACACCGGTGTAAGTGGTTTAGGTGCTGCACAGGTTCAAATATCTACAACAGGACACAATATTACAAATGCAAATAATCCATACTACACAAGACAAAGAGTAGTTCAATCAGCTGCTGATGCTCTGCATGTTAGAGCAGGAGATATTGGTCTTGGTACAAAAGTAGATAAGATAGTAAGAATTCATGATGAGTATGTTTTCACAAAACTAAGAGATAACACAAATAATGTAGAAAATACAAAATATTTTAAAACCAAACTTGAAGAAGTAGCACAAAGATTTCCTGACTTAAAAGATGTTGGTATATTAAATGACTTGCAACAATACCAAAAAGCTTGGAATGATTATGCAAGCCATCCAGCAGATAGTGCAATGAAAATTAACTTAATTCAAGTTTCAAAAACCTTAGCTAAAGATATAAGCGCAACTAGAAATGACCTTTTTAAAATGCAAAATTCTGTTAATGATGATATTGTTTTAACCATTGAAGAAATAAATAGAATAGGAAAAGATATAGCAACAATCAATGGCCAAATAGCAGCAAGTGAGTCAGCAGGTGATTCTATGGCTAATGATTTAAGAGATAAAAGAGATGAATTAGAATTAAGACTTTCAAAACTTGTTAAATCTCAAGTTTTTAAAGATAATTTAGAGCAAAACTCATCATTTGATACAAATATTAAAGATGGTAGCATAGATTATCATTTAAATATTGAAGGTTTTTCAATAGTTGATGGCACTACATTTCATCCATTAAAGATTGATAGCGTTGCAGCAGGAAGTCCATTTCAAAGAATATATTATGAACTTCAAGATGGAACTACTGCTGATTTAACAACCAAATTAAGCGGTGGTCAATTAGGCGCTCAACTTGACTTAAGAGGTCGTGAGTTTAATACTCAAACAAATAGATTTGATGATGGAATTTTGCAAGATTATATAAACAATATGGATTCATTTGCAAAAACTCTAATAACAGAAACAAATAATATCTATTCAAGAGCAGCACAAAAACAAATAATTTCAAATGAAGTTTCACACCTAAAGGGTGATGATGTTATTATGAATGCTGATAATAGATTAAAAACAGGAACTTTTGATTTAATAGTATATGATGATAACGGAAAAGAAGTAGCTAGAAAAACAATCACACTTGATACAAGCACTTCAATGACAGGCGGAGCTAGAAGCTCAAGTTTGCTTGAAAAAATTAATTCAAACACAGATGATAATAACGATAATAACACTTTAAACGATTTTGATGATTATTTTACAGCTGATTATTCTTATGATGAGACTAAAGATAGTGGAATTTTTAGTCTTATTCCTAAGCTTGATGGCTATAAGGTAGGAGTTGAAGATCATGGGACAAATTTTCCTGGTATTTTTGGCTTAGGTAAGTTTTTTGAAGGAACTGATGCTAGTAATATTGATGTAGATACTAGCTTAAGACATGATCCGACACTACTTAGAGCAAGTAGCTCTGGAGCTGATGGAAACAACGACGTAGCTAATGCAATCACTCAATTACAATATGATAAAATTAAATTTTATGATACAAAAGGAGAAAGCACGGAAGCAACTTTTGAAGGTTTTTATAGATATATAACAACAGATATTGCATCAAGAGCACAAAATAACAATACATTGCATAAAACAAATGAAGCAATTTTAAGCAATGTTACGGCTGAATTTCAATCAGTAAGCGGCGTTGATATGAACGAGGAATTAAGTAACCTTATGAAATATCAAGCAAGCTTTGGTGCTAGTGCTAAGATTATTACAACGGTTGATAAAATGCTTGATACTTTGCTAGGACTTAAACAATAAAAGCTACAATGAGTAGTTTTTAAAATAAAGGATATAAATGCAAAAAATTATGTTAATCGGTAAGCCAAATGTTGGCAAAAGTTCACTTTTTAATCGCTTAGCAAAAGAACGCCTAGCAATCACTTCAGATGTAAGTGGCACGACAAGAGATACAAATAGAAAAATAATAGATATAAATGGCAAAAAGGCGATTTTGGTTGATAGTGGTGGGCTTGATGATAAAGATGAATTATTTCAAAATGTAAAGAAAAACACCTTAAAAGAAGCAAAAGACGCTGATATAATTGTTTATATGGTAGATTGTAAATTAGGTGCTAATGATGATGATAGGGCTTATTTTTATGATTTATTAAAGTTAAAAAAACCAACAGCTTTAGTTATAAACAAAGTTGATAGCAAGCGTGATGAAGAAAGAAGTCATGAATTTACTCGCTTCGGTTTTAAAGATGTATTTAATATAAGCGTATCACATGCAACAGGTATTGAAGAATTAAGCGAATTTTTAAGCTCACATTTGCGTGAAAGTATAGTAGAAGATACTAGCGAACTTAGTTTAGAAGATTTCTTAGATGAAAACATAGCAGGCGAGTATGATGAAGAAGGCATTAATGAAGTAAGCGAAATTGATGAAAATCATATAAAAATCTCTATTTTAGGGCGTGTAAATGTAGGTAAAAGCTCGCTTTTAAATGCGCTTGTAAATGATGAAAGATGTGTTGTAAGTAGCATTGCAGGAACTACGATTGATCCTGTAAATGAAAGCATAGAATATAATGGCAAAACGCTAGAATTCATTGATACTGCAGGAATTAGAAGAAGAAGTAAGATTTTAGGAATAGAAAAATACGCTCTAAATCGCACTGAAAAAATGCTTGAAAACTCACATATAGCACTGCTTGTACTTGACGCTGCTGAAGGCTTTAACGAGCTTGATGAAAGAATTGCAGGACTTTTAGGTAAAAACTATTTAGGCGTAATAATAGTGCTAAATAAATGGGATTTATGCGGTAAAAGCGATAAAGAATTTGATGAAGTTTGTAAGCATTTAAGACTTGATAGGTTTAAATTCTTAGCTTATGCTCCGATTATTAGCGTTTCTGCACTTAGTAAAAAACGCATTAAAAATCTTTTAGATTTAATATTAAAAGTGCATTCAAACTATATTCAAAAAATCCAAACTTCTAAGCTAAATCAAATCATAGAAGAAGCTTGCTTGGCTCATCCGTTACCACACGATAAGGGTA